>CALEPT010000256.1 GCA_937910385.1 uncultured Ruminococcus sp. | reverse complement strand
GAGTGAACGAGCTTGCGAGTGACAACGTGGATATGGTCGAGCTGATTCAGCTCGGACAACGTGGAAATGGTCGAGCTGATTCAGCTCGGCGGGGGCTCCGCGCCAGCTCGTCAGTGGAGTTCGATAACTATAGTTGAGGTGCTCTGCGGGGAATTGGGGTTCTCGGTAGGATATGGGGGAAGGGTAGTGACGTTTTCAAAACGCTTTTCGTTGTAGCTTTCAAGGATAGATTTTGTTTCAGTGGGAATTTCAGCCTGTGTTTCGGCTGCCGGGTCGGGAGAAGCCGTAGTTATCGGGATAGTCTCTACAACATCGCCGAGGATATTCGTTACCTCTTCATACATCTTCTCGGTCGGCTGCTGGACGGTAACGGGGTCAGTGACAGGGGGCTGAGTGTAGGCGTAATCATTAGTGACATACTGCTGCGGTACAGCAGTGGACTGATCGCGGTGAGCCTTGTTTTTTTCCTGTATATCGTCAGCGCAGGATTTTCCTGCCAGTATAACGAGCATTGCCGCCGCAAGAGCGATGAGCATTGCCATTGCTTTACTTTTTTCCATAAATACACCTCCCGTCAGTCCTTAGGGATATTATACTTTATACGGCCGGAAATGTCAAGCTGCCGCTTTAAGGGACTTTTATCCCGTCTTTTCAATGTGAAGCTCATAAAGCGTGACGCTGTAATAATCCTTGCCGCCTATCTGCATGACGAATTCCGCCTCAGAGTCGTCGGCAGGAGCGGTGAACTCAGCCTCGTAGGGAGTCTTTTCGCCGGCAGCCGTGAATGTATCGCTGAAATACACCGTAGAGCCGTCCGCACTCCTTATGATGACAGGCAGCTCTGTTCCGTCGGTCGTGGTGCATTTGAAGGAAAGTAGGTATTTGCCGTTCTTTCGCAGACCGATGCCCGATACAACAGCCTCTACAGAATCGGGCGAGCTTCCTCCGCTGACCATATTTATCCAGAACGACTTATCATAATCCGAGAAGTAGGTAGCGGCATTCGCACCCGAGCTTTCGTCGATGCTTATGCTGTACTGAGCGTCTGCGGCAACGTCAAGGCCTATCTGGTCGGAGTCCATTCCAAGAACCTGACATATCTTGTCCGCAAGCACATAGGCGCACTTCTGCTGAGTTACCGCAGAAGGGTGCCAGTCCGAGCCGTAGCCGTTATCAGCGCTCTGGACAGCTGAAAGATAGCTTGATATGCGCTCATCGCCCGTTTTCTCCTTAAAGGCGGATACGGCTTGCTCGATGTATGGGTAAAGATCCGCAGCACCCATTGTTCCGAGGGTGCAGATGATATATGCGTCGGGATTATTCTTTCTCACCGTTTCGAGGAATTTCTCATACTCATCGCAGTATTCCTGCGCTCTTTCCTCAAAGTGATCGCCCGTCGCATAGCTGGAGTCGTTCGTTCCGAGGTTTATTACGACAACGTCGTTGGGAGCTTTGGTGAAGTCCCATTTTTCGCTGTATTCGGTCTGTTTGCCGTACTGCTCGTAGTATGGAGGAAGAAGCGCTTCGCTGTTCTTGGTGCCGTCTGACGTATAGCCCGAGATTATGCCGTGTCCGCTGTATGAGACCGCGCTGTAGTCCGCACCGAGCTTCTGGGCAGTAAGATAAGCGTAGGACTTCATGAAGTTCTCGGTCGTGGTCTTGAAGCTCTCATATGCGGAGCTTCCCTCAACTCCGTAGGCGCAGGTGATAGAGTCGCCGATGAACTCTATCCTGAGCTCCTTTTCGGCAGCGGGTATGACGGGAGCTTTTACATCTGAATCGACCTTTATTTCCGATATACCGACAGCTCCGTTATTGGCTTCGGAAAGGTGGATGACCTTTACTGTTGCAGTGCGCGCTTCATCGCCGCTGAAAAGCGAAACGGTCTTTTCGGCTTCGCCCATAGTTGAATCGAGTATTATCTCGCCGTCAACTATGACTGCGTATCTGGAGCGGTAGTCCTCGCCGTTTGAGATACTGCTGTCGCCTTTCAGAGTTATTTCAGCCGATCTTGCGTTTACGATGAATTCGACCGCGCTTCCGCTCTGGATAAGCCATGTTATGCCGTCGCTGACGAGATTCCTGCCGGTGAATCTGACATTTTCTTCGTCAGCGGGGTACGATGACTGCGTGAAAACGCCCGTAGGCGCGAAGGCCTTTCTCATTGCCGCGAGGTCGAATGAATTGATGGTACCGTCGTTGTTCACGTCCTGTTCCTCCTTAAGGGGAGAGCTGCCGAGTATAGCGCTGCTGAGATCGCGCAGGTCAGAGACAGTGTAGTCTTTTGCCGAAAGCACCGGCGTGCTTATTGCAGCTGCGGCTGTTACTGCGGCGGCAGCTGCTGTTATTAATCTTTTCATTTCAGCTCCTTATATTTTGGGTGATCGGTCATTAGCTTTATAAGTAACATTATATCATGAAAAATCAAATAAATCAATAGTATCTTATGTTTCGCAGTGTAGGTCCGCAAAACGCGCAAGCGGCAACGTGGAAAGGGATTCTAAAGGGGCGACT
>CALEPT010000255.1 GCA_937910385.1 uncultured Ruminococcus sp. | reverse complement strand
GAAGATTCTCTCTCTCTCAAGCTCCTCATAGTAACCGAGAACGTATCCATAGGCTGTCTTCTCAGCCACAGTACCGACAGTACCCGCTCTAAAGGCGTGCCCCTCACCGAACAATACCTCTGTGTATTTATGGGCTGAGCCCTGATACTCTCCCGAGAAGTTAAGGTCTATATCAGGCTCCTTATCGCCCTTGAATCCCATGAATGTCTCAAAAGGAATATCATGCCCCTCTTTTCGAAGCTTCGAGCCGCATACAGGGCATATTCGGTCCTCCATATCACATCCAGATCTGCCTGAAAAGCTTTTTACATAATCGGAATCAAAATCAACATAATGGCATTTCGGACAGAGATAGTGCGGCGGCAGAGGATTTACCTCGGATATACCTGCCATAGAGGCAACGAACGAAGATCCTACCGAACCTCTCGAACCGACGAGATAGCCATTCTCGACCGAATTCCACACAAGCTTCTGAGCGATGATATACAGCACAGAAAAGCCGTGCTTGATGATCGAGGAAAGCTCTCTGTTCAGGCGCTTTTCCACAAGCTCTGGCAGCGGATCGCCGTAGATCTCACGCGCTCTTTCATTGGTTATGCGCGTAAGCTCCTCCTCGGCGCCCTCGATAGTGGGAGTAAACGTTCCCTTTGGTATCGGACGCACGACCTCTACCATATCGGCTATCATGTTAGTATTTGTTATAACGACCTCTCTCGCCTTGTCCGCGCCAAGATACTCGAATTCGCCGAGCATTTCCTCCGTCGTGCGCAGGTAAAGCGGAGCTTGATTCTCCGAATCCTTAAAGCCCATGCTCGCCAGGATTATCTTGCGGTATATAGCGTCCTTAGGGTCAAGGAAGTGTACATCGCAGGTAGCGCATACAGGTATGCCAAGCTTATCGCCGAGCGCAACAATACGGCGATTGAGCTCGCGAAGCTCTTCGTCGTTTTCCGCAGTACCCTCGCGCACCATAAATTCATTGTTGCATATGGGCTGTATTTCAAGGTAATCATAGAATCCTGCCAACCGTTCAAGCTCCTTCTCGGGAGCCTTGTTGATCATAGCCTGAAATAGCTCACCGGCTTCACAAGCACTTCCAAAGATAAGTCCTTCACGATGCGCCTGCAAAACAGACTTTGGGATAAGAGGTTTTTTGTAAAAGTAATTCAGGTTGCTGTATGATACAAGTTTGTATAGATTCTTTAGTCCTGCCTGATTGCGGACAAGTATTATCTGATGATAGCTTTTGAGCTTCTTGACATCTATTTCGCCCGCCTTGAAGTTTATCTCATCGAGGGTCTTAAGATCCTTTTCACTGACGAGCCTGCCTATGAGCTCTATGTATATTTTTGCAAGCATAAGAGCGTCGTCAGATGCTCTGTGGTGATCGAACTTGCCGAGCTTGAGATTCTTTGCTACTAAATTCAGCTTATGGCGTCCCATTTCGGGGAGCATCGCCTGACAGAGAATGAGCGTATCTATCCAGTTATATTCAAATTTAATATTATGCCTCTTGCACACCTCGTTGATAAATGTCGTATCGAAATTCGCATTGTGAGCCGCCAGTACAGGATACTCTCCGCAGAATTCCATGAACATACGCACAGCTTCGTCCTCCGGCGGAGCATTTTTTACGTCCTCATCGCTGATACCGGTCAGCTCGGTTATCTTTTCAGGGATATGCTTTCCGGGGTTGACCTTCGTATTGAAGCTGTCCACTACCTGCATATTTTTCAGCTTTACAGCACCTATCTCGGTAAGGCGGTCTGCGGAAAAGCTAAGACCGGTCGTCTCTACGTCAAAAATTATTATCTCGTCGTTTATGCTGCGTGTATCAGGCTTCTTAAGAATAAGCTGTCTGTCCATATCGTTTACGACATACGCCTCGCAGCCGTAAATGACCTTGAAGTCCTTGGGCATATTGTACATACAGTCGGGGAACGCCTGTACGCAGCCGTGGTCGGTAATAGCTATTGCCTGATGTCCCCACTGCGCGGCTCTGTTGATGATAGTGACCGGATCGGTAACTGCGTCCATTGCGGACATATTTGTATGACAATGAAGCTCGACGCGCTTTTCCGGATAATTGTCCATTTTGGGTATGCGCTTTACCTTGATGAGCGAGTATGGAGTTATAACGATATCCCTTGCATAGGAATCGTAATCTATTTTGCCGGATACGAGCAGGGTAGCCCCCTTTTTGATCGAGCTCAGCTTCATATCCTCTATCTCTTTATTTGCAGCGAAGATCTTCACCTTCAGCGAACCGCTGTAATCTGTGATATCAAAGGTCGCAACAGTCTTTTCATTGCGCAGCTCCTTTATCTCGCTTGCGAAAACATCGCCGACTAAGACGAGCTTCTCGCCGAGTCTCATGACCGCATCACATATCGAAACGGGCTTTTCACGTATAGCCTTGCCCTTGATTATCTCCGCAGACGAAGGATCAAATCCCTTATCGAGCGCCGATATATCCACCACAGCAGTCGGAACTGCCGCCTGACGCGCCTCCTCAAGAATCTGCTCTTTGGACTTTTCAGGCACGAGCTGATCGCTGTAGTCTGGAAGCTCCGCCTCGAGCTGTGTTATCATATTGTCAAAATCGTCAGAGGATACGGAATTATCACCATCGAGCTTTACTGTGAGTCTGCGTGAGAACATATTATAAATGCACTGTGAAAGCTTGCCGCAGAAATCATTCTTAACAAGGAGATCAAGTCCTCCATGTACTATCCTGATATTTATGCAATCGCCTGATAAAGTGACCTCTGCGTCCTCTAAAAAGCCGTTAACAACAGGAACGTCCCTTCGCATGAGCTTTATTATCTCACCGAAAAAGTCCATAGAAAAGTCCGAGGAATAGCGGCAGTTCAGCCTTATCCTGTCGACCTTAAGAGCTTCGGATACAGTCTTTTCAAAAGAAAAAATATCGTCCGCAGGAACAAGATCGGAAAAATTTGCAAAAAAGCTTATGCTGTCAAGCTTTTCGGAATATGTAAGCTTGAATATCTCACCGCTCCTGACGCTGTCGGGAAGCTCCGCCCCATATTCGCTCAGAAATTCAGCTAAATTTATGTTCATTTATTAAAGCTTGTCCACCTCTGCAAGAAGCTCGGGGACAATGTCCTCCTCCCTGATCTTTCGCTGGCTGCCGTCCTTTTTGAAGATTATCGCGCAGCCGTCTCCGCCCGCGATGCCTACGTCAGCCTCACGCGCCTCGCCGGGACCGTTAACGATACAGCCCATTACGGCAACTGTAATATCCTTTTCGAGGTCCTTTACTGCCTCCTCGACCTTTTTAGCCGTACCGATGAGGTCTATTCTTGTTCTTCCGCAGGTAGGACATGAAACGAGCCGCACTCCGCCCCTCCTGCCGATACAGCGCAGGATATCCTTTGCAGCCTCTATTTCGCGGACGGGGTCGTCGGTGAGAGAAACACGTATCGTCTCGCCGATGCCGTCGCAGAGCAGTGAGCCTATGCCGACAGCGGACTTTATAAGTCCCATTCTCTCCGTGCCCGCCTCGGTGACTCCGAGGTGGAGCGGATAATTACAGCGCTCCGCCGCAAGTCTGTAGGAAGCTATCATCTTATTTACGTCAGAGGATTTTATGGAAATAACAATATCGTCAAAGTCGAAATGCTCCAGCATTGCCGCGTGGTTCATTGCGCTCTCGACAAGAGCTTCGGGAGTCGGAGAGCCGTACTTCGCAAGAAGCTCCTTTTCAAGAGAGCCCGAATTCACACCGATACGTATGGGCAGGCTTCTCGCGCGGCAAGCCTCAACGACCTGCTTTACCCTGTCCATTCCGCCGATATTCCCGGGATTTATTCGTATCTTGTCAACTCCCGCAGCCGCAGCCTCGAGCGCAAGCTTGTAGTCGAAGTGGATATCCGCAACCAGCGGTATCTTCACCGCCTCCTTGATGGCGGGAATGAGCCTTACAGCCTCCATGTTCGGGATAGCCGCGCGAATTATCTCGCAGCCCGCTGCTTCGAGCCCGACCGCCTGCCTGACGCTGCCCTCAATGTCGTCCGAGCGCACGTTCAGCATTGACTGTATATATATGTGCTTTCCGTCGAGGACGCAGTCCCCGACTCTGACAGGTTTTACGTTTCTCATAAGTGATACTCCTTTTATTTACTTCAAGTCACGAAATCGCCGCTATCCGCCCGTCACAAGACGGACTATATCGTTATATGTGGCGAATATCATTATGCCAAACAGAAGCACCATTCCCACAAGGTGAACATATCCCTCGTGCTCGGGCTTTACGGGCTTTCTGCGAATAAATTCGATAAGACAGAAAAGCAGTCTTCCGCCGTCGAGCCCCGGGATAGGAAGCAGATTGAAAATGCCTACATTTATCGAAATGAGCGCAGTCATGTAAGCAATGCTCGAAACTGCCTCGTGCAAGCCATTGCTTTCCTTGGCGGTCTCGCTTATTGCGGAGACAACGCCTACAGGTCCCGAAACGTCATCCTTGCTGATCTTGCCACTGACGAGCTGCTTGAGGGAAAGTCCCACGATATGGGTCATGGACATGAATATCTCGCCTGACCCCTTTATGACTGTCAGGGGTGTTTTGTCCTTGTATACGACCCCGAAATCGAACACCCCCCCGTACATCTTATCGCCGAATTTTACCTGCGGTATCTCAAGCTTTTCGCCGTTTCTGATGACTACCACATCGTAGGTGTCGGTACTGCCCGATGAAAGAATGAAATCGATGTCAAGATTGCTGTAAACGCGAGTGCCGCCCATTCTGATTATCTTGTCGTCATGGCGAAGCCCGGAATCATAGCTCTCCGCATAGTAGGTAACATCGCCGTTATCCTCCCTGACTCCGCGGAAGCCCGAAATTACGGTCGTGGGGACTCCGTCGAGGGTGCATATCAGTACCACGACCATGATAAAACCGAGGATAAAATTGTTGAACGCACCTGCCGCAAGGACGATAACACGCTTCCAGAGCTTTGCCTTGCGGAAATTACGCGGGTCGTCGCTCTCGATGTCCTCTTCCATTGCACAGTAGCCTCCGACGGGCAGAAGCCGCAGAGAATAGGAGGTCTCGCCCTTTTTCTTCTGAAGCAGCTTCGGACCCATGCCGACCGAGAACTCTATCACCTTTATCCCGATGAGCTTTGCGCAGATAAAGTGCCCGAATTCATGAACGGTCACTATAATGCCAAAAATGATTATCGCAATGATTATACCCATTTAAGAATTATCCTTTCTTGCCGATACGCTCCCTGACGTAAGCTCTTGCAGCAGTATCTGCCTTCATCACGTCCTCATAGGAGGTTATCTGCGATGGCTCGAACGTATCGAGCACAGCGGAAACTATTTCCCCTATCTGAATGAAGTCTATCTCATCACCAAGGAACGCCTTTACAGCCTCCTCGTTCGCGGAGTTCACAAGGCATGGATACGCTCCGCCGCGCTTTATCGCCTCTATTGCCGCCGATAGGCACTTAAACGTTTCAATGTCAGGTTTTTCAAAGGTGAGGCTGCCGTAATCCGTCAGAGAGAGCCGCCCTGTGGGACACTCCACGCGGTTCGGGTAGAGCAGCGCGTACTGTATCGGTATCTTCATATCGGGAACTCCGAGCTGCGCGATGACCGAGTAGTCGTTGTACTCGACTGCCGAATGAACGACGCTCTGGCGGTGAACAACTATCTCTATCTGCTCGGGTTCAAGGTCGAACAGCCACTTTGCCTCGATAAATTCAAGTCCCTTGTTCATTAGGGTAGCGGAGTCTATTGTTATCTTGTTTCCCATGTCCCAGTTGGGGTGATGGAGCGCCTGTTCCTTTGTGACGGAGCGGAGCTCGTCATAGGTATTGCCGAAAAATGGTCCGCCGGAGGCTGTGAGTATGACCTTACTGAGCTGCTCGCGCTTGTTGCCCTGCAAGCACTGGAATATCGCCGAATGCTCGCTGTCAACGGGATATATCTTAACTCCCTTTTCGGCTGCGAGGGACATTACCAGTTCTCCGCCTGCAACAAGGGTCTCCTTGTTGGCAAGAGCGATGTCCTTGCCCGCATTTATCGCGGTCAGCGTGGGAAGAAGTCCCACCATGCCGACAACGGAGTTGAGGACGATATCAGTCTCCTGCATTGCGGCAATTTCGCAAAGTCCCTCCATGCCGCAGAGAACCCTTATGCCCGTATCGGCAAGGCGACCGCGGAGCTCGGTGTATTTGTCCTCATTATAAATGCATACAACCGACGGCTTGAATTTCC
Source organism: uncultured Ruminococcus sp. (assembly GCA_937910385.1). Classification (GTDB taxonomy): domain Bacteria; phylum Bacillota; class Clostridia; order Oscillospirales; family Ruminococcaceae; genus Ruminococcus. Next base: position 8,194 of record CALEPT010000255.1, on the reverse strand, counting down.
TTGCCTGTGCTTCGAGCATGTCAACGCTGCTATGTGCCGCGAGGGCAGCCACCTTCAAGCCGTGCTTTTCGCAGACCTCAAGTGCCTGAGTCCCGATAGAGCCCGTAGACCCGAGCACGGAAACAGTTTTATTCATTATTATTTCCACCTTTGTATTGTATGTTGATCTATTTCATAAAATGCGAAAGGGACTATCCGCCTTGAACGCGATTAGTCTCCTTTCAGGGTATTAATGATCCAAAAGCTTCAGCAGCTCCGTCATAACATAGAACGTGGGCAGCACGAAAAGAACACTATCAAAGCGATCCATCATTCCGCCGTGTCCGGGCATTATCTTTCCATAGTCCTTGAAGCCTATCTGACGCTTCACCATTGAGGCGGAAAGGTCTCCAACCGTTCCGATGACCGCGCAGACCGCTCCCATGACAAATTCAAGCAGCATGGGTACTATCTGCACCTTGCCGAAGTATATCGTGAACGCTGCCGTGAAAACGATACCCGTCACGACAATACCGCCGACGAATCCTTCTATAGTCTTTTTCGGGCTTATCTCCGGGCAGAGCTTGTGCTTGCCGAGCGCAACGCCCGTGAAGTAGGCTCCTGTGTCGGCTATCCATGCTCCGCAAAGTCCCATGACAAGCAGGAACAGTCCGTTCTCACTATCCATTCGGTCAATGCGAACGATGCAGCTCATCGCCTGCGGAACGAGCACCATTACCGCGAGTGCGAAGAATATCTGCTCGTAGCGCAGCTCCTTGTGGTGTCTGAGCCACGTTATGAATATGACGAACGCCGCAGCAAGAGTCACGACAAAAGCAATAACAGACATCCTGCCGTCGATTTTTGTGAAGTCAGCTCCGCCAATGATACTGTCGGGAAGATAGTAGAAATTGTTGTAAATAAACGGCATAGAAATGCCGCAGAGCTCCGCCGCAATGAGTATGGGGATATTCTTCTCCAGCTTGACTGCGCGCAGCAGTTCGTAAAGCATTATCGCTATCATCGCCGCGACCGCTATCGTGAGAACTATCGTGTCATGAAAAAACAGCACACCGACGAGTATAGCTACGCCGACCACACCCGAGATTATCCTCGTAAGCATTCACACACCTCCGAAGCGGCGCTGACGTCTGCCGAACTCGATAAGTGCCTTGTCAAGCTCCTCCGGAGTGAAGTCAGGCCAGAGAATATCCGTAAAGTAGTATTCCGCATAGGCACACTGCCAGATCAGGTAGTTGGAAAGCCGCAGCTCGCCGCTTGGGCGGATAACAAGGTCAACGTCGGGAAGTCCGGCTGTATACAGGTTATCGGCTATGGACTGCTCAGTGATGTCCTCGGGGCGTATCTCGCCGTTTACAGCCTTTTGCGCAAGGAGCCTCGCCGCATGAGCGAGCTCGTCTCTGCCGCCGTAATTGACCGCCATCATGAGGTTCATCTCAGTGTAGTGAGCGGTGTCCTCTTCGAGGCGTATCATCTTTTCCTGTAAGTCATCGTCAAACGCCGATTTGTCGCCGAGGAATATCATTCTTGTGTTCTCGCTGAGGAAGTTGCGAACGTCCACGATGTAGTCGCGGAAAAGCTCCATTATCGTATTGACTTCATCGTCAGGGCGCTGCCAGTTCTCCGTCGAAAACGCATAGAACGAGATGTTTTTCAAGCCGATATCCTTGCAGTAGCGTACTATCTTCTTGAAATTCTTAGCACCCTCGCGGTGCCCGAACGAACGGGGCAGTCCGCGCTTCTTTGCCCATCTGCCGTTACCGTCCATTATAAAGCCCACATGCTGCGGCAGTACCTCAGGCAGCGCAAGCTCTTCCTTTTCCTTTTTACCGAATAACGCCATATCTCACCATTAAACCGTCATTATTTCTTTTTCCTTGTCGGCGACAGCCTTGTCAACGTCCGCGCAGAAGTCGTCTGTAAGCTTCTGTACCTTCTTCTCGCATTCCTTAAGGTCGTCCTCGGTTATCTCAGAGCCCTTCTGCATTTTCTTTAACTTATCCATTGTATCGCGTCTTGTGTTGCGAATAGTCACCTTACACTCCTCACCGTACTTCTTTATAGTCTTGGCAAGCTCCTTACGTCTGTCCTCAGTAAGCTGCGGAAAGGCAAGACGTATAACGTTTCCGTCGTTAGTTGGAGTGATACCGATGTCAGAAGCCTGTATCGCCTTTTCGATGAGCTTCAGGCTGGATTTATCCCACGGCTGTATAACGAGTATCCTTGCTTCGGATACAGAAACCGCTGCCATCTGGTTTACAGGAGTGGGAGCTCCGTAATAGTCCACCATAACCTTGTCGAGAACAGCAGGATTTGCTCTGCCTGCACGGATAGACGCAAACTCGTTTCCGAGCGCATTGAGGCTCTTATTCATTTTTTCTTTTGCTGCATTGATAGTATCTTTCATGATAAAAATTCCTTTCGTACCGGTTGTAATATTTATATATCTTTCCTGCCGTTGCAATACACGTCACATACAGCTTCAGCGACCGCTTCGGCATTGCTCGCTGTTGCGTATCGGCTGATAGCATTTGCCATAATAACAGCCTTTGTAAATGTCAAAGTGTATCGGATAATCACAGGATAGGCATTGAATGCCGCAGGAGATAGCCGCTATTTCTTCTTGCTATCCTTTGCTTCTTTATCCGCTTTACCTGCCTTGACAATCTTGTCTCTCAGCTCTTTCGGGAAGTAACCTGCCGGCTCTGAATACTTGATTTTCCTGCTATTGTTTGCCATAATATTTCTCTCCTTACACATATTTCTTGATTAGGTTCACAATTGCACGGCTCTAAGCTTTTACCTTATTCCTCGTAAACTACTGTACCCACGTCCTCGCCCATAACGGCGTCGAGGATATTATCGGGGCGTGAGAGATCGAATACGAGCATTTTCATCTTGTTATCACGGCACATAGCAGCGGCAGTGCTGTCCATAACGCCAAGTTCTTCGCCGATGACCTGGCTGAATGTGAGTGTTGAATACTTTTTGGCGTCGGCGTATTTGTGAGGATCCTTATCGTAAACGCCGTCAACAAGAGTTGCCTTGAGGAAGATATCCGCCTCGATCTCGACCGCCCTCAACGAAGCAGCCGTATCGGTGGAGAAGAACGGATTTCCCGTTCCGCAGCCGAATATCACTATCCTGCCCTTTTCGAGATGTCTTACCGCTCTATTGCGTATATAGGGCTCTGCGACCTGCTGCATAGTTATCGCGGTCTGTACTCTTACGTCGCAGCCGAGGGATTCGAGCACATCTGCGAGTGCAAGAGCGTTCATAGCAGTGGCAAGCATTCCGATGTGGTCGGCACGGGTCCTGTCCATAGCTCCGCTCGACCTGCCGCGCCAGAAGTTTCCTCCGCCGACAACGACTCCTACCTGAACGCCTGCGTCAGTACATTTTTTAATGCTCTTACAGATCTCGGTTATAACATCATAATTAAGACCGGTCTTTTTTTCACCTGCGAGCGCCTCGCCGCTCACCTTGAGAAGAATACGTTTATATTTTGGTTCCATATAAGCACCTCACAAAATTTTATCTATGTATATTTTACACTAAAATCGCAAATATGTAAAGTACATTTTTTTAAAATCGCGAAAAAAAACCATTATTTTCTATATTTTACTTATATCCTGCAATGATATTATCATAAAATAAAAGGGCAGACGATCATTTCGTCATTTTCAACAAAAATCGCGGGAATTTATTGTCGCTCTTCGACCCAAGTTGTTCTTGACTTTTCCCTTTGTCTGTGGTATAATATAAAAGCTGACTTAGCGTTGAGTTTCATTCAGCGCTGTGTTTAGCTTGTATGGAGAGGTATCGAAGCGGTCATAACGAGGCGGTCTTGAAAACCGTTTGACTTAACGGTCACGTGGGTTCGAATCCCACCCTCTCCGCCAATACAATTTTATGAGTAAGCGTTTCTGCTCTTGCTCGTCAGTTTGCGGATTTACCCAAGTGGTGAAGGGGCTCCCCTGCTAAGGGAGTAGGTCGGGAAACCGGCGCGAGAGTTCAAATCTCTCAATCCGCGCCATAGCAGATAGCTTCTGCTAAACCACGGATGAAGATGTCTTCATCCGTTTTTTGCATATAAAATTCCAACGGAGGTAATATCATGCAGATAGCTTTATGTTCACTGATCGGTTATCTTATCGGCAATATCAATCCGGCTTATATTATTTCCAGACTTAACGGATTCGATATCCGCGAAAGAGGCTCGGGAAATGCCGGCGCTTCAAATGCCGTTATCACAATGGGAAAACGCGCAGGACTTTTTATTGCACTGTTCGACATTGCAAAGGCTGTTGCCGCTTCCTTGATCGCCGCATATCTTTTCCCCCAGATACGCTTTGCGAAGATACTTTCCGGTTCTTCATGTATCCTCGGTCATATTTTCCCGTTCATTATGAAATTTCACGGCGGAAAGGGTCTCGCCTGCCTTGCAGGCATGATAATTACATTCAATCCTTATCTTTTCCTGATAATGCTCCTTTTTGAGATGATACTCGGCTTTTCAATGGACTATGTGTGCGTAGTACCGATATCGGGCTCAATTCTTTTCACAGTCATCTACGCCTTTTCAACAGGCGATCCTATCGGAACTATTATCCTTTCGGCGATTTCACTGATAATCCTGAAAAAGCATATCGAAAATATCAAGCGAATACAAAACGGCACCGAAGCTCATATAAGCTTCCTCTGGAAAAAGGATCAGGAAATAGCGCGTATCAAGAAAAACACAAACTCGTAAAATCAAAAGCACCGCTTATAGGGCGCTGCTCTTAGCGGAACAAATGACAAACCAAACTGAATAGGAAGAAAAAGCGCTACTTATTGATTAAGTAGCGCTTTATCATTACAGCTTCGTAATAATTCTGTTTTTCAGAGTGAATTCAAGCAAGAAATTATGAGACACTCCGTTTTCAAGAACAACTTTTATAATATGATTATTTTTTTCTTTTGAAATTTTAATTATTGTACCAACACCAAACGTCTTATGGATAATTTTTGTTCCAACTGAGAAATCTGAAACATCATATTTTTTATTGGTTATTCCTGCGGATTCTATTGAGTTATGAGCAATGGTCTGTTCCTTTATGTCAAAAGGCTTGTAATACTTAATTATCTTGTTTTTAGTTATAGTATTTACAACAGCATCAAGGAAAGCTTCTTTATTTGGCACATTAACTTCAAATGCTTTGTTATTTCGTGTATTCCAAAGAATTCCTTTTTCAAGTCCAAGTGCGACAATATAACAGGTGCATTGCAAAAAATGTTCATGAGAGAGCTCAGAAACAAACTTCAACTCATAAACGATATTGTCTTTAACAACATCTGCGTATCCTCTTGCAGAAAAAGCACGTAAGCCCTCTTTTTCATCAGCTATGTCAATATAACAACCGACCTGAACCTCTTCATCTCTTTTTAATCTTGTATATAGTCTATCAGCAATCAGATTCTCCGATTCTTTAGTCACAAAAGGTAATTCAACCTGAGAACGGTATCGTTCTTGATTAGTTTCAAGTGAAACAAAAAACAGTATCTTCGATTCTAAATCCAATTTTTTAACTTTGTCATCCCATAAATCTTTTTTATCAGGATGAAGGATCATATACAATTCAATATCCTTATCAATATCATATTGATCAAAGTACATTGCTTCTTGATAGATGCCAATGCATGGAGAAAGGTCTATCATTCCATCACTTTTCTTAACTTCAATTTCATCATTATCCAATATAGGAAGTGGTTTGCAGTCTAATAAAGAAAAACATTTTTCTATATCTTCTCTATATTTAAAATCAAACATTGCAGATATATCCATATCAACCATTTTAAGGTTTTCATCAACTGGAGTTGACAATGTTGATTCAGAAAGCATAGCTTCATTACTATCAACAAAAATGATTCTTTCTTTACCACGACTTGCAGCTACGCAAAAAATATTACGCAGTATTTCATAAGATTGCTGTGGCTTTGCAACCCTTAATTGCCAATAGCTTTCTGTATAATCAAACACAACACATATCTTTCTTTCGAGACCTTTGCTACTATCGAATGTTGTAAAAATTGCAGTTTTATCAGATGGTTGTGTAGTTCCAAGAGAATCATTTTCAGAGATGCTTGCGTAAACGGTAGCCTTATTGAATATATCAGAATGGTCTGCTTCTAATTTGTTTAAAGTTCTCGAAAGAGCACCATTTCTTGAACCTAAGCATAAAATATCTTTTGGATCTTGTTCAGCTAAGAAATCAACTATTCTATCTGCATTCATATTCTCGACAACACATTGAGAATTAACTCCGATTATTTTCTTTTGCCAGATCCTACCAAGTTCAGCGGCTAAATTTTCAGATAAACGAAAACATTTTGTAAATTCAAGTTTTAAATGATTACTGAGGAACTGATTGATAAATTCTGATACTTTCAAGTTTGTTTTATCATATATTTTTTGCTGCATATCTCCAACAGCAATTAGCTGCATTCGTGGATTTGTGGATTTTATGTACTCCAACATTTCAGCAAACTCGGTTTCTATGTCTTGATATTCGTCAATAATCAGCACATCATATTTATATAACTGTGGCTTCTTTTCATTGAACAAGCTAATCATATCATTTACACCAGCATTTATGCCTATTCTCTTCAAGCACATAAATGCAAAGCCGTGATAATTTGTAACAGTTGCATTCTTTACTTTTATTTTTGTTTTGGCGTCAATTTTTAATAGCTTATTATATGTAAGGTAAAGAATTTTTTTATCCTTTGGAAGTTTTCCACATAGTAATTGAATAGCAGTTGTTTTTCCGCTTCCAATGCATGCATCTACAAGGATATTATGTCCTTCAAGTGCCTTGTTAACAAAATATTCCTGTTCATCAGAAAGCGAAATACCTTGATTATTTTTCATAGTTTGTCCTCTTTTTATTCGTTGGCTTCACTAAAGTATTTTTCATTATATGGCATTTGAAATACCATCTCGCCATAAAGCTTAAAGGTAACGGCTATAAAATAAAGGTCAGCTGTAATTAATCTGACTTCGGTAACAACTCCTTTACCGTAATCAATATGTATAACATTGTCTCCAAGCGAATATTTTAAAGTGTTTTTTGCTGCAGAAGTTGCAGCTCTTTTTTTTGATTTAGCTTCTATTGTACTTTTTCTTTTACTGTGTGAAGTTCCCGAAATTTTTGAACATCTTGGATCGTTTTTATACTTGTCAACTTCATCAAGAATCTTTTTACGATCATTATGCTCATTAACATATAATTCGTTAGAAGTCTTATGTTTATTGCAAATGCGTTTCTCTTTTTTTGCGTTGATTTGAGCATGAGCATATCCATCAAGTCCATAACTCAATAATTCCATTATTTTCAATTCATCAATTGCATCATAAATTGCATTGTGTTTTTCATAATAACGTGAACCTGAAAGTAATCTCATAATAGGCTCAACTCCATAGTTACGTTTTAACCTGCCAGTTCCGCAGTAATCCGCATATGCAGGCAACGCTTTGTTATATTGCTTGTAAGCGGCAAGACGCATTATATCAAACCATTTATATTCCTTTAACTCAATCAAATGATTATAATCGAATGTAGCATTATAAGCGAAAATAGAATCAATATTATATTTCCTTAATATTTGAATTATATCAGATATTACATTGTCTCTTGAGTTTTTCATATCAACCTTGAGTCTTTTCATTTCTAAAACAAATGAATACATTCCGCCAACATTACATTCAGGCGTAAGAATATAGTATCTTGTTGATTTTAGTTCAAAGGTCTGTGAATCAGCAATTGCAATACCAATTGACATAACTTCGTTATTCCAGTTCGTTTCAGTATCAATAACGGCAAAGTAACTATTTCTTTCGTTATTGGTCATCATTATATCCCCCTATAACTTAAAATACAACACTAAATGTGCCATTTCCCATTATTATACTAATTATACCACAAGTTATATAGCAAAGACAATTGTATAATTAAACTAAATAAATCATTGTCATTTGTATACTTTGCATTTACAATATATTCCTCGTAATACGCCATCTGATAAAAATCTCCACATTTATGCAAATGAAGAAAAAGTTCCCATAATAGAATTAGAGAGCTAAACAGTGCTTGTAACTATTACCTGAATCCGTAAGGTCGGTCAAATTTAAGGGCAACAAAAAAGAGAACAA
>CALEPT010000254.1 GCA_937910385.1 uncultured Ruminococcus sp. | reverse complement strand
GGGGCTGCGAAATGTATATCTGTTTGTGGGAACAAGGGAGATATTCTATCCTGATGTAACTGCCTTCTATGATATGCTTTTGGAGAAAGGCATCAGCTCAAAGCTGTATGTCGGCGAAGGCATGAACCATGTTTATCCGCTCTATCCGATACCCGAGGCTGATGAGGCATTTGATGCGGTCTGCGCTATCATAAGAAATTAAGGCAATCATAAGGAGTACACATGGACAATTCCCTAATGAAAAAAATATCACGATTCATTATTGAGAATAGAGCTGTGTTCACCCTGATATTCCTTGTCGCCGTCATCTACTGTGTGATGTGCATGGGAAAGGTAAAGATCAATCCCGATATCACCTCTCTGCTCCCTGCCGGAACGGAAACAAGACAAGGGCTTTCTGTTATGGACGAGGAATTTGTGACCTATGCCACGGCGAATATCATGCTTTCCAATATCCCCTACGAAACGGCTGATGAGCTCGCAGAGAAAATCGCAGATATCGACGGCGTTTCCTCCGTCAGCTTCAATGATACAAAGGAGCATTACGCTTCATCGGCTGCTCTGTTCAGCGTGACATTTTCAGGCGTTAAAACTGACGGGAATGTGATATCCGCCATGTCAGAGATCAAGGAAATGCTTACAGACTATGAGGTCAGCATTTCCTCTGCTGTTGGGAGAGATTACAACAAGCAGCTTGCAAATGAAATGGTGAAGATACTGCTGCTTGCGGTGCTGGTCATCGTGGGTGTACTGTTGTTTACGTCGAAAAGCTATTTCGAGGTCGTTATCATGTTCATAGTGTTTGGCGTGGCTGCCATACTGAATATGGGAACGAATTTCTGGCTGGGCGAGATCTCCTCTATCACCAATTCCATAGCGATCATTTTGCAGCTCGCTCTCGCCATTGACTATGCGATCATCTTTTGCCACCGCTTTCAGGACGAATACGAAACAGCGGACAGTGTGAAAGCAGCCCTGACCGATGCGCTTGCCTATTCTATCATCGAGATATCCTCATCGAGCCTTACCACTATATCCGGGCTTGCTGCACTGACACTGATGCAGTTCAGACTGGGACGTGATCTCGGATTGGTGCTGATCAAGGGTATTGTGTGCAGCTTGCTGACGGTGTTCCTGCTGATGCCGGGACTTATCATGATATTTCATAAGGCTCTGCTGAAAACACGGCACAAAAAGCTGGTTCCTGACATAAAGGGCTGGGGCAGGCTGATACTGAAAAAGGTGCCGTTTTTTCTGATACTGTTCGTGATACTGATTCCTCTTGCGGTCTATGCATCCGGAAAATGCGACTATGCCTTTTCTGATTCCGGAACAGACCGTATCAAAATGTCCGAGCAGGACAAGATCAACGAGCGCATCCACAACACATTTGAAGAAACAAATGTGATCGCACTCATTGTTCCAAGAGGAGATTATGAAAAAGAAAAAACTGTTACGCAGGAGGTTTTGAAGCTCGGCAAGATAGAGCGTGCCGCAGGGCTTGCCAATATCGAGATAGAGGACGGCAAAATGCTCACAGACCGCTATACTGCAAGAGATTTTTCCGAGCTTGTGGGCATTGACATTGAGCAGGCAAAGCTGCTGTATGCGCTGTACGGCTATAATAATGAGCAGTACCAGCCCATTGTGGGAGATACCAATACATACTCAGTACCGCTGCTGGATATATTTGAATTTCTATTTGAAACGGTGGACAGCGGTGCTGTAAGTCTTGATGCTGAAACAATGGACATCCTTGAAAGCCTGCGCAGTCAGCTTAACGACGGGATTGCACAGCTTCGGGGTGAGGAGCATATCCGCATTATCTTTATGGCAAATGTCCCGGTCGAAAGTGAAGAAAGTGTTGCGCTTGTAGACGAGATACGTCAGATCGCACAGGAGGAATATGACGATGTGCTTGTAGTCGGTGACATCACAAGCGCACATGATCTCGATGTTTCCTTCGCAAGCGACAACAAGCTGGTGTCTTTATTGACGATCGCGTTCGTATTTATTGTACTGCTGTTTACCTTCCGTTCCTTCGGTGCATCACTGCTGCTGATATTCGTGATACAGGGAAGTATCTGGATCAATTTCTCTTTCCCGTACCTGACAGATACAAATATCTCATTTGTAACATACCTGATCGTTTCTGCGATACAGATGGGGGCAACGATAGACTATGCGATCGTTGTATACACCCGTTTTCAGACAAACAAGGAGCAGCTGTCTCCAAAGGAAGCTATGATAAATGCGATCAATGAGAGCTTTCCCACCGTGCTGACTTCTGGCATCATCATGACTGCGGCAGGCTTTATTATCGCAGGGATGACAACGGATATCTATATCGGCTCTATCGGTCTTGCACTCGGGCGGGGAGCGCTGATCTCCATTATTCTTGTGCTGACTGTTCTGCCGCAGATCATTTTAGCAGGAAACAAATTTGCCGAGAAAACAACGTTCGACTTGAAAAAGCTGCTGGGAGAGGAGGAGTGAAAATGCCAGACATAAAACGCTTTTTTGCGGCTGTGCTGTCATCAGCTTACCTGCTGTTTTCATTTCCTCTCCCTGTGCGTGCAGAAGATAATCTGCTTACCATATCAAGCAAGAACGAGTGGTGTGAGCTCGCTGAACATTGCAGGCTTGACAGCTATTCCGCAGACCTTACTGTAAAGCTCACAAGTGATATTGACCTTTCAGGTGCCGAGGGATATTCCGTACCATATTTCGACGGCAGCTTTGACGGACAAGGGCACAGGATATACGGTATCAAGGCGGATAACACACAGGGGCTTTTCAGGATAGTCGGGGAAAATGCGCTGATCTGTGACCTGAAATGTGAAGCAGAGATAGAAAACGCAATGACTGAAAATTTGGGTATTATTTGCGGTATCAACAAGGGGACGATCAGTAATTGCTCTGTTTCAGGCGATTTATATGCAGATGCAGCCGCAGGCGGTATCGTCGGGTGCAATGAAGAAAATGCGGTGATCACAGACTGTGTTTCCGATGCAAGTGTGCAAGGAAATTCAAAGATTGGCGGTATCACAGGTGTCAATTCGGGGCTTGTGGAGAATTGCAGGAACAACGGCACCGTTAATGAAGAAGCCTCAGAAAGCTCGGTCTATATCGGCGGCATCTGCGGATATAACGAGAGTACCATTCTTGGCTGTGAGAATACCGCTGACATAGGCT
>CALEPT010000253.1 GCA_937910385.1 uncultured Ruminococcus sp. | reverse complement strand
AGTGGCAACGCAAGTCCAAATCCCACTCCGAATACGATCTCCCTTACCATGGACAGGATCGTTGACTCCAAAGCCTTCCCCATAGCCTGAAGAAAGATAAAGCATGCTTTATTCACACAGGCACATACCATCATGCACAGATAGATTCGGAACGCCTTCATCGCGAAATCTGTATAATAGACGCTTTCATTCGCCGCACCAAAGATCATGATCAACTGCTTCGGTAATAGCTCTACGATCAGAAGAGCCACACCGCCTACAATTGCCTCTGCCCGAAGCAGCATAGTGAACAGTTCCCTGACACGCCCTTTGAGACCTGCACCCACATTATAACCGGCAATCGGAATACATCCCGCTGCCATTCCCACAACGATAGAGATCACAATCTGGAAGAACTTCATAACGATGCCGACCACCGCCATAGGTATCTGCGCATACTGCTCCTGCCCGAAAATGCTGTCCATTGCACCGTATTTGCGTATCATATTATTGATCGCTGCCATTGCTGCCACAAGAGAGATCTGCGAGAGAAAACTGGTCAGACCGAGTGTCAGCGTTTTGCGGATAATTGCACTTTCGGGTTTAAAATCAGTCTTTGCAGGTTTTACGAGTTTCATATTGCAGAGATACCACACTGCAAGTCCAGCCGTTACGATTTGCCCGATGACAGTTGCGACCGCAGCTCCCATCATGCCCCACCTGAAAGCAAAAATGAATATCGGATCGAGTATCATATTCAGCACCGCCCCTGCGAGTGTGGAGATCATAGCAAACTTCGGGCTGCCGTCCGCACGGATCACAGGGTTCATAGCCTGACCGAACATATAGAAAGGGATACCGAGCGAAATATAGAAGAAGTATTCCTGTGAGTGGCGGAATGTTTCTTCATTGACCGTTCCGCCGAACATAGCTATGATACCGTCGCTGAATATCAGATACACGGCACAAAGGATCAGGCTGCTCACGATCGTCATAAGGACGGAGTTGCCGACACTTTTCTTTGCTTTATCAGGTTCGCTCCTGCCGAGACTCAAACTCACAAAGGCACAGCAGCCGTCACCGATCATCACAGCGATCGCAAGAGCTATAACTGTCAGCGGAAACACCACTGTATTGGCGGCGTTTCCGTAAGAGCCGAGATAGCTTGCGTTGGCGATGAATATCTGGTCAACGATGTTGTAGAGTGCCCCCACCAGCAGAGAAATGATGCATGGCACGGCGTACTTTTTCATCAGTTTGCCCACAGGCTCACGCCCTAAGAATTGATTTGCGGTTTGTTCCATTTGATTTCCTCCTAATAAATACAGCGTGTGGCTGGAAGCTGGATTTATGCTTACGCCACACGCTGTTTTGATGATATGAAATTGTATCAGTCGAGATAAGTGCCGACAGGTGCTGTGTTGTACTGCTTCTTGATCTTGATGATAACAGAGCCGTCTGGCTGCTCGGTTTCTTCGAGTATCTTGTACTTTGTTCTGCTTTTTTCGAGTGAAGCTTTGTATTTTGTGATTTCTTCCTTTACGACCTTGACAGCGTAGTCGTGACCGACATCTTCCTTGAGCATAAAATGCAGTGTCTGGCAGATACACGCTTCTTTGATTCTTTTCACTATGATCTACCTCCATAAAAAAATATAACGAGCAGCAATAACCGGACTTACGCAGGATCGCTACTCGTTATATATAGATTATATCAGATTTTCAGCTTTTTTGCAAAGGACATTTTGCACAAAGTTTATGCCTTTACAGCCTGTGCTGTTTCGGCTTTTCTTCTGAATACAGCCTTAAAGCAGGTTCTGATTAGAGGCTGAATGAAGAAAAGCTGAGAAACGAAAGCGAACGGGAAATTAAAGCACACAAGTTTAACCCAATTTGCCAATAGTGTAAAGACATTAAAACCCATGTATTGATATGGATAATACAGGATGGCGGCAAGAAAGCTCATGGCAGGACACATGATGCCAACTGTTGCACAAATAATAGCAGTTTCAAACAGGACAGGATGTGTTTCTCTGGGATTGAATACTTTGCAGGCGACCTTGAAAGAGAAGGGACTTCCAACAAGGACTTCAAG
>CALEPT010000252.1 GCA_937910385.1 uncultured Ruminococcus sp. | reverse complement strand
GCGACCACCGAGATCTACACTCTTTCCCTACACGACGCTCTTCCGATCTATTTAAGGTCATTGTAACGTTGTATTTCTTAAGCAATTCCTTTGTTTTTATCCAAACTTCTTCAGGATATTCAAGCAATTTTGCTTCATTTTGATCATTAAAGTATCTTAATATATGTTCTCTAAGTTCAGGTGCCAATTTACTTGTTGGGATGATCATTTCAGGACTCATATTATGACCTTTGATCGCAAGCATTGGATATTGCTTATGACGGGTTATATCAAACTTATCCGAGAAGAACGGACGCACTCCCCGAAGCTGTAGGATACACTTGCCACCATCCATCACTGCAAGTTCATCCTGTGACCTCAACTCCTTTCCCAATTTCTGATAGTTCAGTCCGTAGGATTCCGACTGTCCACGATTTTCGGAGGTATTGAAAGCATCTATTGTTTCTTTGCCCAAGCTCTCCGAGATCTCCTTCAGCGTTGTTTTTTCTTTGCCGCCGAGGAACAACAGCGTGTCGCAATTGCCCTCGATCGTATCAGCGTTATCCTTGTAAATAGCCTTGAGCTGTGACTTCGCTTGAAGAATGATACTTGCTGATATTTCACGGGAGCGAATGGTCGCAATCAGCTTGTCAAAGTTCGGAATTTCGCCAATATTCGCAAACTCATCGAGCAGACAGCGGACATGATATGTCAATCTGCCGCCCTTGCTGTTGTCCGCTTTGGTGCAGAGCAGATTAAACATCTGTGAGTACATGATAGCCACCAAGAAATTGAATGTGCTATCTGTGTCGGAGATAATGACGAACAGTGCCGACAGCTCATCTCCGAGTTTATCTAAGTGCAGCTCGTCATAGGAGGTGATTTCAAGCACCTCGTCAATGGCGAATGGAGCCAATCTTGTGGAACAGCTAATCAGAATTGACTTCGCTGTTTTTCCTGCGGCGAGCTTGTAGGATTTGTACTGCTTGACTGCAAACTGTCCGATCCTCCGCTGTTCGGGGGAAGGCTCATAGTTTTCAAGCATATACTGATAATCCTCGGCAAACTCCACATCATCGGGCTTATCACCGTTGACCCAAGCATTCAGAAAATCAAACTGATCATCCACAGCATTCTTGAATGTCTCATCGTCCTCACGGGTTTCGGAGGCATTGATCAGCTCGATCAGCGTTCTGAAATTACGCTCATGTTCCGGGTAAAAGCAGAAGATCAGTGCAATGTAGGCGGTGTAGAGAAGTTTCTCGGCTTTCACCCAAAAATCCTCACCGTTCGGTTGCTGACTGTTTCCCGATGTGTTTTTGATCAGAACCTCGACAAATTTGAGTATATCCTTCTCTCTGTTTCTCTCCGAGATATACGCAAACGGGTTGTAGTGCATGGACTTGTCAAAGTCGATGGTATTAAACACCTTGATTTTGTACGGTTCACGGGCAATGATCGGCTTTCCATGCTTATCCAGTTTGGGATTACCCTTGCTGTCCTGCACATAGACGATCTTGCCCTGATCGTCCCGTTTCGGTCTGCCCTTTTTCAGCATCCGACCGCATTCCACAAGCACCGTCCCTTTGGGGTCAGTGACAACATAGGAGCAGTGCATTTGCATGAGATTCGGTTTCAAGAAAAATCGAGTCTTACCGGAACCGGAGCCGCCAATCACAAGAATGTTCTTGTTTCTGGCATACTTCGGAGAAGATGGTCTGCCCATCGTCAGAAACTCCGTCATGGTCAGAATGACATTATTGAAGAAGTTGGAATTGTCCATGTAAGGCTCAATATCCTTTGCCTCGCCCCATTTGGCAGAGCCGTATTCCTCGCCCTGTCTGAATTTCTTGCGGTTTTTGGCTTTGATGTACGAGCTGATGAAGAAACGCGAACCGGGGGATCTGATTCATCTGGAAATAGGACAGTACCAGGATCACCAGGATCACAATTCCGACCAGAATATCTATCGGGTGAAAGCTGGGGAACACTCTTGCGAATGATGTTCCGATGTTGTTGAAGAAAGGCAGGAGTTTTTCAGAAATGTCCTTACCCTCGGAGATGCGGTAGGCATAGCCGATCTTGTTGCCGGCATAGGCAAAGATAGCGTAAGGAAGAGCTTTCAGTATCAGCTTTTTTATCTTTTTACTGCTGTACTGCAATCGCCCTTGTACCTCACTTTCTTGACAGACTCAGCCAGATTTCGGCTTGCCGTATGCTCCCTGACCTTATCACGCAGCTTTGCATGATAGGCAGGGGAATAGACCGCAACAGGCGGCGGTGTCTTGTTCATCATGATCGCATTTCCTCTCTCTTTCTTGTACGCTCCTTGTGCTTTTGCTGTGAGGGATCAGCCCTCTTTTGCTGTACCTGTTTCCGCAGCTCGTCACGGGTAAAGTAAGCCTCCTTC
>CALEPT010000251.1 GCA_937910385.1 uncultured Ruminococcus sp. | reverse complement strand
ATGAGCCTGCCGCTGAGGTGGTACGCAAGATTTTCAAGCTCTGCATTGACGGCTACGGTCCGGTGCAGATCGCAAGGATTTTGACGGAGCAAGGCATACCAACTCCGACTGCCTACGCATTATCGCAAGGTCGTGACAATGGACGGCATAACGCCAAAACCTACCGCTGGGGTGCAAATACAATCACCCATATCCTTGAACGCTACGAATACTGCGGTCATACGGTCAACTTCCGTACAAAGATGAAGTCCTACAAGGTTCACAAGATAGTGTATAATCCGCAAGAGGAGTGGCAGATCTTCGAGAATACGCAAGAACCTATCATCACGCAGCAGACCTTCGACTTGGTGCAGGAACTCCGCAAGCACAAGCGCAGACCGCAACGCTCTGAAGTGGTCAATCCGTTCGCAGGAATGGTGTACTGTGCTGACTGCGGAGAGAAGATGTACCTGAGCCGCCGCAAGAATGAGCGTCCCGAACAGGAACACATGAGATGCTCCACCTACGCAAAGGAACAGGATAAATGCACTGTGCATTATATCCGCACTTGCGTACTCAACGAAATTGTCCTCGGTGAGCTGAATAAGCTCCTTGCAATGGTGAGGGAGAACGAGGACGAATTTATCCAGACCGCTATGAGCAATTCCGTTCAGCGCAAGTCCTCGGAGCTTACTAAGGCGAAAAAGAACTTAAAGCAGGCTGAAAAGAGAATTGCTGAACTGGACAAGCTGTTCACAAGGCTCTATGAGGATAATGTTCTCGGCAGACTGTCGGACGAGCGTTTTACTATGATGTCCGCAGGATATGAGGAAGAACAGGCAAAACTGAAAGCTACCGTTGCGGAACTTACAACCCTGATTGACGGTGCGGAGCAGAAGTCCTCCGATGTAACGGCGTTCCTCAAAGTGGTGCATAAGTATGAGCATATCGAAACGCTCACGCCTGAGATCATGCACGAACTGGTTGACAAGATCGTAGTCCACGAACCCGACAAGTCCAGCGGAAAGCGTGTGCAGGATATTGAGATACACTTCCGCTTTGATGTGGCGGTGTCCACCATATCCGTTGAAACAGGTAAATATGGAAAAAAGGTCGCATAATGCCTATTTTATGCGACCTGAATTAAGGGAGAAAAAACTTCTATATCACTACTGTGCTTTTGCACCGGGGTTATCATTACCGTAACCTTCCAGGAGGTTTACGATACCCCATACACCAACACCGCCGCCGATCAGACAGATGACGGACTTGAGAACGGTGCAGGCGGTAGTGATAAAGCTGGAAGTATCAACTTCACCGGTACCAGCCGCAAAAGCCTGAGTTGCACAGGTAGATGCCATTACTCCGGCGATAGTTGCGAACATAGTTGCCTTCTTAGTAAACTTAGCACCCTTAGAAAGCCACTTGTGCTTAGGTGCAGAGGTGGTTGCTGTCTCCATTGCGGTAGCATCGACCGCAGAAATATTCATAGTTTCCATAGGTAAAAAGTCTCCCTCAAATAAAATAAATTCGTCCATTCAGCGTCACCCGATTATCTCTTTTTTTTTCGGGTTCTTAGCTGTCTGCCGTATCTCCGTCTATATCTGTTTCGGAGTCGGCATCGTAAACAGCTTCTGCTTCTGCATTTTCTCTTTCTGTCGCATCAGCAGGATAGGTAACTTCCTTTAAGGCGGAACTTGACTTGTCGATCACCCATTGACTTATTTGATCTTTCGGAGAAATGTTTGAAACCATCCCACTTCGGTCACTAACAAAACTTTGAATGTCAAACTTTTTCTTCGGGTTTGCATCAAGAAGTTCAGAGTAATTTTTGTGTCTTGTTATATCGTATTTATCAGAGAAGAACGGACGCACTCCTCTAAGCTGTAAGATACATTTTCCGCCGTCCATTATGGCTAATTCGTCCTGAGACTTCAGCTCCTTTCCGAGCTTCTGATAGTTCATGCCGTAGCTTTCAGACTGTCCTCTGTTTGTGGAGGTATTGAAACTGTCGATAGTTTCCTTACCCAAACTTTCAGAGATCTCTTTCAGCGTGGACTTCTCCTTACCGCCCAAAAACAGCATCGTATCACAGTTGCCTTCAATTGTGTCTGCATTGTCTTTGTAGATAGCCTTTAGCTGGCTCTTAGCTTGCAAGATGATACTTGCCGATATTTCACGGCTTCGGATAGTCGCTATAAGTTTCTCAAACTGCGGTATTTCGCCAAATTGCGATAGGTAATCCTTTGAAATAATCTCCGGATTTTCCCCCGCTTAACACCGTACATGACAGTTTCCCGTCATACGGCGTCCCATCATTTTCAGTATATTTTTAGTGCATATGTAGTCCTGTTACTGTAATTTGATTTTGTCGCCTAAATTTCTGTCATTCCTGCAAGTTTACGGAATTTATTGATTTTTGCAAGCTGTTTTTCATCGAGATTCAGCATCTGCACATATTTCTCAATTGTCTCTTTTCTGGTTGCCGTAATCAGCCTGTGTGCTTCTGTACACAATAAGACAAGATTCCTATAACTGTTATCCTCTTTCCGTCCGCCTTGTCTTGGCTTGATATGATGACATTCCATGTTATGAAGTCTTAGGGGCTTATGCGTGACCGCACAGTTTCCTTTTTGTGCAATGTACCTTGAAAGCATATTGTCCGCAAATTCAATACTTTCCCATTTATAGGCATTTTCCATTAAATAACGGATTATCTCAAAACTGATAGAATTGGGAACATGATACTCTGCTTCACTTTTCAAAACGTATTTATTGACCTCTCTGCGTTTGTATTTAGGATATTCGTGCTGTACATACGCAACAGGAATAATTGGTCTGTCATGAATCCAACGCATTTGCTTGGATTTTCCGTAGTTGTCTGCGATGAACCTTGACCGTATTTCACCTGATTTTTCTACCGGACACCGCCTGCTGTTGTGATTTGCACCACTTAGCATTTTTTGAATCGGATAGCCGATTTCGGCAAAGTCCGCACTGACGTGCGTTGCCATTTTATAGTAGTTATGCAGTCCGCTAATTAAAGAGTTGTGCAGACTGATATTTTTATCAAGCGATTTTTGGTCATTATGGCTCAGCATACGTTTTGTGCTTTCAGCGACTTTCTTTTTGGCTCTGTTTTTCGCCTTATCGGTCATATGCGATTTTACTGCAAATTTCTTACCTTTTGGCACAGCTCGGATTTTTAAGCCCAGAAATTCCATATAGTTCTTTTTCAGATTGGTAATTCCTGATTTTTCCTCACTGATGTCTAATGAAAGCCGCTCTTTCAGCCATTTGACAACGGCTGTATAGGTTTTCTTTGCTGTGTGATAATCTCTGCAAAAGATTTTGAAATCATCGGCATATCTGACGATATAGATTTCTTTCAGCTCACTTTTCTCCCGAAGCATCGTCCATTTTTGTGACCTGTCTATGACAACATTTCCGTTTTTATCGGTCTTGCTGTACTCCCTGTTGACTTTTGTCGGCATCATTTCCCATTGGCTGGCAATCCACCAGTCAAGTTCATTCAGCACGATATTGGATAGCAGCGGCGATAAGATACCGCCCTGCGGGGTTCCTGTTTCGGGTGAAATTACAATGTCATTGAACAGTATATCTGCCTTTAACATTGCTTTGATGATTGCATGGACTTTCAAATCTTGAATGCCCATTGCCCAGATTTGCCGTATCAGCTTTGCGTGATTGATGTTGTCGAAAAATCCCTTGATGTCAATGTCAACAACAAAATGCACATTCTGTAATTGAATCATTTTATAGCATTGTGCGATTGCATTTTGTGCAGACCTATACGGTCGAAAGCCATTGCTACGCTCATGAAATTTAGCTTCACAAATCGGCTCTAAAACCTGTAACACGCATTGCTGTATCAGCCTGTCCCAGATGCTCGGTATGCCAAGCGGACGCTGTTTGCCGTTCCCTTTATCAATATAGACTCGGCGTACTTTTTTCGGCTGATAAAAGTTCAGTTTATTTCTGACCTTTTCTACGACTTTCTGAATCGGATATTTCTGTATATCCGTGATGATTTTTCCGTCAACTCCGGCAGTAAAGCTGCCCTTGTTCTTGCAGATGTTACGGTACGCAAGCACCACATTTTCTTCTGAAACAATCAGCTTCATCAGATGTCTGAACTGCTTTCCCTGCCTGCTTTGCTCATACAAATTACAGAGCTTCTCCTGCAAGCCGTACCGATATATATTCTTTTCTGATTTGTTTACAGTTTCCTTCGTCATAGTAACCACCGCCTTTCAGCGTGTTTTTTCTTGCTCATACTCGAAGCTATGAAATCACATTGTGATTACTACATATACATATTGAATATTCTGAAAATGACTTGTGCCTATCCCTCCTCCGCTTATTATCACGGTTTCATAGGTACTGTGGCACTACTCTCACAGTCCTGAATCAGCTTATACGGATTGCTCCGCTTTCGTCTGAACATCAGTATAGAAATGTGAATTTCACTGACTGGACTGCTTTCCACGTTCCATTATTCTTAGCATTGGTACAACTTAGGTCAATCCTTTAGTCCTGCAAGCATTATCCTCGATTTTCTCAGGATACGTGCCGCCTGTAACGGCACAGGGAGTTTCATACTAACAACTTTTACTCCACCCCGCCTGCGTGCATTTTGCACCCCGACATTTCTATCGGTCATTCGTTTAGAACCGTACACTCGGATTTTTGTCGGGCTGTATTTCAAGCCATACTAACCATATTGCACCGCCGTCCGCACTATAGGCAGTACACCGCACCTCTGCGGCGCTTTCCTCGTCTGAAATAAATTTCTCCGTTAGGACTGCTCTCGCACGACTTCCACGGGCTTACGACTTCCGCATTTCACACTGCATAGCCGTCCGTAGTTTTAACGTGAACCTTTCCGGGCGTTACTCCCTCATTCGATTCATCAGAATAATAGTTCTACGTAACTATTTTATTGTTACGCGCCGCACCTTTTCAGTACGGAACGTGTCACACTATTCGCAAACTCGTCTAAGAGACACCGCACATGGTACTGTAATCTGCCGCCGTCGCTGTTGTCAGCTTTGGTACACAGCAGATTGAAAAGTTGTGAATACATGATCGCAACGAGGAAGTTGAACGTTGCGTCAGTATCGGAGATTATTACAAACAGCGCTGACAGCTCGTCACCGAGCATATCAAGGTGCAGTTCGTCATACGAAGTTATCTCCAGAACTTCATCTATGGCAAAAGGCGCTAAACGTGTCGAACAGCTAATTAAGATAGACTTAGCCGTTTTGCCTGCGGCAAGTTTGTACGCCTTGTATTGTTTGAGAGCAAATGCGCCGAGCCTTTGCTGTTCGCTCTGAGGTGTCATGTGACACATTTTGCGGTATTCGTCATAGGCTTTGGCTTCAAATTTGAACTTGCTCTCGCTTTCTTCTGCTTCTTCGGAGTTATCGTCAGACCCCTCCGACTTTTCTTTTTCTTTCTCTTTTTCTATGGCTTCGTCAATTTCTTCCTCAGAAGGAAACTGACCGTCAAGCCATGTTTCAAGCATACCGAACTGAATGTCCATAGCATTCTTGAAAGTTTCATCTTCCTCACGGCACTCAGAACCGTTTATCATTTCGATAAGCGTTTCAAAATTGCGTTCATCTTCATCGTAAAGGGTGAAGATCAGTGCAATGTAAGACGTATACAACAGCTTTTCAGCCTTTACCCAGAAGTCATCACCGCTGGGCTGTTGAGAGGAAGAAGTATTCTTGATAAGGACTTCCACGAATTTGAGAATGTCCTTCTCACGGTTTCTTTCGGAAATATAGGCGAAAGGGTTATAGTGCATACTTTTTGAGAAGTCTATCGTGTTAAAGACTTTTATGTTGTACGGCTCATAGACAGGCATAGGCTTGCCGTTCTTATCTTTCTTATAGCCGTTTTTGCCGTCCCTCTGATACACTATCTTGCCTTCGCTGTTTCTCAGCGGTCTGCCCCTTGCAAGAAGATGACCGCACTCCACAAGCACCGTACCCTTCGGATCGGTCACTACATAGGAGGAGTGCATCTGCATCAGGTTCGGCTTTACGAAAAATCGTGTCTTACCTGAGCCTGAACCGCCGATCACAAGAATGTTCTTGTTACGGGCAAATTTCGGCGCAGAGGGCTTGCCCATCGTCAGGGACTCCGTTTTCGTGAGGATAACGTTGTTTTCGGGGGTGGATAAGTCCATGTAAGGCTCAATGTCCTTTTCCGTACCCCATACAGCAGAGCCGTATTCTTCACCCTGCCTAAACTTCTTCTTGTTCTTCGATTTGATATAGAGAACAAGTCTCATGACACCCGCCAGAACCAAACCGAATAAAATATCCAACGGGTGAAAGCTGGGAAAGACCTTAGCAAAAGCGACCCCGAGATTGCTCATAAAAGGGAGTATCTTCTCCTGAAATCCGTTGCCCTCCGCTGTTCGGTACGCATAGCCGATAAGGTTGCCTGCATACGCAAAGATCGCATAGGGTAAGGCTTTCAGAATGACCTTTTTTAGCTTTCGGGTGTTGATCTGCACTCGGCAGACAAAGCCTTTCTCATGTTATCGGCATAAAAGTTCGCCGTAAAAACATCATCGCCCCTTGTCCTTGGTGTCGGGGGATAGGTATGTTCGATCATCTGTGTGTCTCCCTTTTTCTCTCTTTCGATCTGTGTTTCCTGTGCGGTGACTGTGCAACACGGGCAGCTTCTCTCTTTAACTGCTCCCTCGTGAACACCCCACGCTGGTTTGTCTTAGCGTTTTTCCCGACGTATTCGGTAAACGCTTTCTTGAAGTTCTCTGTCTTGCTTGCTGAAAAGAAAACATGATAGGTAGCAGGCTGGGTAGATTTGTCCGCTTTCAGGGCAAAGTCAACATCGTACTTTCTCGCCGTTTTGAGGAAATCACCGATATTGTCCTCGCTGACCTCAATGCTGTCGAGCTTGCTGTCCGACTTCTTTTCCAGCTGACGATAGGACATTCGCCCTTTCTTTTCAGCCTTTCCTGCCATAAACTCCTGCAAGGCTTCTTTGAGAATATCCGAACTGATCTTCTCCGCCTTGATAGTCAGGTCTATCGTTTTCTTTGTGCCGTTTTCGTAGTCGTTAGCCATCAGGTATCAGCTCCCTCTGGCTTGGGAACTTCGTAAACGGCATACGCCTGATTCTTGAACCACTCATGGAGTGCCTTGACAGCTTCCTCCGCTTCCTCATAGGTCTTGTAAATGCCGATAGGGATCTCAAGCCCCGTAATATCTCTGCCGACCATTTCAAAATCAGGAGCGATAGTGCCGTCATCGGAAATATCAGCGTCCTCCCAATTTGTCTTGATGCCGATCTTTACGATATTATCGTAATTCACCATCTCATCAAACTGTGTGTAGATAGTCTTAGCCACGATCTTCACCGTCCTCTCTGCATATTTGTCTCAGCTTTTCGTGATATTCTTCCTGCAAGCGGTCAAAATCCTCAAACATCGTGTCTATGATACGCTTATCCGTCTTTTCAGCGACCATATCCATGACGATAGCTTCAAACTCGCTGTGGAAAGAATAAAACAGCTTGTCTACTGCCTTGTATTCGGGCATAGTGTCACCTCACAATCATACGCACCACCTCCTTTGCGGTCAGTCGAAGTCATCATAGTGGAGCATTTGCTGAACATCGTACTTGATACTGCGCTCCTCGGAATTTGCAACAAGGTCATACTCGCTGCCGAGCTTTATCAGCACACTGACAAGATAGCCTGTGCGGTTATTGACTGTTCCCGGCGCTTTCTGCCTAAGCACCTCATAGCCCATTTCAATGCACTCTCTGTTCAGATTCAGCACAGCCTCCTGGACTTCGTACTTCGAGAAGCTCTCGTCATTGATGACTCGACCCTTGCCCGATGTAGCAGCCTTAGCCAGCTTATCCACAAGCTGTTTGATCTCAGCAGTTGTCATATCCTTGCCGAAAAGCCTTATCCATTGGAGATAATCTTCGTATTCGATATGCTCTTTGATGATACTCTTGATTCTTTTTGTGTCTGTGCTGTATCCCTCAATCACTCCATCAATCAGATTTTCAACAGTTTCAACAGAATCCGTTTCCTGTGCAGAAGCGGATTGATTGGTGGATTCTTTATCACACAGTATTTTATTTTTGGAGTCTTGATTATTTAGTTCTTTATATGCATACCGGTTTTCAAGATGTCGTTTTTCAAGATACGGGTTTTCCGTATCAAGTAATTCCGCATCTTGAATTTCCGTATCTCGTGGGGCAGAAATAGAGGAGTTTTCAACATTTCCAACATTGCCGCCGTCCTCATCTTCATCGGCATCCATAGGCTCGTCACTGATAATGTAGTCCCAATCAATGATCCTACCGTTCTCAAAGACACGCACACGCTTGAGGTAATGGTGGTCATACTCCAGACGGTTCAGGCTGTTTTCGATCTTCGTCACTCCGTCGGGCAGAATAGCTGCAAGCCCTCTGATAGAGAAGTTCCAATTGTCGGGGAGCGACAGCAGAGTGCAGAGCGTACCACGGTCGGTAACACCCAGCTTTTTATTTCTGAATACCTTGTTGCTGATTATCGTGAAGTCTCCCGATAATCTTTTTATCAGCTTTGACATAGCTATCTCTCCTCAGATCGTATTTATCTCCAACAGCTTCATTTTGTTGACAGCGTATCTGCCGTTCACACAGATAAGGAACTGCTTATCCTCGCTCATCAGCTCTGCAAGTGCATCATCAATCACCATCGGAGGGTCAGCCTTGAAACGGCTGTACAGTTCCTCGGCGGTCAGATAGTCGCTCTCGGGCAGACACATCATTGTCGCAAGGACACCCTTAGCAGCACCCGACAGGGGCTTGTCAAAGGGTTCAGCCCAGTTGATCTCACGCATACATATCTCCTCCATCTCTCTGAAATAGAAAAAAGGTGTCTCTCATCGACTGAGAAACACCCTTTCGGTTTATATTTATCCCTTAGTGTAATTGCAGGGAACAAAGCGTAATAACAGGAACAAAAAAGGGCGTTCCAAATTATATGGAACGCCCAAAAGCCTTGATTCTATTAAGTTTTAGCGATATTCGACCTGCCGATTTCTTGCTGTTTTCATCATTTTTGCTTGTAAACTTTTTGTGAAGTCTTGTTCCCTTTGGACTTTACAAGTATGGCGTTTCTTTTGACATTATTATTGTTTAGGTGTATAATTTTACTAAGATAAATCGGAATTTGCGCGGGCTCCGCGCAGATTCTGATTTATGTGAATAGAAGAATAAAATAAATATGCCCCGAGACACTGTCTCGGGGCTAAACTTCCATATTGGTAACTGCCATTATCAGGCAGCTTTTTTATTTCGGAGGCTATGTTGCCCCGAATTACATTAACATTTATTTGAAATAAGCTACGCCGCTCTCGAAGATCTTCTGATCCTTGTTACCCTGAACGTTCTTGCAGATATAGCTGCCCTTACGTTCGGAGTGACCCATTTTTCCGAATACACGACCATCGGGTGAGGTTATGCCTTCGATAGCTTCAACGGAGGTATTGGGGTTGTAGCGGATATCCATGGTCGGATTGCCGTCAAGATCAACATACTGAGTCGCAATCTGACCGTTGTTTGCCATTTGCTGGATAAGCCTGTCGGGAGCAACAAATCGTCCCTCACCGTGCGATATCGGAACTGTGTGGATATCGCCGACCTCGCAGCCGTACAGCCACGGGCTCTTGTTGGAGGCTATCCTTGTTGTTACCATCATGGACTGGTGACGCGCGATAGTGTTGAAGGTGAGAGTGGGGGAGTCGTCTGCCATGTCGATTATCTCTCCGAATGGCACGAGACCGAGCTTTACGAGCGCCTGGAAGCCGTTGCAGATACCGAGCATGAGTCCATCGCGGTTCTTGAGGAGGTCGTGAACGGCGTCCTTTATCCTGGGGTTGCGGAAGAATGCCGTGATGAACTTTCCGCTTCCTTCAGGCTCGTCGCCGCCGCTGAAGCCGCCGGGGATCATGATTATCTGCGACTGCTTTACAGCTCTCTCGAACACGCTTACAGAGTCCTCGATATCGGCTGCAGAGAGGTTTCTGATGACGATAGTTTCTGCTTTAGCGCCTGCCTTTTCAAAGGCGCGTGCGGTGTCGTATTCGCAGTTTGTTCCTGGGAATACAGGAATGAGGACTCTCGGCTTTGCAGTCTTTATCGAAGCTGAAAGCTGTATCCTGTTAGGATTTGAGTAAGTCTCGGGCGTAGCGTCGGTGGTCTTTATCCTGCAAGGGAATACAGGTTCGAGCTTGCCCTCCCACACTCGCTGGAGGTTGTCAAGACCGATAGTGTAATCGCGGCAGATTATCTTGTAATCGCTTATAGTCTTACCGATGACCTCTTCGCCGCGTACAGCCGCACTGTTGAGCTCGATCACGAACGCTCCGTAGCAAGGGCGGAACAGCTGCTCGCCTGTAAGGTGAGCTGTGAACTCGAAGCCTATCTTGTTGCCGAAGCACATTTTAGCGATGCCCTCGGCGATACCGCCGTAGCCGTTTGTCCAGATAGCATTAGCTCTGCCGTCTGCAATTATCTTCTCGACCTGATCGAAGCAAGCCTTTATACTGTCGAACTTCGGCAGACCGTTCTCGT
This sequence comes from uncultured Ruminococcus sp., assembly GCA_937910385.1. GTDB lineage: Bacteria > Bacillota > Clostridia > Oscillospirales > Ruminococcaceae > Ruminococcus. The sequence continues at coordinate 36,534 of CALEPT010000251.1, read as the reverse complement.
CGTATTCGGGAGTTATGAGGATCACCTCGCTGCCTGAGCTCTTGAACTCGGTAGAGACTACCTTGTCCGCCTGAGCTGTGGAGACTGCGAACGAAACGAGTGTAGGCGGAACATCTATATTCTCGAACGTGCCCGACATTGAGTCCTTTCCGCCGATAGAGCCGCAGCCCATTTCGAGCTGTGCCTTGAACGCACCGAGCAGAGCCGCCATAGGCTGGCCCCAGCGCTTGGGGTCATTCTGAGTGCGCTCAAAATATTCCTGGAATGTCAGCCAGCATTTTTTATATGTACCGCCTGCAGCGACTACCTTAGCGATAGATTCGATAACGGCGAGCATAGCGCCGTGATACGGGCTTTTTTCGGAAATATCGGGATTGTATCCCCAGCCCATGAGCGAGCACGTATTTGTTTCGCCCGTGAGAACGGGTATCTTTGCAGCCATTGCCTGCGATGGAGTTAGCTGATATGCTCCGCCGAACGGCATGAGCACCGTGCCTGCGCCGATAGTGGAGTCGAATTTTTCGATGAGTCCCTTCTGCGAGCATACATTGAGGTTGGACATGAGCTCTGTCCACGATTCAGCCGTGTCGGAGACCTCATCGGAAGGTCTCTCAGCAGGAGCCTCGACCTCTATGTCGGTATATTTGGGAGCACCGTTGGAATTGAGGAAATCGCGGGAAAGATCTACGATAGTATTGCCATTCCAGTTCATTTTCAAGCGCGGTTCCTCAACAACGCTTGCAACAACGGTTGCTTCGAGGTTTTCTTTTTTAGCTTCTGCCATGAATGCCTCAACGTCTTCGGGAGCGATAACTACAGCCATTCTCTCCTGCGACTCGGAAATAGCTATCTCCGTGCCGTCGAGACCGTCGTACTTCTTGGGAACTGCGTTCAGGTCGATTACAAGACCGTCGGTGAGTTCGCCGATAGCAACGGAAACGCCGCCTGCACCGAAGTCGTTGCAGCGCTTTATCATCTTTGTGACATCAGGATTGCGGAAGAGTCTCTGGAGCTTTCTTTCCTCGGGCGGATTACCCTTCTGGACCTCCGCACCGCAGGTCTCAAGGGATTCGAGAGTGTGGGACTTGGAAGAGCCTGTAGCTCCGCCGCAGCCGTCACGACCTGTCTTTCCGCCGAGCAGTACCACAATGTCACCCGGAACGGGAGCCTCGCGTCGGATATTTTCTGCCGGAGCAGCACCAAGAACTGCGCCTATTTCCATTCTCTTAGCAACATATCCGGGGTGGTATACTTCTGCAACATGACCTGTTGCAAGACCTATCTGATTTCCGTAGGAGCTGTAGCCGTTTGCTGCTCCGACAGTTATCTTTCTCTGGGGGAGCTTGCCTGTGATAGTGTCCTCAACGGGAACGAGCGGATTTGCTGCGCCGGTAACTCTCATTGCCTGATAAACATAAGAGCGTCCCGAAAGCGGGTCGCGGATAGCACCGCCGAGGCAGGTCGCAGCACCGCCGAAAGGTTCTATCTCGGTGGGGTGGTTGTGGGTCTCGTTCTTGAACATGAGTATCCAGTCCTCAAGCTGACCGTCGATATCGACCTTTATCTTAACGGAGCAGGCGTTTATCTCCTCGCTCTCGTCGAGGTCGGGGAGGAGACCGTCTGCCTTGAGCTTCTTTGCGGCAAGAGTACCGATATCCATGAGGGTTATCGGCTTTTCGGTCCTGCCGAGCTCCTCGCGGACATTGAGGTACATATCGTAGGTATCCTTTATATAAGGAGTTGCGATATTTACGTTCTCAACGTTTGTGAGGAAGGTAGTGTGGCGGCAGTGGTCGGACCAGTATGTATCTATCATGCGTATCTCGGTGATAGTGGGGTTGCGCTTTTCCTCATTGCGGAAATAATCCTGACAGAACTTGATGTCGTCGTAGTCCATTGCAAGGCCGAACTTGTCCACAAATGCATGCAGACCGAGGGCGTTGAGCTGAATGAAGCCCTCGAGCTCCTCAACTGTCGTAGGGATATCGTAGTTCACGTCGAGTGTCTTTACGGTATCGAGCGATGCCTCACGGCTCTCGACGGGGTTGATGATATAGGCTTTGAGGCGATCGAAATCCGCATCGCTGATAGTGCCTGAAACAATGTATACGCGGGCGTTTCTCACACGGCAGCGTTCTCCCTGGCGGAGTATCTGTATACACTGCTCGCAGCTGTCGGCGCGTTGGTCGAACTGACCGGGGAGGTACTCGACTGCAAAAACACGGTCGCTCTCACCGAGCGTGGGGAGCTCATCGTATACAACGTCAACTGCGGGTTCGGAGAAAACAGTGCTGACAGCGGCATTGAAGTCCTCCTCGCTGAGTTTATCGGCATCGTATCTGTTAAGTATGCGCAGACCTGTGAGTTCAAGCCTGAGCGCGGTCTTTATATCGTTGAGTACTGACTGAGCCTCAACGGCAAATTCGGGTTTTTTCTCTGAATAGATTCTGAATACAGGCATAAATATCTCCTTCCGAATAATTTTCAATTTTCGTCAATAATACTTCCAAAGCAGAAGCCCTGACGATCCTCTTCTATTATAACACGTCTTATCTGATTTCGCAAACTTTTTTCAGTATTTTCCCGTGAAATTTTTATTAATGTGTAGTCTGGGGAATATCCACGGTGAAATTCGGGTTCGTTTTCGTACTCGAACAGCACGGGGACTTCCTTTCCGATGAGTGAGCGCAGGTGATTTTGGTGCAGTCTTTCCGCGAGGGACTTCATGCGCTCCGCCCGTTCCTCCTTGGCCGGCTTTGGCAGCTGCGGCAGATCCGCAGCGGGAGTTCCTCGGCGGGGGGAGTACTGAAAAACGTGTATTTTTGCAAAGCCGACTTTCTCTGCAAAGCGCATGGACGCGGTAAAGTCCTCCTCCGTTTCTGTCGGGAAGCCGACCATGATGTCGGTCGTAAGAGCAGCTTCGGGGAAGCGGCGGTGTATGTTTTGCACAAGCTCATAGTACTTATCGCTGGTGTATTTGCGGTTCATCGCTTTCAGCGTGCGGTCGCAGCCGCTTTGCAGCGAGAGGTGGAACTGCGGGCAGAACTCGGACAGCTCTGAGAGTCTGCGAAGGTCGTCGTCGGATATCATCTCGGGCTCAAGCGAGCCGAGCCGAACCCTCTGAATACCCTCCTGTGCACAGCAGATCTCTACCGCGTCAACGAGGCGCAGTCCGTATTCGATACCGTAGAATGCGAGGTTTATCCCGACGAGGACTATCTCCTTATGTCCCGAAGCGGCGAGCTCCGCGACTTCGGATCTCAGCGCTTCAATGGGCTTTGAACGAAGTCTTCCGCGTGCGTGGGGGATAATACAGTAAGAGCAGAACTGGTTGCAGCCGTCCTGTATCTTCACGAAAGCACGGGTCTTGTCTTGTGAGCCCTTATAGTTCATCATCTCAAAGGCCTCGTGTGGGGAGTAGTCCGTCACGGAGACGATACGCCGCCGCTCATCTAAAGCTGTTTTAACAAGCCGGAGAAGGGACTTTCTGTTTTTTGTTCCCGTGATTATGTCGGCTTCGGGGAGCTCCTGTGCGATATCGGGGGAAGCCTGCGGAAGGCAGCCGGTCAGCGCAATGACGGCATTCGGGGCTGCTTTGCGCATTTTACGCACAGCGTAAAGGGACTTGCTGTCTCCCGAGCTTGTTACGGTGCAGGAATTTATCACGATGACATCAGCACTTTCGGGAGAGTCGGCGCTTGCAAAGCCTTCTGAGAGAAATGTGCTGCGAAGCGAATCGGTCTCGTACTGATTGACCTTGCAGCCAAAAGTCATAAAAAATACTTTATACATATTTCACCTGTTTATCACAAAATACTCCAAGAAAATTCATGTAAATAATGCACAAAATATACCATTTGTTTTTATGCACTTTACATAATTATCCTTTATGAATAAAAAGAGCAATATAAAGCGGATTTATATTTACTAAATTGCTGAAAATTCTGAAAACGGCTTGACACAGCCGTTTATTAGTGCTATTATATAGGTGCGGTAGGGAAAGCCGCAGAAAAAGAAATAAACGATAAAAAACGCACACACACAGACATCTGAAACAGGAGGTAATAATTATGACCAAGACAACTGTTTTTCTTCAGGCGATCAACGACGTTAAGGAGTTCGTTACTATCGTAATGAAGTACGAGTTTGACATCGACCTCGTTTCCGGAAGATACGCAGTAGACGCAAAGTCTATCATGGGTATTTTCAGCCTCGATCTGTCAAAGCCTATACAGCTTAACGCACATACAGATGACGCAGAGGATTTCCTCAAGGAGATCGACAAGTTCATCGTAAAGTAAGAACATAACGAAGTAAAAGGGAATGCTCTTCGGGGCATTCCTTTTTTCTTTATTGCAGGGGCGGATCACTGAGCCGCCGACAAATGATATGTTCACCGACGGGGGCTGGAAGGATCGCCCTACAGATCAGTCTCCTTTTTTACCTATCCTGATAAAGAACTTCTTTATCGGGCTTTTTATTCTTATATCCTCGAAATAATTGTAAAGCACGTCCTGATTGCAGCCTGCGTCGGAAAGCTGTGAATAGAGTTTCTCCAGCCCTTTAAGGTCAACGCCGAGTCCCGAAGGATAGTTGATATCCTTTGCGGCAAATACGACTGCGCCCGTAACAGGAACTCTGTCAAAGCCTCCTTTTTTCAGGTGGTGGGTGACGTTATCGGTATGGGTCTTGTTCTGGAGCTGAGGGTTGTAGAGCTTGTGCGTTTTCGCACCTATCTTGTGAGTAAGGTGCTTGCCGTTGCCTGAAATACTGCCTGAGATGCCTTTGGTCTCAACGACCAACACGCCGAATCGTCCGAAAACAAGGTGATCTATCTCGCAAGCTTTTTTGTAAAGCGGAAGATAAGCGTTGTTCATTATTCTTATATTGTCGTTTTTGCCGAGCTTTTTCAGGAACGAGGCGACCTTTTTTTCGGCGGCGCGTCCCTTGCGCTTACCCTTGCTGAAGTGGACAAGCAGATATAATATCAGCAGTAATGCTGCGAGAATGGCAAGCAGTATAAATAAAGTTTTCTTTTCCATAATTTGCTCCCGAAAAAATGAATAATTCTGTTTTTGAATGCAATAATACATTCAGACGCAGAAAGCGTCCGAAAAATCCCGAATAAAGAGGTGTTTCTCAATATGTGGGACAAAATAGCTCTTATTCTTCTGATAATCGGAGGAATAAACTGGGGATTGGTCGGTATTTTCGAGCTTGATCTGGTCGCGTGGCTCTTTGGCGGCGCGGCGAGCATACTCAGCAGGACTATTTACATTCTTGTAGCTATCTCTGCTGTATGGTGCATTTCTCTGCTTTTCCGCAGAAACGAAGAGCTCGCTTACGATACCTCGAACCGATGACCCACGAGCCGAAGGAGACTTTAACTGATGCCGTTTCTGAGTCTGCTTCGGTTCAGCTACATAGGGCGGTGTCCGCGCCGCAAGAGAGAGTATTCTTGATTTGCAAAAATGTCCAATCAGATAACGACAAAAGGGAGACAAAAGTCTCCCTTGTTTTTATTATTTATCAGTCGCTTACATAGGGGAGCAGAGCGATGTGTCTTGCTCTCTTTATAGCAACTGTGAGCTCGCGCTGATGAAAAGCGCAAGTACCTGTTACACGTCTGGGAAGAATCTTAGCTCTTTCAGTCATGCACTTTCTGAGTTTAGCGATATCCTTGTAATCTATTCTCTCGATCCTGTCAGCGCAGAACATACAAACCTTCTTGCGAGGCTTCTTCGAGGGACGGGAATTTCTTTCCTTTTCCATGACATTTCCTCCTATCTTAATATAAAGTAAAGTTAACGTTTAGAACGGAACGTCGCCGTCACTGAGGATCTCTTCAAAATCACTCAGGTTTCCGTAGGACATACTTTCATTATTCTGAGCGGGCTGCTGAGGAGCTGCCTGCTGCTGAGGAGGAGCCTGATAGCTGTTGTTATTATAGCCGTTATTCTGAGGAGCGGAATATCCGCCGTTTCCGCCGCTGTCATTTTTTGAGCCGACGAATTCTACGTTATCCACCTGAACGTCCATAGTATAGTGGGTAACATCGGGGTGATTCCTATCCTGATAATTATTATTTCTCAGAGAGCCTTCTACAGCGATGAGCTTGCCCTTATTGAAATAACGCGTAACGAACTCGGCGGTCTGTCTCCATGCGATGCAGGTGATAAAGTCAGCTTGTCTTTCACCTGTATTTTTATCAGTAAATCTTCTGTCAACGGCGACAGTGAATCTACATGATGAAACACCGCTCTGAGTTTGTCTTAGCTCGGGATCTGCCGTAAGTCTTCCGACTAAAATAACCTTATTCATCTGACCTTCTCCTTATAATGAAGTAATTAGCCTATAACTGTTACGAGCGAACGAAGAACGCCGTCAGTGATGTTGAGACGTCTTGAGAGCTCAGCGGGGTAATCGGGCTTAGACTCGAAAGTATAGATCACGTAGTAGCCCTCTGTTTCGTCCTCGATAGGGTAAGCAAGCTTACGCTTTCCCCAATCCTCGTTGACTTCAACAGCTTCGGCGTGACGCTCGATCCTCTCCTTGAACTTCTCGATGAGAGCCTTCATGGGCTCTTCGCCGTTCTTGAGGCTGAAAACAACCATTACTTCATACTTAGCGGATACCTTTGCCATTATGCACACCTCCTTCTGGATTCTGCCCGGCAACCTGCTGCGGGCAAGGATAACTATATCGTTTCATACGATACCTGAATATTATATCATGCTCCCACAGATTTGTCAAGCAGAAATTTCAGATTTTTGTGCGCATTTTTGTTCGCAGCGCTGCATGATAAAAATGAAATTTCTTTTCGCTCGCCTTATTTTGTGTATTGTGATCGGTTCTTATTCTTCCGGAAGCGTCACCAGTTTTAAAGCGTATTTTTGAATAGCAAGAGCATCCTTACCTGTAACGCCGTCGCCCGATCCGGAGCAGTCGGCGTTTTTCCAGCCCTGAGTTGTTATGTGATCCTCGTCTGAGCCTTCGAGACCGTATTTGTCAGCGTTTGACAGCGCCTGCAAAATAAGCACTGCGTCCGCAACGTTAACATCATTATCGCAGTTTGCATCGCCGTAACTGATAGTAATTGCGGTAACGGTTACTTTTACCTGCGTTACCGAGGAACTGCTTCGGGCTGTGATAATGGTCTCGCCTTCGCCTGTTGCGGTTACTTTTCCGCTGCTGTCCACAACGGCAACACCGGTATCAGATGAGCTCCACTCAGAGACCTCTTCTCCTGACTGGAGGGCAAGCTGTATGGAGTTTCCGATCCCCTTTATTTCATAGGCTGGTATGTCCGCAGAATAGGGATCATAAGATGACGTTACATTTATGATGTATTTGCTGCCATTTATCATGATTATGATCCTGCATTCTCCGGAAGAGACTGCTGTTACGATGCCGTTCTGATCAGTGACAGCGACGCTTTCGTCCGAGCTGCTCCATTCCACTTCCGCTCCGTCGGGGATATTAACTGAAAGCTGCTTTGAGGGTGTTGTATTATCAAGCGACACAGAGCCGATGACAGTTCCCTCTTCGGCAGCGCCGGGGTCATACGTTGAGGTAAGATGTGAGATATATTTTACAGTTTCTGTAAGAGCTATGATATCACACGAACCCGTACCAACCGCGGTAACGTGTCCGTTCTGATCGACCGTTGCAACGCTTTCGTCGGTGGAGCTCCATACAACGGAAATTCCCTCTGCAAGGTTGAGTTTGACCTGTCCGGAGCTGTTTTCGGTCGTGAGTGTGAAGCTGCCGAGCTCCACCTCCTTTATCTCTTGCGTATCAGGTTCGTAGGAAGAGACCACCTTGATTATGTAAGTAGTTTTGCCGCTTACGATCGTTATCGTGCATTCGCCTGAGCCTACCGCAGTGATATTGCCCTCGCTGTCGATGACAGCTACACTGCTGTCTGATGAGGTACAAACCGAGCCGCTGCTTACATCAGCTTTTGCTCCGGTATGATCGCTGTCGAGAGTTATAGTTCCGAGATCTACAGTCTTTTCGTCGTCTTCCGGATCGCCTGATTCAGAAACGTTCACCTGAAACTTGAGCATGCTGTCGGTGAATACGGCGTAAACATAAGCTGTGCCTGCGCCGACTGCGGTTATTTTTCCGTTCTGGTCAACTGTGGCAACGCTTTCGTTGGTACTGTACCACGAGGGAGTCTCGCTGTAGCCTGAAAGGGAAGCGGTCGTGCTCTGACCTGCGGTCAGCTCAAGCGTCTGATCGACTTCTTTTGTATCCTCGGCAGAGACGGTCATCGAGGCTGGGATCACCGTCGGAACAGCTCCTCCAAAAAAACTCAGAGCGAGCGCGAACGCCGTTAATTTTCCATATTTCATAGTATTTACCTCCGTTAAGATATAGTTGTTATTATATGGCTTATTATTGCGGTCAAAAGCGCACTTTCCGTTTGAGGAGAGTGAGCATTACAAGCTTTTGTGATTTTTCAGTCCTGACTTTATACCATTGATAATAGTCTCCTTGGCACGCACTGCTTCTTTTTTGGTGAGGGGAGGCGTGCCGCCGAGCGGATAGTCTATCCCGAGCTGTTCGTACTTGGGTTTTGCCATATCGTGATACGGCAGAACGTCGAGCGCTTTAAGGTTGCTCAGTCCCGACAGATATTCTCCGAGGCGGAAGAGCTCGTTCTCACCGTCGGTTATTCCGGGAACTACCACGTGGCGCACCCACAGAGGGATATCCAGCTCGCACAGGTGCTCCGCAAATGCGAGAACACGCTCGTTGCCGATACCCGTGAGCTCTTTGTGAGCCGCACTGTCGATATGCTTTATATCGAGCATAACGAGGTCGGTGTATTTCAGTGCCTCGTCGATAATTTCATGACGGTTTATATCATAGACTCCGGCTGAGGTGTCAAGGCAGGTGTGAATGCCGCGGCTTTTTGCGAGTGAGAACAGCTCTGCGAGGAACTCCGCCTGTGCAAGCGGCTCGCCTCCTGTAGCGGTTATACCGCCCGATTTCAGGAACTCCTTGTACGAATCATACTCTTTGAGGATTTCCTCAGCTGTGCGCTCACTGCCTCCGTTGAAGTCCCACGTATCGGGATTGTGGCAGTACTTGCACCTCAATGGACAGCCCTGAAAGAACACGACGAATCTCACGCCCGGACCGTCTACCGTGCCAAAGCTTTCAGTAGAATGTATCCTTCCTGCTATCATTCTTCCACCTCCTGAGCTGCACGCGCAAGAAGCGCATGGCGTTCATTCGGGAGCTTGCCGTCGATAACAAGTCCAAGCAGAGCGCTCAGGGTTTCGCCGACCTGCCTGCCTTCAAAACCAAGAGCTGTGAGATCGCTGCCGTTTATGGCGAGCTGGCGCAGACTCATGCAGCTATCTTCGGCAATAAGTTCGCGGAGCCTATGCGCATAGCCGTCGAACTCGGCGTTCTCTGCGAGGACGAACTCGTTTTTAGCGAGATTATCCGCCTTTTTGACTTCCATAAGCAGGAAAAACGCATCACTGCCTATCTTGGAGGCGAGCCGCCTGATATGCTTTTCCGAGCCTATTTTATCGCTGTGACGCTCGATGAGTGTACAGGTCAGCGAGATGGTTTTTTTGTCATAGTGGAGCCGTTCCATTATCTGCTCTGCCATTTCCGCGCCGACCTGCGCATGACCCTTGAAGTGACCCTCACCGTTTTCGTCGAGCCTGAACATCTTCGGTTTGCCGATATCGTGCAGCAGCATTGTCCGCCGCAGGATCACATTATCCTGCGGAGCTGCATTTACCGCCCTGACGATATGCTCGTAGACGTCGTATTTATGGTAATGAGAGTGCTGCGAGAAATCAAAGCACTCCCGCAGCTCGGGGATTATCTGTCCCATAATATCGCGGTATTTCAGCATTGCCTGTACGCAGTATTCTCCACATAGCAGCTTGTCGAGCTCCTCGCGTATGCGTTCGCCCGAAATGCTATTCAGAGCTGTTTTCATTTTGCTCATGGCGCAGGCTGTCTGTTCCTCTATTTCAAAACCGAGCTGAGACGCGAAGCGCACCGCTCTGAGTATTCTCAAGGCGTCCTCTGAGAAACGCTTTTCGGGGTCGCCGACGCAGCGGATAGTACCGCTTTTAATGTCCGTGCAGCCGCCGAACGGGTCTATGAGAGTACCGTCCGAGCCCATGGCTATGGCGTTCATAGTGAAGTCACGGCGAGAGAGGTCATCGGCAATATCACTGACGAACTCTACACTTTCGGGGCGGCGGTGATCGAGATATTCGCCGTCTCTGCGGAAGGTAGTGACCTCATAGTAAGCTCTGTCCGCCATGACAGTTACTGTTCCGTGCTTAATGCCGGTGGGAATGACATTTTCCGCTCCGAAGATGTTGATAGTGTCCTGCGGCAGAGCACTTGAGGCAATATCTATGTCGTGTATAGTCCGACCCATGAGACTGTCACGGACGCAGCCTCCGACAAAATATGCCAAAAAGCCGTTTTCTTCGAGCCGAAAAACAATTTTTTCTGCAGTTTTGTCTGTGAACATTCTTCACACGTCCTCTCGCAAAGCGAACAAAAAAACACCGGCATTTTATTTAAAATCCGGCGCTTTTGATAAATCTTTCCAAAACCACTTGACACCGACCGCGGATCGTACTATAATAGTATAATGTATCAATATGGAAAAGTATCGCTATTCTGCAAGATATTATAGCATACTACAGCGCGCTTGTCAATAGTTTTCCGCAAAAAGTTTCTGTATTGTAATCACAAGCTAATCCCGTCTCCGCAGCGTTAATGAACGGAGACGTGCAAAAATAAGGAGGTTCCGCCTATGGTGAATGTAACACCTAAGCAGTTGGGAAAAAACGTCAGAATGAGCTTCGGTAAAATTACCGAGCCCCTTGAAATGCCTAATCTCATCGAGGTACAGAAAAACTCGTATCAGTGGTTCAGGGAGGACGGACTTCGCGAGGTATTCCGCGATATGACCGCCATTACTGATTACAACGGCAATCTTGTGCTCAATTTCAAGGATTATCGTTTCGACGACACTCCCAAGTACACACTCGCAGAATGTAAGTCACGCGGCGCTACTTATCAGGTGGCTATGAGGGCTACGGCTACTCTCTGCAACAAGGAAACAGGTGCGGTAAGCGAAAGCGAGATATACATGGGCGATTTTCCGCTCATGACCGACAGCGGAACCTTTGTTATCAACGGTGCTGAGCGTGTTATCGTTTCTCAGCTCGTTCGTTCGCCCGGCGTTTACTATGCCTTTGAAAAGGATAAGACAGGTAAGGATCTTTTCAGCACCACTGTTATCCCTAACCGCGGTGCATGGCTCGAATATGAGATGGACTCAAACGATATCGTTTACGTCCGTATCGACAAGAACAGAAAAATACCGATAACGACCTTCATCAGAGCTCTCGGTATAAGCTCTGACGAGGATATATATGAAATGTTCGGCGAGGATGAGCGCCTCAAGCAGACTATCCTCCAGAAGGATCAGACCAAGAACCGTGAGGAAGCTCTTATCGACGTTTACAAGAAGCTCCGCCCCGGCGAGCCTCCTACGGTCGAGAGTGCAGTCACACACCTCAACAACCTCTTCTTCGACGCAAAGAGATATGATCTGTGCCGCTTCGGAAGATACAAGTATAATAAGAAGCTCGGACTTGCCTCACGTCTTGCAGGACACGTTCTCGCACAGCCCGTTGTAGCTCCGCTTACCGGCGAGATAATGGCTGACGAGGGTGAGACTATCACCTATGACAAGGCTTGCGAGATCGAACAGGCAGGCGTTGAGTTCGCTTTCGTAAACGTAGAGGCGAAGGAATATTACACCGACGAGCGCGGCGAGACTTCTATCCGCATGGTCGAGAGAACTGCAAAGATCATCGGCAACTGCATGGTAGACATCAAGGGCTACGTTGATTTCGACGCTGAGAAGTATGGTATCAACGAAAAGGTATCGTTCAAGGTGCTCCGTGAGATACTTGAGACCTCTGCCGACGCAGACGAGCTCGAGGAGAACGTAAAGAAACGTGCCGACGAGCTCGTGCCGAAGCACATCATTGTTGACGATATCTTTGCTACAGTAAGTTACTTCATCAATCTCTGTGAAGGCGTCGGCACGGTTGACGATATCGATCACCTCGGCAACAGACGTATACGCTCCGTAGGTGAGCTCCTCCAGAACCAGTTCCGTATCGGATATGCGCGTATGGAGCGCGGTATCCGCGAGAGAATGAATATCCAGACTCAGGACGTGAACACTCTCACTCCTCAGACTCTTATCAACATAAGACCTATATCCTCGGCTATGAAGGAGTTCTTCTGCTCCTCACCTCTGTCGCAGTTCATGGATCAGAACAACCCCCTCGCCGAGCTCACGCATAAGAGACGTCTTTCCGCTCTCGGTCCCGGAGGTCTTTCACGTGACCGTGCAGGATTCGAGGTGCGTGACGTTCACTACAGCCACTACGGCAGAATGTGTCCTATCGAGACCCCTGAAGGTCCTAACATCGGACTTATCTCCTACCTTGCTACATTCGCAAGGATAAACGAATACGGCTTTATCGAAGCTCCTTACCGTAAAGTGGATAAGGCGACAGGAGTTGTTACAAACGAGGTAGTCTACATGACCGCCGACGTTGAAGATAACTACGTTGTTGCTCAGGCTAACGAACCTCTCACAGAGGACGGCAAGCTTGCCCGCCCGAGAGTAAATGCGCGTCACCGCGACCTTATCCTCGAATGCGAGCGCGAAAAGGTCGATTACATGGACGTTTCGCCTAAAATGGTAGTTTCCGTAGCGACCTCCATGATCCCGTTCCTCGAAAACGACGACGCTAACCGTGCTCTCATGGGCTCGAACATGCAGCGTCAGGCAGTACCGCTCCTCAAGACCGAGCGCCCGTTCGTCGGCACAGGTATGGAGTACAAGGCTGCTGTTGACTCGGGCGTATGCATAGTCTCCGACTACGACGGAACTATCACCTACGTTGACGCAGACAAGATAGTCCTCAACGATACAGACGGTATCGAGCACAAGTACGAGATGATAAAGTTCAAGCGCTCGAACCAGGGCACTTGTGTGAACCAGCGCCCGATAGTTGCTGTTGGTGAGGAGGTAAAGAAGGGACAGGTGCTCGCGGACGGTCCTGCGACCGCAGACGGCGAGATATCCCTCGGAAAGAACGCTCTCATCGGCTTCATGACATGGGAGGGCTACAACTACGAGGACGCTGTTCTTCTCAATGAGCGTCTCGTGCGCGAGGATGTATTCACCTCTGTACACATCGAAGAATATGAAATAGAATGCCGCGATACAAAGCTCGGACCCGAGGAGATAACAAGAGATATCCCCAACGTGGGTGACGATGCTCTTGCAAACCTCGACGAGAATGGTATCATCAGGATAGGCTCTGAGGTAAACTCCGGCGATATCCTCGTAGGTAAGGTAACGCCCAAGGGCGAGACCGAGCTTACCGCAGAGGAGAGACTGCTCCGCGCTATCTTCGGCGAAAAGGCAAGAGAAGTCCGCGATAACTCCCTCAAGGTTCCTCACGGCGAATCGGGCGTTATCGTTGACGTAAAAGTGTTCACAAGAGAAAACTGCGACGAGCTCTCGGCAGGCGTAAATATGCGCGTTATCTGCTACATTGCTCAGAAGCGTAAGATAACGGTCGGTGATAAAATGGCGGGCCGTCACGGAAACAAGGGCGTTGTTTCGCGTATTCTCCCGGAGGAGGATATGCCGTTCCTGCCTGACGGAACTCCGCTCGACATCGTGCTCAACCCCCTCGGCGTACCTTCGCGAATGAATATCGGACAGGTGCTCGAGGTTCACCTCGGTATGGCGTGCAAGGCTCTCGGCTGGCACATCATGACTCCTGTTTTTGACGGCGCACACGAGGACGATATCCGCGAGTGCTTCCGCGAGGCAAACGAAAAGAACAAGGAGCACCGCAACGATATGTTCGAGCTCGGCGCTATGGATAAGGTCATCAACCCTGCTGCGCTCGAAATGAACGAGGACGGAAAGTTCACACTCTACGACGGACGCACTGGCGAAAAGTTCGACAACCGCGTAACGGTGGGCTATATGTATTACCTCAAGCTCCACCACCTCGTTGATGATAAGATCCATGCACGTTCCGTTGGTCCTTACGCTCTCGTTACTCAGCAGCCGCTCGGCGGTAAGGCTCAGTTCGGCGGACAGCGTTTCGGAGAAATGGAGGTATGGGCTCTCGAGGCATACGGTGCTGCATACACTCTTCAGGAGATACTCACTGTCAAGTCGGACGATACTATCGGAAGAGTCAACACCTACGAGGCTATCGTCAAGGGTCAGAACGTTCCTACTCCGGGTATTCCCGAATCCTTCAAGGTACTCATCAAGGAAATGCAGTCGCTCTGTCTTGACGTTCGTGTTCTTGACATCAATCAGAACGAGATAGACCTCAAGCAGAACTTTGACGAGGACGACCGCATTATCTCTCAGGATTCCTTCGACGATGAGGATACCTCCGATACAACAAGCTATTCCGACGGCGATATCGAGGACGCAGGCTTCTCGCTCGACGGCGACGATGACGACGACCTCGGACTTGCAGACGGCGAAGAGGAATTCTCATTTGACGACGAGCTTGGTCTCGACGGCGACGATGACAGCGATGAGCTTTTTGACAGTTTTGACCTCGGTGACGAATCCGACGACGAATAATATCCGTGATTATGATAGTATAATGCGTGATCATTGATAATTACGCATTACGCATTAAATTGCAGGAGGTAGCAATTTGGAATTTACAACTTTTGAATCAATAAAAATAGGCCTTGCCTCGCCTGAGCAGATAAGAAGCTGGTCATACGGCGTTGTTGAAAGACCTGAAACTATAAATTACAGAACTCAGAAGCCCGAGAGGGACGGTCTTTTCTGCGAAAGGATATTCGGACCCACTAAGGACTGGGAGTGTCACTGCGGAAAGTTCAAGAAGATACGCTTCAAGGGCAAGGTCTGCGACCGCTGCGGTGTTGAGGTGACAAGAGCGCGCGTAAGGCGCGAAAGAATGGGTCATATCGAGCTTGCAGCCCCCGTTTCGCATATCTGGTACTTCAAGGGAACTCCCTCACGTATCGGACAGGTGCTCGAGATCTCTCAGAAGAGGCTCGAGGAAGTGCTTTACTTCACAAAGTATATAGTAACAGATCCCGGCAATACAGAGCTTCTTAAAAAGCAGCTCCTTTCTGAGAAGGAATACCTTTCCTACCTTGAAAAGTATGGCGACGACTTTAAGGCAGAAATGGGCGCAGAGGCTATAAAGAAGCTCCTCAACGAGTATGACCCCGAAAGATATGATACACATAAGACACGCCTTGTTGAAATGGGAAAGGTATCACTTGACGGTCAGCGTGTTTCATGTTATAACAAGCCGACTGAGTGTGAGTGCGAGGAATGTGCCAAGTTCGCAGAACTTGCGGACATCGACTGGCGCAACAACATCGAGATAGTTGCCGACGATCTCAAAGCTGAGCTCGTGGGACTTCCTGCCGGTCAGAAGAAGGTCAAGCTCCTGAAAAGGCTCCAGATAATCGAGGCATTCCGTATCTCAGGCAATAAGCCTGAGTGGATGGTGCTCGATGTAGTTCCGGTAATACCGCCCGATCTTCGTCCTATGATAATGCTTGACGGCGGACGCTATGCAACAAGCGACCTCAACGATCTCTACAGAAGAGTTATCAACAGAAACAACCGTCTCAAGAGAATGCTCGAGCTCGACGCTCCCGATATCATCGTCAGAAACGAGAAAAGAATGCTTCAGGAAGCCGTTGACGCGCTCATCGACAACGGCAGACACGGCAGACCTGTTACCGGTCCGAGCAACCGCGCGCTGAAATCGCTCTCAGATATGCTCAAGGGTAAGCAGGGACGCTTCCGTCAGAACCTTCTCGGTAAGCGTGTTGACTACTCGGGACGTTCGGTTATCGTAGTAGGACCTGAGCTTAAAATGTACCAGTGCGGTCTGCCGAAGGAAATGGCTCTTGAGCTGTTCAAGCCCTTTGTTCTGAAGAGACTTGTTGACAAGAAGGCTATCGCCAATATAAAGAGTGCAAGAAAGCTGATCGACAGAGCCGACAACAAGGTTTGGGACGCTCTCGAGGACGTTATCAAGGATCACCCCGTAATGCTCAACCGAGCTCCTACGCTTCATCGTCTGGGCATTCAGGCGTTCGAGCCTATACTCGTTGAGGGCAGGGCCATCAAGCTCCACCCCCTCGTATGCTCGGCGTTCAATGCTGACTTCGACGGCGACCAGATGGCTGTACATCTTCCTCTTTCGGCTGAGGCTCAGGCAGAGGCGAGGTTCCTGATGCTTGCGGCAAATAACCTCCTCAAGCCCTCTGACGGTAAGCCTGTTGCGGTTCCGTCTCAGGATATGGTCCTCGGCTCATACTATCTTACAATGGATAAGCCGGGCGAGCCCGGAGAAGGCAAGGTGTTCCGCGATGTGAACGAGGCGCTTATGGCTTACCACGAGCACGACGTTTCGCTTCACGCCAACATCAAGGTAAAGATAACCAAGGATCTCGGCGACAAGAAGGTGTCAAAGATAATCGACGCTACGGTCGGCAGACTCATCTTCAATGAAAATATCCCCCAGAACCTCGGCTATGTTGACAGAACAAATTCCGACAAGCAGTTCGACCTCGAGATCTCTTTCCTCGTAGGAAAAAAGCAGCTCTCTGACATCATCGAACGCTGCATTAAGATACACGGTACAACGACCACCTCTGAGGTGCTCGACCGTATCAAGGCACTCGGCTATAAGTATTCCACAAGAGCCGCTCTTACCGTTGCCGTTTGCGATGCGACAATTCCTCCCCAGAAGAAGGAGATACTCGCTCAGGCAGATGCAGAGGTAGAGCAGATAACAAACGAGTACGAGTACGGTTATATTTCGGCTCAGGAAAAAACCAAGAAAATAATCGCACTCTGGACAGATACAACTGACGAGGTAACTAAGAAGCTCAAGGAAAACTTCGACCGCTACAATCCTATCTGGATGATGGCGGACTCAGGCGCCCGTGGTTCTATCTCGCAGATACGTCAGCTTGCAGGTATGCGCGGACTTATCGCCAATACCTCAGGTACCGTAATCGAGATCCCGATCAGAGCTAATTATCGTGAAGGACTAAACATCTTGGAGTACTTCATCGCCTCGCGAGGCGCAAGAAAGGGCCTTGCCGATACGGCTCTGCGTACTGCGGACTCTGGTTATCTTACACGTCGTCTCGTTGACGTTTCTCAGGACGTTATCATCCGGGAGGATGACTGCGGCACGACCGACGGTATCGAGGTATTCGAGATAAAGAACGGCAACGAGGTCGTTGAGCCGTTCGCAGAGCGTCTTGTCGGAAGATATCTTGCTGATGACCTCAGAGATGAGGCAGGCGAGTTGATCGTATCACGCAACAAGCTCATCAACGATGCCGATGCAAAGAAGATAATCGATGCCGGTGTCGAGAAGATAAAGATACGTTCGGTACTCCAGTGCAAGGCAAAGATCGGCGTTTGTGCAAAGTGCTACGGCGTTAACCTCGCAAATAACAATACAGTTGCAGTCGGCGAGGCTGTAGGTACTATCGCAGCTCAGTCAATCGGTGAGCCCGGTACACAGCTCACTATGAGAACGTTCCATACGGGAGGCGTTGCTTCCGCAGACGCGGAGGATATTACACAGGGTCTTCCCCGTGTTGAGGAGCTTTTCGAGAGCAGACGTCCCAAGGGCGCGGCTATCCTCTCAAAGGTCTCAGGTCGTGTTCACATCGACGAGGTCAAGACTACAAGCACTATCAGGATAATGTCCACCGAGAGCAACGAGGAGCTTGACAGTTATCCTATCCCGTATAATCTCAAGATCCGCGTTCAGGAGGGCGAGGTCATTGAAAAGGGAACTCGTCTCACCGAGGGCAACATCTATCCCGCAGATATCCTCAATATCCTCGGTACACAGGCTGTACAGAACTATATCATAAATGAGGTACAGAAGGTTTACCGCTTACAGGGTGTTGATATCAACGATAAGCACATCGAAATAATCGTGCGCCAGATGCTCCGCAAGGTCAAGGTCGAGGAGACCGGCAGCAGCTATCTGCTCCCGGGAACACTTGTGGACAGCAAGGAGATAGACGCAATAAATGCCGAGCTTCAGGCTCGTATCGACGCAGGCGAGTACGACGTTCAGCTCGTACAGGTGAGCCCCGTGCTTCAGGGTATCACTAAGGCCTCCTCGAACTCCGACAGCTTCATGTCAGCGGCTTCATTCCAAGAGACCACAAAAGCTCTTACTGATGCTGCTATCAGAGGCAAGAGCGACAGACTTCTCGGACTCAAGGAGAACGTTATCATCGGTAAGCTTATCCCTGCCGGAACGGGCATGGAGTGCTACCGCAACGTTGAGGTCGTTAAGAACGACGCCTACATTGAGCATAACGCAGCAGCAGCTGCTGCACCGACTCAGATATAATGACAAATATCCCCGATACAAGCTGTATCGGGGATATTGCTATTGTTCCCTGTATAGGAAGGGAACCTTTCGCTGCCCTTACCTATTATGCGGAACATTCAGTTAAGCTTATTAAAACTAAAGGGAGACCGCAGAGGTCTCCCTTGTCTTATTCAACAGAAATGATGTAGTAATAAACCGGCTGACCGCCGTTTACGAGCATTACCTCGAGCTTGTCGCCGAGCTTTGACTGGATATAGTCTTTGAGCTGTTCGGCATTTTCCTCGGTAACGTCAGCGCCGTAGATAAGGGTAACAAAGCTTACATCGCCCTTTGAAAGTCTCTTGACGAGCTTGTAGGTAGCTTTGTTGATGTCTTTTTCGGTGAAGGACAGCTTACCGTTATCGAGCGCGAGTATCTCGCCCTCTTTTATCTGATGACCCTCAAATTCGGAATCTCTTGCGGCAAAGGTGATAAGTCCTGTAGAGACCTTCTCGAAGGCTTTGGTCATATTTATGCGGTTCTCGGCAAGTCCCTGAGATTCATCGAAAGCGAGCATAGCGGATATTCCCTGTGGAACAGTTCTTGTCTGGAGCACACATACCTTGCGGTCGGTGAGCTTTACTGCTTGTTCAGCCGCCATGATGATGTTTTTGTTGTTCGGGAGTACAAAGACCGTATGTGCAGGAGTTTGCAGGATAGCTCTGAGAATATCATCAGTAGAGGGATTCATGGTCTGACCGCCCTTTACGACAACATCTGCGCCGAGATCCTTGAACATAGCCTCGAGACCGTGACCTGCTGCGACCGCAACGAATCCAAAGTCTTTTTCGGGCTCTGCGGGAGTATATCCCTCCTCAGCAGCCTGAGCCTCCTTGACTTTATTTTCGTGCTGTATGCGCATATTTTCTATTTTGGGTCTGGGGTCATTGATAAAATAGCCGAATTCCAGTCCCTTCTGAAGCGCCTGACCGGGGTTATCCGTATGTACGTGTACTTTAATTATTTTTTCGTCCTCTACAACAACTACGCAGTCTCCGATAGTTTCGAGATAGGCTCGGAGCATGAAAGAATCCTTGGTGGATTTCGGATCTTTTTCGAGCATAAACTCGGTACAGTAGGTATAGGTGATATCGGCGTCGTATTCGCTGACAGCTGTACGGAACGAGTCAGAAGATTGTTCATGTGCAGCTGCTGCCTCGGCAGGTTCAGCTATTTTTCCGCCTGCGAAAACATCGGTCATTGCGCGGAAAATGATGCAGAGCCCCTTACCGCCGGCATCAACGACTCCTGCTTTTTTGAGCTGAGGGAGCATTTCGGTAGTCTGCGCGAGAACTCGTTCAGCCTCGCTGCACACCTCTTTCCAGAACGTTACCTCGTCGTTTGTATCGATAGCTATTTCGTCGGCTTTTGCGGAAGCAGCCTTTACGACGGTAAGTATAGTACCCTCCACGGGCTTCATTACAGCCTTATAAGCAGCTTCAACGCCGAGGCGGAGCGCGTTTGCGAAATCATCACAGCCTGCTTCTTCACATCCTGAAAGTCCCTTTGCAAAGCCCCGGAATATAAGCGACAGGATAACGCCGGAGTTGCCTCTTGCGCCTCTTAGAAAAGCAGACGCTGCTGTAGAAGCTACCTCAGAGGCGGTAGCTTTTTTATTCAGTCTTTTGAGCTCGGCAACCGAGTTGCCGATGGTCATGGACATATTAGTTCCTGTGTCTCCGTCGGGAACGGGGTAAACGTTCAGCTCATCTACCTCTCTTTTGCGGTTGTTTATAGTAATTGCGGCTGAGATCACAGCATCTCTCAGCACAGAACCTTTTATCACGGTTAAATCCTCCAGTTCAAAAATAATAAAGAGTGTACATGACAGCTAAGGCTCAAGCACTCATATCGTCAACAAAAACATTGACTCTGCTGACGTCTATGCCTGTAGCCTCCTCTACAGTAAAGCTTACCTTATGGGTGATACTGTTGACGGCAGCGGTGATGTTAGTGCCATAGGTGACTTTTATATGCAGGTCGATGACAAGTCCTCCTGACCTGTCTGTGCGGATAATGACCCCTTTGTTTTTTCTGTATGCTCTTCCTGCGGTGAGGGAAGCGACAGCGGCTTTAAAAGGGCTTACGCTGCAAACGTCCGCAACGCCGAAGCAGTTGGTAACGGTATGCTTTACCAGCTCGGTAAGGTAATTTTCAGAAACAGTGATTTTTCCGATATGATTTTCAAAGTCTACCAATGAGCTCACTCCTTTTATGTTTGTAAGCAGTAACAATAATATTAACAGATTAATTATAGCACATATTTATGAACAAAGCAAGAGGCGGAGAGGAAAAATTCTGTTTAAAAAATAAAATAAATCGGCTTTCGCGCTTATCATAGGAAATTCTATTGACATATCAGCAAAAAAAGTATATAATAATTATGTTGTATTTATTTGCATAATATTACTATGGCAGTATATGCAGCTTTGTTTTACATCATTGTATAGCCGCAGACAGAAATATATACGGACTGCGCATGATTATAAAAACAAATGATTGCTCTGTGTACCTCTTTACAAAGAGCAATTTGGGCGCCGAGCGTCCGCCAATGTTTTGCGAGCCTATATGTGAAGGCTCTTGATCAATATATAGACTTGTTCATTTCCTGAAAACGCTTTACGGCGCAGGTCATCGAACAGGTTTGCTGAAAATGAATAAAATAATGCGGCATTTACCGCCTTTTAAGTAATAGGTTTATAGTACAAGCTTATTGATCTAAGAATTACAAAAAGGAGGTAATGCACTGTATGGATCTCGTAACAATTATCCTTATTATTGTTGCGGTCGTATTGCTGATCGCAGTCGTTGTTGCCGGATTTACAGCCTATAAAAAAGGCGTTGAAGCCGGAATAGAACAGCGTAAGCAGCAGGCGGAGACTATAGTAGGTTCTGCCGAGCAGCAGGCGGAGCGTATCATTGAGGATGCGGAAAAAGACGCTGAAAATAAGAAAAAAAGCGCCCTCATCGAAGCTAAGGACGAAATACATAAGCTCCGCAGCGACGCAGACAAGGAGATAAAAGATCGCAGAGCAGATCTGTCACGTCAGGAAAGACGTATGCAGCAGAAGGAAGAAAATCTCGACAAGAAAACCGATAACCTTGAGAAAAAGGAGGATATCCTGAATCAAAAGCTGAAATCAGCCGATGAAAAGCTCAAGGAGGCCGATTCCATCAAGAAAAGCCAGATGGATATACTTGAGAGAATTTCCGAATTCACTAAGGATCAGGCGAAAGAATACATAATCTCAAAGCTTGAGGACGACCTCGTTCACGAAAAGGCAGTGAAGGTCGCCGCCTACGAGCAGCAGATCAAGGACGAATGCAACGAAAAGGCAAGGAGCTATATATCATTAGCTATCGCTAAGGTGGCTGCTGATCAGGTGTCTGAAGCCGCAGTTTCAGTCGTACCGCTCCCTAATGACGAAATGAAGGGACGCATTATAGGAAGAGAGGGACGCAATATCCGCACCCTCGAAACACTTACGGGAGTGGATCTCATTATCGACGATACTCCCGAGGCTATTACGCTCTCATGCTTCGACCAGATACGCCGTGAGGTAGCAAGGATCGCCCTTGAAAAGCTCATTGCCGACGGACGTATACACCCCACCCGCATCGAGGAAATGGTCGATAAGGCTCGCCGTGAGGTCGAGTACCGCATAAAGCAGGAGGGTGAAAGGGCTGTTATAGAGACCAACGTTCACGGTCTCAATCACGAGCTCATCAAGCTCATAGGACGTCTGAAATTCCGTACGAGCTACCGTCAGAATGTTCTTGACCACTCTATTGAGGTAGCTAAGCTTTGCGGAGTTCTTGCTTCCGAGCTCGGCGTTGACGCAAACGTCGCAAGACGTGCCGGTCTTCTTCACGATATCGGTAAGGCTCTTACCTCCGAGATAGAAGGCTCACACGTTCAGATAGGCGTTGACGTTTGTAAAAAATACAACGAAAGTCCTGTTATCATTCACGCTGTCGAAGCTCACCACAATGACGTTGAGCCGAGAACAGTTATAGCTTGTATCGTTCAGGCTGCCGATGCTATTTCGGCTGCAAGACCCGCTGCAAGAAGTGAAAATTACGAAAGCTACATCAAGCGCCTCCAGAAGCTTGAGGAGATATGCAACTCCTATGAGGGAGTTGAGAAGTGCTTTGCAGTTCAGGCAGGAAGAGAAGTCAGGATCATGGTTCTTCCCGAGGTCATCAACGACGAGAAGATGGTCCTTGTTGCAAGGCAGATCGCACAGCAGATCGAGACCGAAATGGACTATCCGGGACAGATCAAGGTCAATATCATACGTGAAAGCAGAGTTACAGATTACGCTAAATAAGCGGCAAACTGCGGGCAGCTTGCGCTGCCCGCATTCTTAATATCATAAAAAGTATGAACGAATTGTTTCGATATATATATAAATTATAAAAACTGCCGGCGCTTGCGGATTCCCTCTGAAGTTCTGCGGCGGCGGCTGAATAAATAAAGAAGGAGTTTTTACCATGAAGAAAAAATCATTCGCAGCCAAGGTGATATCAGTCGCCGCCTCAATTTCAATGCTTGTATCGGCAGTACCTTTCGTTTCAAATGCCGAACGTCCGATCCTCGGGTACATGGGCGATATCAATCATGATAGCACTGTCAGTGCTGCCGACCTTGTAATCCTTGCGAACTTCCTTTCCGGAAAAGGTAATATCGACGAGAATGCAAGCTATAATGCAGATATGAACTTCGATGGAAAGATAAATTCCTTCGATATGGTAATTCTCAGAAAATATCTTCTTGGCACACGCGAGCTTGATCCTATATACGGCGAGGAAGAGACCACCACTACTACCACTACTACCACAACAACAACTACTACGACAACTATTTCTGAAACAACAACAACCACAACAACGGGCAGTGCAAACTTCATAGACGCTTCCATAAAGGAGCTCGACGCTTCTCTTCCTTCACAGGGAGATGCGGCTCTTGTTATCTTTTATGTGGATTTCCCGGATTGTCAGTACAGCTATGCTCCTTCCGAGAGCGAAATAGAAAAGATCGCTTTTGGTCCTGAGAATACCTCCGACAGAAACTATCCGTTTGAAAGCTATTCAGCATTTTTTGAACGCTCTTCAAAGGGCGAGATGAATCTTACCGGAAAGGTGTTCCGATATACCACGAAGGAGAACCATTCCTCATACGATAATGACAAGGTGAAGCTCACCAAGGAATGCTATGAGGCTTTCAAGGATCAGGTGGATTTCAGCGATTATGACAAGGATAATGACGGATATGTTGACTGCACGCTCTTTACAGTTCCCTCGTCCGCTGATGAGAATTACTGGTGGCCATGCGCAGGAGCTTCCGGAGCTACCAACTATACAGTTGACGGCGTAAAGGTAGGTCACATAATCACGGGTAATGCGCAGGTAGCCAGCTCTTCCAACTATACCGACTTTATCAGCAGCTACTGCCATGAAATGGGGCACTGCATGGGTCTGCCCGACTACTATCTCTATCAGGAAGTAAACGGTGATTACTGGGGATTCCACGGCTCAGCAGGAACAGAGCTTATGGATGATGCGCTTTCGGATTTTGGTGCATTCTCGAAGCTTGTCCTCGGCTGGTATAAGGAGGATCAGGTCAGCGTATACAATACCTCTATGGGAACTCAGACCTACACGCTCAATAATGCCCAGACAGACGACGGAAACTGCGTTATAATCCCTTATAACAATAATCTTGCAAGCGGCTATAAATCGGAATATTTCATCATTGAATACAACTCTGCCGGCGGAAACAATGCCAATTCTGCATGGTGGAAGGGGGTAAAGAGCGGCGTGCGTATCTTCCACATCTCTTCCGAGGTTTCCGACAACGGCTGGTGGAAGTATTACACCTATGCGAACGGTACAGAGGAAAATCCCAATGGCTCGGACGGCAGGAGACTGCTTCGCCTTGTCAACGACGGCAACGGACCATTCACCTCGGGCTCTGTTATAAACAGCTCGACCTCCGGCTTTGGCTGGTACGATTCAAACGGCAAGGAAACTGTTGCCCCCGGCGTTACGATAAATGTTTCTCAGGGCAGCGGCGATACATATAATATCACTATCTCAGCTAACTGATAAAACTGCCTTTGCGGCACATCAGCGAGATAGTTTTCGGGAAGTAAAAAACGGCTGCGGATTTAACCGTAATACCTATATAGAAGATTATACACAATTATCGGGGGAACCCTTTCTGATGTAAGATGTCTTTAACGCAGAATACTAAATCAAACCGAATAGGACAATGAATCCCGATACAGTTGTATCGGGATCTTTGCTTTATTGTAATATGAGGTCGCAGGTTCGAGTCCCGTCACAAGCTCCAGACAATAAACCGCCAGAATACCGGATTTATGCCGATATTCAGGCGGTTTTCTTATATTTCAAATGTGTTTGAAGATTTGTATTTGCACTTCAAAATGCAGAAAAAATCACACAAATGCCATGAAAATCACACGGATTGTCATACGAAAGCTGCCCAGCAGGATTACAGAAACAGATACAAAACTTAAGACAATAATTATGCTGAAGGAGTGTTTGTGGCATAGCAATGTAGCAGAGCATTACTAGCGATACTTCATTTTTCACTGGTTGCTGCTCAGGCTGCTATCGCAGATAAGAGGTAAGTTTGACTCGTTAGAGTTAATGTGCATTGGAAGAAGCAAAGGCTTTCAGAGCCGCGAACGGACAAACGATAAAATCCAAAATATGGGAAGATATCAATGTTGAAGTTCGTATATGCGGATAACTGATGTTAATAACAGTCCCCCTGAACTACTATGGTTCAGGGGGATTTTTTCATCCTCACAACGAGTAACATTTTACACATAACAAAAAATAACCTCCAAAAACCTTGACATCTTCTGACATATATGCTATACTATCCTCAAAGAGTTACATAATGTACATAACGAAATATTTAGGAGGCTTTATGGAACTAACCAAACTGGCTGCCGTGAAAACAGGTCTTGTTCTGTCACGGAAAGAAGCCAAAACTACCGATAAAAGCTGGGAATACCGTCAGCTGAATCTTAAAGCCGTCAATGACGACGGTACTATAAATACAGATGAAACGATACCATTTTACGCTTCGGAGGAGCTCTCGCCGAACTATCTCACGCAAGTGGGAGACATAGTTGTCAAGACTTCCGAGCCGTACACGGCGGCATATATCACAGAGGAATACGCAGGACTGGTCATACCGTCGCATTTTGTTGTGGTGAGAGTAGATATAACGAAGGCTCTGCCGCAGTATATAGCGTGGTATCTGAACAAAGACCGCATAAAAAAGGCATTCCGCATGAGCTGTACGGGTATGCTGAAACAGATAAAGCCCACTATGGTCGGTGAGACTGAGATAAAACTGCCGCCCCTTGAACGTCAGCGGCAGGTGGTTGAGCTTTATAATATGTCCCGACAGGAAATAGTTCTGCTGGAAAGGCAGATAAGGCAGAAAGAAGCCTATTACAAGGCGCTGATAAATAAGGTAAACAGGATGTGAGAAGTATGGATAAAGAGATAAAAGAGCGCATAGCCGCCATAAACAGCGGCATTATCCCCGAAGGCTACAAGAAAACGAAAGTCGGTATTGTGCCTGTGGAGTGGGAAGTTGAGCAAATAGGCAAATATTTAGTTGAATATAAAGAAAAAAGCACAGAAAACAATCAATATCCTGTCTTAACATCTTCAAGAAAAGGTTTAATGTTACAAACAGATTATTTTAAAGATAGACAAGTAACAACAGAGAATAATACAGGCTACAATATTATTCCTTACGGATATTTAACGTTTAGAAGTCGAACAGATGACGGAAGATTTGTGTTTAACAAGAATACGATTATAGATAAAGGAATAATCAGTTACTTTTATCCTGTCTTTTCTTTTAAAAAGAAAGTTGATACAACATTTATGTTGGAATTGCTCAATTTTTCTATATATCATCGTTTTATGCCTTTTGTGGAAGGAACGGCTCAGCAAGTTTTATCACTGAAAAAACTTGGAAATCTAATCTACGCAATCCCCCCACTCCCCGAACAGCAAAAGATAGCGGAGATACTCTCCACGCAGGACAAGCTGATAGAATTGCAGGAAAAGAAGATAGAACAGTTGAAAGAACTGAAAAAAGCCTATCTGCAAAAGATGTTTCCGAATAAAGGCAGTAAATATCCCGAACTAAGGTTTAAAGGATTTACTGATCCTTGGGAACAGCGTAAGTTAGGCGAACTCGCTGATATTGTAGGCGGTGGAACACCCAGCACCTCAAATTCTGAATATTGGGACGGTGATATTGATTGGTACGCTCCTGCTGAAATTGCCGAACAAATTTATGTTGCTTCAAGTGAAAGAAAAATTACTCAACAAGGGTATGAGAATAGTTCCGCTAAAATGTTACCAGTCGGAACAGTGCTATTTACTTCTCGTGCAGGAATCGGAAAAACAGCGATTTTACGCAAGGAAGGCTGCACTAATCAAGGTTTTCAATCAATCGTTCCCCATGAAAATATGCTTGATTCATACTTCATTTTTTCAAGGACAGAGGAACTAAAAAGATACGGAGAAATAAAGGGCGCTGGCTCAACTTTTGTAGAGGTATCTGGCAAACAAATGGCAAGTATGGAGCTTATGATGCCTAAAACAATAGAGGAACAGAGGACAATCGGAGCATATTTTTCCCAGCTTGACAATCTTATCACCCTTCATCAGCGTAAGTCAGAACAGGAAAAACAAAAGAAAAAAGCCCTTATTCAATTATTGCTTACAGGCATAGTAAGAACGAAATAAATACAGTGAGGTAAATAATAATGACTACTAAAAACGATATAGAAAAGGTACTCTGGAGTGCCTGCGACAGCTTCAGAAACAAGATAGACAGCTCCCGTTACAAGGACTACGTACTTGCCATGCTCTTTGTCAAGTACCTGAATGACGTTTACAACGAGACAAAAGCTAAGTATATCGAGGAATACAAGGGCGACGAGCGCCGTGTTGAGCGTGCTATGCGTAATGAGCGTTTCACTCTGACCGAGACTTCCACTTTCGATTATCTCTACGACAACCGCACCGATAATGAGATCGGTCAGAAGATAAATGTTGCCCTTGCCGAGATCGAAAATAACAACAGCGAGAAGCTCCGCAACGTGTTCCGTGCTATTGACTTCAACTCCACTGTTGATTTCGGCGAGACTAAGGACAAGAACGCTATTCTCCGCAATCTTCTTGAGGATTTCCATGAGCTTGACCTCCGCCCTACGCAGTTGGACAGCGCTGATATTATCGGTGACGCTTATGAGTACATGATAGCTAACTTTGCTTCCGATGCAGGCAAAAAGGGCGGAGAATTCTTTACCCCAAGTCAGGTCTCAAAGCTCGTTGCTGAGCTTGTTTCGCCGCAGGAAAATGAGCGTATCTACGATCCTACCTGCGGAAGCGGCGGTTTGCTCCTTAAAGCGTACAATAAAGTGCAGTCCCACAAAGCTGCCGTTTACGGTCAGGAAGTCAACAACCAGACATGGGCGCTGTGTAAGATGAATATGTTCCTCCACGGTGTTGATGATGCTGTAATCTGGCAGGGCGATACCCTTGCAAATCCGCAGAATATCAAAGAAGATAAGCTGATGAAGTTCCAGTGCGTTGTGGCAAATCCGCCATTCTCTCTCGATAAGTGGGACAGCGGTTTTCTTTCGGGACTCAGCGGCGAGGACAAGAAAAAAGAGAAGATGAACGCTTCACTTGACCCCTTCGGACGCTTTGCATGGGGAGTTCCTCCGACTTCCAAGGGCGATTATGCCTTTGTTCTGCATATGCTCCACAGCCTTGACGAAAACGGCGGACGCATGGCAGTTGTTCTGCCTCACGGTGTGCTTTTCAGAGGGGCAAGCGAGGGCAAGATCAGAAAGGAAATAATAGAGTTTAATCTGCTTGACGCTGTTATCGGTCTGCCTGCAAACCTGTTCTACGGTACGGGTATACCTGCCTGCATTCTTGTATTCAAGAAAAACCGCAGTAAATCTGATGTGCTGTTCATTGATGCAAGCTGTGACGGCAATTTCGAGAAAGGCAAGAACCAGAACATTCTCCGTGACAGCGATATAGAGCGTATCATTGAGACTTACCGCAAGCGTGAAGTCGTGGATAAATACAGCTATGTTGCCGAAAAGAGTGAGATCGTCGAAAATGACTATAACCTCAATATTCCCCGTTATGTTGATACTTTCGAGGAAGAAGCCCCCATTGATATTGATGTTGTAAAGGCTGATATTGCCGCAACAGAAAAGGAAATCGCTGAGGTGCAGGCGAAGATGGATGAGATGTTGAAGGAGCTTGGGTTATAATGGAGAATAATATTTACGAGCAGCTTTATGAAGTATTGGAAAGCTATCATAAAGCAAAAGATATTCGTGATGATATAAAACAGTACAACGATAATTATAAAGAAATTAGAAGCGCTATGGACTACCTACACGGTAAAACCAAATATAGGAATGATAGAGAGATTCAGCATTGTTTACAAGATACAGATCAAAAATATGCACAATATATAAGATGGTGCAATTGCCTACAAGGTGGTCTCAATTTCAAAAACAGTAGAACACCATATGTACAAATGACATACGAATACATGGTTCAGCAATTAATAGCTTTTACTAATAATATACCTGCATATGTTTTTCTTAGAGATCAAAAAGATACACTTTTAAAGGACTTCTTTAAGCAATTTCTGAACTCAAATGTATCTAATGAGCAGATAAAGGAAGTAAAAGATACAATAGAATGAATGAAGAAACAAAAATGCATATCCGCCGTAAACAGTGGCATTATCCCCGACGGATAAAAGAAAACGAAAAATTGCTCACAGTATTATAAGTCAATAAGCAATTATTGCTTACAGGAAAGGTTAGGTGTATATGAACGACGATATTCTCGAGAATAACACGACCGTTACCACAGAAGAAAGTACAAAGTCAAAAAAAGATAATTATTCTATATATGAATACCTGAAAAAGAATACTTCTGTTTTGATTGCTGTTGTTTCAGCTTTGATTGCGATTATATCGATGATATTAAAAATTGGCTCTTACCTGTATCATATCGCATACTTAAATTATTGGAATATTGATCCGAAGCTTGTTTCTGCTCCGGGAACATATTGGTTGGAAGATATTGCTTTGTCCTTCGCCTTATTAGTCTCAGGAATGATTTATATGGGGTTGATGAATGAAACAATGAGCACATTTAAAAAGCATAAATATTCTATTAAAACAATCAAAACTATTCTGAAGGAGAATGAATATAAATTCAACAAATCTAAGGTTGTTACTAAGAAAAAGAATAAAAAACAAAGCAAGAAAAAAGAGCCAAATGGCGATTACGATATCAAATTGAATTTAGAAACATATAAAGAAATAAAAAAGTGGTGCAAGCAAGCGAGTATTAGTGCTTGGATACAGGTAGTTGGTTACTTTTTTCTCCTTGAAACCATATGGGGTATTGTTATGTATATCGCATATTTAAAACAAGGAGATATAAACAAGAAATCATCAATGTTCTTTTTGAGTGTGATTCTTATATCAGGATTGTTTATAGCATTTTCTGTATATATGCTTGCAGGTATAGACAAAGAAAAGAATATCAAGAGAATATTAACCCATTTAGAAGATAATGATTATGAACTTCCAATGTTCCCAATTAGAAAAATAGGTAAGCTTGGTGTAAGATTTTATCTTTCAAATAAGTTTATTTTTCGAGGCTGTGTATTTATGATTGTTATTTTTATTTGCTTTATTTTTATGGAACATGAGCAAGGAGTACAAGATGCTGAAAATCTTAAAGTACATGTGCCTATAATTCAAATTGAAAACAATGATTATGCCGTCACTGCACAAGATAAAAATATATTTGTAGTTGAGAAAATAGATATTAATAATAACAATGCAGTTATCTACGTTAATGAACAAACAGTAATCCCTAAAGAGAACATCAAAATGAGAGTTTATTCATTTGATAGTATTTCAAGACAGAATAGTCAAAAGGCGGTGACACCATGAAAACCGACGCATACCTCGAAGACAACATAAGCAAATACCCTGCGATCGAATTGCTGAAAAAGCTGAAGTATACATACATATCCCCCGAAGAGTGCGAGGCTCAGCGTGGCGGACTTTACAACGTTATTCTCAAAGATATCCTCCGCTCACAGCTTGAAAAACTGAACAGCTATACATTCGGAGATACCGAATACAAGTTTTCAGCCGAAAATATCGAGCGAGCAGTCGATGAGATAGACGAGCCGTTGGCGGATAATCTTGTTGTGTCCAGTGAAAAGGTCTACAATGATATAATGCTTGGACGAAGCTATCCCGAAACTCTCCCCGACGGCAGAACTATGAATTTCAATCTGAAATACATAGACTGGGACGATATTACAAAGAACGTCTTTCATGTTACCGAGGAGTTTACAGTCCACAGCGCAGACCGTCAGCATGATACCCGTCCTGATATTGTTCTCTTTGTCAACGGAATTCCATTTGCAGTGATAGAGTGCAAAGCCCCGACAATCTCCGTAGAACAGGCAGTTGAGCAGACTATCCGCAATCAGAAACAGGAATACACTCCGCAGCTTTTCAAGTTCGCTCAGATCGTCGCCGCAACAAATAAAAACTTCTTCAAATATGCGACCACAGGAACTGCGAAGAAATTCTGGAACGTATGGCGAGAAGAAGATACCGAGTGGCTTGACGGACTGCTTTCACAGCATATCACCGACCGCAGTATCACTCAACAGGATAGGGATATTGTATCGCTATTTGATCGGCATAGACTTATGGAGCTTACAAAGTATTTCATTGTCTTTGATGCGAACATAAAGAAGATATGCCGACATCAGCAGTTTTTCGCTATCCGAAAGATAATAAAGACTATCAACACCGACGATGAGAACGGTAACCGTCAGAGTGGTGTTATATGGCACACTCAGGGCAGCGGAAAGTCCCTTACAATGGTAATGCTTGCAAAGTATATCCTCATGGAACTTACAAGCTGTCACCCGAAAGTTATTATAGTTACCGACCGCAAAGACCTTGATAACCAAATAGCCAAGACATTCGCACACACCAGACTATCACCGGCAAAAGCCACATCAGGAAAGCATCTTGTCGAGCTGATACAGAGCGATAAGGCTGATGTTGTGACAACGATAATCAATAAATTCAATACTGCTGAAAATCAAAAAGTTAAGATAAATGACCGCAATATATTTGTACTTGTAGACGAAAGCCACCGCAGTAACTATGGTACTCTTGCGACTAAAATGCGAATAGTATTCCCTTGTGGATGTTACATAGGCTTTACAGGTACTCCGCTGATGAAAAAGGAGAAATCTACTGTCGGACGTTTCGGCGGCGGTGGCTATATCCATAAGTATACTATCAAGGATGCAGTTGATGATAAGGCGATAGTTCCGCTTATTTATGAGGGACGTTTCGTAGATCAGAAAGTCGATGAAGATAATATAGACCTGTGGTTTGAGAAAACTACTCGCCGTCTTAACGAGCGTGAACGTGAAGACCTGAAGCAGAAATGGAGCAGCATCAAGCGTCTGACTTCTACCGATGCGAGGATTCGCAGAATAGCTCTTGATATTGAAGAACACTTTACAGACAGCGTAAAGAATACAGGTATGAAAGCGATGCTTGCAACCAATTTCAAGCGTGATGCTGTTCGTTATCTTGAAGTATTTGAGCAGCTTGGAAGTCTTAACTGCGCTGTTGTTATATCAGCTCCCGATATGCGTGAGGGTGAAGACGATATACTGTCCGAGACAGATAACAAAGTCATTGCTTTCTGGAACAAGATGATGAAACAGTATGGCGATGCTGATACATACGAAGAAACTATCAAGAATAAATTCTGTGACGGTGACATTGATATCCTCATTGTTTGCAGTAAGCTGCTTACCGGCTTTGATGCACCTGTGTGTCAGGTTTTGTATATTGATAAAGAACTTAAAGAACATGGCTTGCTTCAGGCTATCGCCCGTACAAACAGACTGTATGACGGCAAGGATTATGGTCTCATTGTTGACTATCGAGGACTTATTCAGAAACTCGATACTGCTATGAATATGTACAGTGGTGCAGGTCTTGAAAACTATGAAGGCACTGATCTTTCAGGAGCTATCGTTGACGTTATGACAGTTGTAGGAGAACTTCGTGAAGCATATTCTCAGCTATGGGATCTTTTCGTCGGAATCAGAAATAAGGATGATACCAATGAATATGAGGATAAACTGGAAGATGATGATCTTCGTAATGACTTCTACAATCTTCTCTGTAAATTCGGAAAAGCTCTTGCTATTGTAGTCAATTCCGAGAAGGCTTACGAAGCTGTACCCAGTGATGAGATAAATAAGTATAAATCTGAATTCATCATGTTCTCTAAGATCAGAAAGTCTGTAAAACTCCGCTATGCCGATGCTATAGACAATAAAGAATATGAGCCTATAATGCAGAATTTGCTTGATCAGAATCTTTCAGTAACAGGCTTAAAAATCGTTACAGCTCCGGTTGATATTCTGGATTCAGATGGACTTGAAAAGGAACTGAACGAACTTGGCTCAGCAAGATCAAAGGCAGATGCCATTCGTTCCAGAATGACTAAAAGCATATCCGAAAAATATGATGAAAACCCTGCTTATTATGATAATTTCTCAAAGAAAATAAAAGAAGCTCTTGAACTGTACAAAAAGCAGGTAATAAGTGAAGCAGAATATCTTGAAAAGATGACTAAGATCATGGAAGAGTACCGCAGCGGAAAAACTGAACTCAAGTATCCTGAAAGAATTAAAGACAATGTTCATGCTCAGGCGTTCTATGGAGTTGTTTCAGCGATACTTGATGAAGTAATACCACTTTCAGAAAACAGAGATATAGTAGCTGACCTGTCTGCGGATATAACTGACATCATAAAGGAATACAGCAAAGTTGACTGGACCTCAAACATTGATATTCACAAGAAGATATCCCATGCACTTGATGATCTTCTTTACGATTACAGCGACAATAATAACTGGGATCTCAGCTTTGAGATTATGGATAAGATCATTGACAATGTTAAAACCATTGCACTCAGGAGGTTTTAATGAAAGTACTGTCAACAGAAACAAGAAAAGTTAAAACTGAGTGCGGAGATATTGAATACATTTTTGAGCGCAAGAATATCAAAAACATAAATCTCAGAATACGTCATAATGGAAGTATATTTGTTTCAGCGCCTGAGAATGTTGCTGAGAGTATCGCAGATTCATTTGTAATCAGCAAATGCAGGTATATCAGAACTGCTGTTGATACTTTTGAAAGCAATGAGATACCTAAAGTTGAAATGAAGTATGTCAGCGGTGAAAATGTTACACTTCTCGGAAAGAATATGCGGATAAGCATTATCAAAGATGCAGAGGAATATGTAAATACCGACGGCATATATGTTTACATCCACGTAAGACGTCCCGACTATTATAACAGAAAAAAGAACCTTCTCAACAACTGGCTGAATGAGCAGTGCAATATCATCTTCAGCGAAATAATGCATGAAGTTCATCAGAAATTCATTCCGTATGGAGTTGATTATCCGCAGTTGAAACTTCGCAATATGACTTCACGTTGGGGCAGCTGTCTGCCGAATAAAGGTATAATAACGCTTAATAAACGATTGATCGAGGCTCCTAAGAACTGCATTGAATATGTGGTGTATCATGAGTTCTGTCATTTTATTCATCCTAATCATTCAAAACAGTTCTACTCTCTTTTACAGATAATGCTGCCTGATTGGAGGAATGATAAGAATTTATTAGAAATAATTCTTAATGTGAATTAATCGTAGGGGAAATGCGTCTTTAGGGATCGTTCAGGTTTTTGTATGGTTACAACATAATTTGTGTATCAAAGCAGATGTTAATTAAAAAACAAAATCCCAATATTGCTTTTATTATGATAATAATCAGATAGCAAATTAGTTTTCAAATATGGGGAGTGATTAAAAATGTTGATTGAAATATTTTCGGAGTGGTTCGTATCATTTGGATTTGATAAGTTTAAAGACAAGCTGAAAAACCAAAATGATGAAAGGCAATTAAAAAAACGACTTAACGAGTTTCTTTTTCTTTATAAGAAGGATTTTGAAAGAATTGATTTGGAAAATGAGTTTGATTTGCAAGGCGTTTTGGATTGCTTTAATAATATTAATAATGAAATAAATAATTATCTTTTTGGAACAAGTTATGATGAAAGAGTAACAGCCAAAGAAGCAATCATTGCTAAAGTTCACCATTTTTCTAATGCAAAGAATAGTGAATCAAAAAAACAAGTCGATTTATTCATCCAGAGCATTTTGAATATATATCGTGATTTCTATGCAGAGTCAATAGATAATGATTTACTTTTCGCTACGGTGATCCTTTCAAATGAGATGATACCAAAGCTTAATGATATTAGCGAAAAAATCGATAGAATATATAATCCCCGTATTGGGGAATTAGCTAAAAATGATTCGCATATTTCAACCGATCAAATATTCACAAAAGATGAGTTTGTGATGAAATATGATAAAGCACCGACAGCTGCTCCTTTGAATACATCATTCATGTTTCGTCAAAAAGAAACAAATGATATAAAAACGGCGCTTTCTGAATACAATACTGTGTTGCTCTCTGGCGATGCAGGAATTGGAAAAACACGTCTTGCATTAGAAGCAGCAGAACAATATGCAAGAGAAAATGAATATCAGTTTCGGATTATTCGTAATAATAACGAGAAACTTTGGGATGATCTTAATTATTTTTTCAAAAAGAACGGACAATATATTATCCTTATCGATGATGCAAATCAGATCAGCAATTTGCAGACATACCTTGAATTTTTAAGAGACAGGTCAAATAGTATCAAATTGATTATAACTGTACGCAAATATGCGTTAGAAGATGTTTCTGCAAAGACAGACGCAGTTATGAAAAATAAGCTAATTCAGATAGATAAACTCACAGATACAGAAATAGAGAAAATGATAGCGGAAAGCTATGATTTAAATTCACAGGCGCTTGAAAAGATAGCAAGCTTATCAAATGGTAATCCAAGAATTGCATTTATAGCCGGAAAATTAGCTTATGAGACTAATAGTATATCTTCTCTTAATAACATTTCTGAATTGTACAAAAACTATTATGGAACATTTCTCAAGGAACAGGATATAGATGAAAAGTTGTTCAAATGCGCTGGCATAGCTGCTTTTATAAAACGAATTAATCTTGATTTTCTCTCTAATATGAAGGAATTGTTAGAAGGATGTGACATAACTATAGATGATTTTACATCCGGCATTCGTAAGCTGCATGATATAGAAATAGTAGATATTTACAAAGACAAAGGTGTTAAATACTCTGATCAATGCTTATCGGACTTTATTTTATACTATGTTTTTATAGAAAAGAAGAGTATAAGTTTATCTAGATTCACAGAACTATTCTTTGAGAAATCAGAAGAGCAGGCAGTTCTATCTATTAATATATTGACCAACAATTTTTATGATGAAGACAATTTTAGATTTATTAAATTAGAATTAAAAAAAGTATGGGATAAACTAAAATCAAGTAAACCTTATATTTTTGAAAAATTCTTTATGCGTTTTTATCCTTTCTTTTCAATTGATTCGCTGATTATCATCAACGAAAGAATTGAACAAGCTGTTCCTAAACTTATTGAAGCGGAAGAACTAAAAGCAGACCCGAAGCACAACAGGTATACAAGTGACTGGCTTGATGTTTTAGCCTCATATGGTAGCAATCCTAATGCCGAAGAGTTTAATAATGCTGTTGAATTGTTGCTTATGTATTTTCTAAAATGTCCAGCTAATTATAATGACGTGTTAAGCTGTTTATGGTAAAATAGAAATGCAGAAAAAGGGCTCCAAAAGTGCATAGGTGAAA
>CALEPT010000250.1 GCA_937910385.1 uncultured Ruminococcus sp. | reverse complement strand
TGTGCGGTTGTTTCCGCAACGACCTGATTCATCATCTCATAGTTTTTATTTTGCATCTCACAGGTTTTATCTAAAGTCTCCGCCAGCATCACAAATTTATCATTGAGGATTCGGTTCATGCTGTCAACAAATGAATGGACAAGAACTTCAAGCCCTTCCTGCTGATTGGTTGTAGCAACAGAAACGAATTGCTCCATGAGATGATCCATTTTACTGATTGTCGGCGCAAATACTTTGTCAATTTCTGCTGCAATCGCGGTGGAAATAGTAGCCGGTAATTGATTCAGCCCATTAACCATCTGCCCCTGATATTCGAGCAAACGGTTCATGTTCCGGTTATCCGGATTAGAAGCGACCTTGCTATAAAAAACTTCGTAAAATTCATCCAGCGCTGACAATCCTTCGTTATATTGTTTTTTATAGATCCAATTAAACACAAGAGAATACAGCACACCAAAAATGGAAGTAAGAAAAGCCGTCTTCATGCCGTTCATGAGTGTTTTGATACTCTCCATCAGTTGCTCCTGATTGACATCGAGATTCTTAATGCCCAAGATCAGACCGATAAAAGTACCGAGCAAGCCAAGTCCTGTCATAGCACTGACGGCAAGCTCTGTTGTTTGCTTGTGGATTACTTCGTCCAGCAATCTCTCGTTTATATAGTCAGCAATATCACCGTCAAAGCCAGAATTGTCATTATAGTACGCATTGAGCTGATTCGCTAATTTCATATTAGTCGAAAAAATATCATTACTGTCAATCTGCTTTGTATCCATTCTTGCCTTCAGGAATTCTGTTCCGTTTTTCAGTGCAGAGATAAGCTCTGAAAATTGATCAATATGGCGTTTAGACAGCAATAATATGATAAACATGACTACTGTAAAAACAATATTTATTAGCAGCGATGCCCAATTACTGCGGAACAGAATGCTCATCACAATCGAAATA
Source organism: uncultured Ruminococcus sp. (assembly GCA_937910385.1). GTDB lineage: Bacteria > Bacillota > Clostridia > Oscillospirales > Ruminococcaceae > Ruminococcus. The sequence continues at coordinate 3,686 of CALEPT010000250.1, read as the reverse complement.
ATAAACACTCCGCAAAGAAGTATAAATCCAAAGTTTTTATGATTCTTCATTGCACTTTGTATGATGTAGTATTACCTATATCATACTTCTCCCTTCTGATCATTTTTGAACATATATACGGAATGGATCACTTGATCCGTTTTGTTACATTGGCTATATTTATTCCATCATATTATATCATATTTGTAATTTCTTGTCAATGCTGAGAATGGCATTTTACCAAATCGGTACGCATTTATTGTGCTTTTGGTATTTTAGTAATAACAAGTTTCGCATAAGAGAAAAAAGGAAGATGACAGCCAGTCCGAAAAAGAAAATTAACTTTGAACCCAGTGGGTTCAAAGTATCAATGCAAAAGCGTCGTTTCAGATTGACTAGCTGTGTGATTTATGCTATAATTATAGTGCATATTGGCAACTATATTTTGGTATACTAAATGAAAGCGAGCTACAACTTATGATGAATAACATTATACAGATAGATGAAAGCTATCAGAACTGGCGCGGAGAACTTTCTGATCGGTTCCGAAACTCTCAAATCAAAGCAGCTGTACGAGTTAACAGCGAAATGCTACAGTTTTATTGGGCACTCGGCAGAGATATTTCTCAGATGGGACTTTCTGCCAGATATGGTTCCGGCTTCTTCAAAAGATTAAGCTCTGACCTGAAAGAGCTTCTTCCGAATGTAAAATCATTCTCCGAAACGAACCTGAGATATATGGTATGGTTTTATGAACTGTATTCCTTAATTCCACAACAAGCTGTTGTGGAATCGGATATGGCTGAAAAGCAGTTGCCGATGACAAATGACTATGTCAGTGAAAGCATTTTCTCCATTCCTTGGGGACATCATGTGGCAATTATCGGAAAATGCCGCAGCGATCAGCAAAAAGCGTTGTTTTATGTGAATAAGACTATCGAAAACAACTGGTCCAGAGCGGTACTGCTCAATTTTCTTGATACTGATCTGTATGACAGGCAGGGCAAGGCTGTCACCAACTTTCAGATCACGCTTCCTGACGTGCAGAGCGATCTCGCCCAGGCGATCACGAAAGACCCGTATAACTTCGATTTTCTGACACTCACGGAGAAATATAACGAAAAAGAGCTGAAAGACGCTCTTATGGATAACATTACAAGATTCCTGCTGGAGCTTGGCAGCGGTTTTTCCTTCGTCGGCAGAGAATACCGCTTGATGATCGGTGAAAAGGAAAACTTCGCTGATATGCTGTTTTTCAACATCAATTTGCGGTGCTATGTCGTGCTTGAGGTCAAGGTCACGGAGTTTGAGCCGTCTTTCGCAGGACAGCTCGGCACTTATGTGGTGGCGGTCAATCATCAGCTCAAAGACGACTGGCAGAATCCGGCTATCGGCTTGCTTGTCTGCAAGTCTATGGATAAGATCGAGGCGCAGTACGCCCTTGAATCGACTTCCCAACCGCTCGGCGTGTCGAGCTATGAGCTGTCCAAGCTGATACCTGAAAATTTCAAGGGTTCGCTGCCGACGATCGAAGAAATTGAAGCCGAGCTGAACGACGATAAGCATATTGAGCAGAAATGACCGCATTACTGCGGCGATTTAGGGAGAACAATTATCCATGATACACTTGTTCATTGATACGAATATTTGGCTATCTTTATATCATTTTTCAGATGATGACTTGGCAGAATTTGAAAAACTGAAAGATCATTTGAATACATCTATTACGTTGTATTTCACAGAACAGGTAAAAGAAGAAATAACAAGGAACAGAGAAGCCAAAATTAAAGATGCACTAAAAACATTTGATATGAAAGCAATGCAGTATCCGGCTTTTTCAAAAGGCTTTCCGAATTACAAGCAGTTTTCTGTGGATTATCAAACTCTTTTATCAGAATTTAAAAAATGGCGAAAGAATATTGACGATTGCATTGCGACCAATACTCTTCCTGCTGATAATACAATTAAGGTAATACTAGCATCCGTAACTTGTATTCCTTGTGAAGAGTTTGTTGATAGAGCCGTTATAAGATATAAAAAAGGTAATCCTCCAGGAAAAGACAATAAATATGGTGACGCTATCAATTGGGAATGTTTGTTGCAATCTGTTCCTGATAATGAAGATCTGTACTTTATCAGCTTGGATAAAGACTATCAATCATTACTATACAAAGATAAAATGGATCCATTTTTGATCCAGGAATGGAAAGAAATAAAGAATGCGGATATTCACTTTTATACCAGTTTAACGGCTTTTTTATGTGACCATGTTCATGATATTGAACTTGCAACTGAAAATGAAAAGCAACAATTAATTGAACGGTTATCATTCAGTCATAATTTTATTTCGACACATGGCATAATTGCAATGCTAAACAAATACACCGGCTGGACTGAAGCACAAATTGAGGAGATTTGTGATGCAGCAGAAAACAACTCGCAAGTAAAATGGATATTGGATGATGAAGATGTAAAGGAATTTTACAATACCATCTTATCCAACGTTGATTATAGTTCATTATCAGATGGAGCGACAAAAAGAATCATCGATTTACTGCGGAAGGGTGAATCTCAAAATACTGAGGATGAAAATGCATTAGAAGATAATTTATAATGGTGAACTTCATGATAAAACTTGAAAAGCTGCTTGTAGAGCTTTGTCCGAATGGTGTAGAATACAAAAAGCTCGGTGATATTGCACAGCTTGAAAAAGCTCTCGTTCAGATCATTACAGAAGAAAAGCTCAAAGAAAGTGAAACACGGGCTTTTGTTGCGGGCACTTTCCATGACGGCGGTATCAAACCAACCGGGACAGACATTGACAAGATACTGCCTGCTGTATCATGCTTTGGTGGCGGTGGCAGAAACCGTAAAGCAAAGAAACCGACATCGAAAATCTCAAGGAATTCTTTGAACGATTTTGAAACATAGGATAATACAGCAGAATTTGCAACAAAAAAACGATGCTTTTCGCTTGATAACAAAAACTTGCAGATACTATTGTAATTATACGCGATCCCGTGTATAATATAGTTGAAGCACGGCCGAGCTAACATTTTTATAAGGGGATGACAATCACTTGAATCAGAGCGGCGGAGTATCGGTGTTCTACTCAAACAAAATGGAGGTAAGGAACACAGTCTTTTTTCAAGACGGCACATATGCTTACTATGACACAGGTGGAATGCTCTTTGAGCAGATTTCAGACGAGGCCATCTATCTAACGACCGAAAAAGTCATAAACATGATTCGTGCCTACCCTAGATATGACAGTCTATAATGAATATCTGTTCTTTCCCTGGTTTTTCGCTTTATACAATGCTCTGTCAGATTTTACGAGCAATTTATCATAACTCTTTGAATCCTGAGGATAAAGGGCAATACCAATACTAAGAGTAATTGGATTTTCCTTCATTTCAGGCATTTTATTAATATCAGAGGAAGCAACCAAAGAAATCAGTTTATCAGCATACATTTCCGCTTCCTGCTTATTCTGAAGATTGCTGATAAATAAAATAAATTCATCTCCGCCGTATCTTGCGGCAACCATCTTTTCAGACGCAATTTTCTTAATGCATTCCGCAACGTCGCTGATAGCCTTATCACCGACAGCGTGTCCGTAAGTATCATTAATATGTTTAAAATTATCCACATCAATCATATACATTGCGGCAACCTGGAAAGGTTTTTCCAGAAGGTTGTTCATG
>CALEPT010000249.1 GCA_937910385.1 uncultured Ruminococcus sp. | reverse complement strand
ACCATGGCTGGCTTGTCATGGATTTATACGACCAATTATTATTATAGTAGGTGATACTATGTACCATGGTAGAATGACGGCAGAACTTGTGAAACTGTACGCTGAATATGAAGAAAAGTTTGGATATTGGGTAGGCGGAATAATGGACCTTGAATATGAGGACGAAGACTATGATGATTACATCGAAGATATTAAAACTGCAATAGCAACAAATACACACTTACCTGACCTTTATCCTGATGATGAAGATGATTTTTAATACCGGCTAAACCGCCTTACACAAGGCGGTTTTCTTATACCCTGTCGGAGGTGAGAAAAATGGCCGAAGCATTCATTCGTGAGGACTGACGTTCGGCGAAAGGAGAATAGAATGGGTGAAAACAACGAGGAAAGAATAGTTATGCTGACCATAAAGGAAGCGGCTGCACTGGTGGAGGGGCTGACAGAATACAGAGTCCGTCAGATGTGCATAAACGACCAGGTGCCGCACATCATGGCTGGCAAGAAATATCTCATCAACAAGGACTTGTTCCTCAGGTATCTGCGTGGCGAGACTGCGTAAATAAATAGTGCAAAAAGGCGCGTTTCCGCTGGACTTTTCTGCCGCGTTGTGGTATGATGTCCTTGGTAGAAACGCGCCGTATTATTGAACGGAGGTTTTATATATGGCGGCTATCAGAAAAAGAAAAAACGGTTCGTATGAAATAAGAGTCTCCTGCGGTTACGGAGTCGACGGCAAGCAGCACAATCAGTACAGGAGCTACTATCCAGAGCCCGGAATGACTCCACGGCAGATAGAGAGGGAAGTCAACAAAATGGCGGTGCTGTTCGAGGAAGAGTGTATGAGGGGACAGATAACCTCGGCGATAAAGTTCCAGCGATTTGCGGAGCAGTGGTTCGAGGAGTACGCGAAGATCACCCTCAGACCGACTTCCTACGCAAGAATGAAACAGCTCACCAAGCGTGTATATCCTGCTCTGGGACACAAGCGGATCGACAAGATAACTGCGCGCGACATTCAGCGTTTCATCACAGACATGATGATAAACGGCAGGAATGAGACCACAGGTAAACCGCTCTCGCGCAAGACAGCGGTCCACCACCTGAGCTTCATCAGCGACGTGTTTACATATGCGATACGAATGGGTATGCTCAGCGACAATCCGTGCAGACGAGTGTTCGTGCCAAAGCAGGAGCAGCTCGAAAAGGAGATATTCACGCTGGACGAGGTGAGGACGCTGTTCGCAAATCTGGACAACGAGCCGATGAAGTATCAGCTCTACCTTATGCTTGCAATATACAGCGGATTCCGCCGCAGTGAGATGCTGGGACTTGAGTGGAAGGACATAGACTTTGAAAATGACCTCATCCACGTCAGACGAACCTCGCAGTACACCGCGGAGAAGGGAATATACACGGACACCACCAAGACGCGGAGCTCCAAGCGTGTATCGAAAATGCCCGGGATAATAATGGAACTGCTGAGGCGGTTCAGAACGGAGCAGACCATCGAGGCACGACGGCTCGGGACGAAGTGGGTGGAGAACGACAGGCTGTTCACGAAGTGGAACGGCGAGCCCATGAATCCGCAGACTCCCTTCGAGTGGCTGAAGGGCTACTGCGGACGTGTGGGAGTGCCCTTCAAAAATATTCATTCCCTGCGTCACCTGCACGCGAGTCTGCTTATATTCGAGGGAGTGGACGTGGTTGCGGTCTCGGCTGATATGGGCCACAGCGTCGTAGGAACAACTCTGAACCTGTATTCCCATATGTTCCAGGAGGCGAGGGCTCGCAACTGCGAGGCTATCACCAACGCTCTGAAGTTCGCTCATCAGCCTGCGGAGTGCGTAAAATACGACGTTCAGAACCGCGGCGATGAGCAGTTCGGGACATAAAAATGACCGCAGAGCCAGAACTCTGCGGCACACCTGAAAATAGTCAAAAGTGGTAATAAGTGGTCAGTAAGTGGTTACGGGTAGTTGGTTAAAATAATAAAAAACTGCAAATGGCTTAAATCAGCCATTTGCAGTAACCAATTAATGGTGACCCGTACGGGAATTGAATTAATCCCGATCATTTTAGTAGTTTTTAGTAAAATGCGAAAAAGGCTGTAAATCGCGGATTTTTGAAGCTTCATTTATAGTAACTTCAAGCGATTTCAGACGGTTTTTAGTACCAATAAGTGCCAAACAAGTGCCAAAAGTGGCGCATTGTCCTCCGAAAAGTAAACCAACGTTCAATGAATATGTAGCAGGGCTAATGATTCTAAAGTAGGAGCGTTTATCCCTGCTTTTTTCTTATAGATCGAGGTGTTAATCGTTTCTTTGAGGCTTACGTTTCGAGTGCCATTCGGGTGCCACTTAGAGTGCCATTTCGAGTGCCAAATTACTTGGTAAGCACCTCTCCTTGAACTATTCTGTTACGATCCATTCGCCAGATTTGGTTGAACCCTTACGAGATATCTTTCCCTCTCGTTGGAGTTTTTCAAGGCGATACTTTACCTTTTGCATTGGAACCCCAAGCTTTTTGGCAAGTTTATCTCTTGTAATTTTCGGATCGTTTATTAAACAAGAGAGGATTTCTTTTTCAATATCGATTTCTTGTCGGTTTTCTTGTCGGTTTTCTTGTCGGTTGTTCTTTTCATTCTCCTCCGCCTGAATTCTTGCAAATTCCTCATTGATATACGCTGTAACCATAGTATAGTCATCAGTATCGTTGCTCGGCTCAAAGACGAGTTCGGGAGAACCATTCTCCTTCATAGCGTTTTTTGCTCTGCGTATACCCGAACCGTATGACTCTATCAGATCAAGGGAGAAGAACATCTCCTTCAACTCAGGGTTGAGATACACTCGGTCACGGAACTCAGTATCATTATTCATAGCTTCAATTGTAACAGGCGGAACAGGTCTGTTATGATTGATAAACGAAATATGATCCTTGTAGATGTAAATGCCGATGTATTCTTTTCTGCTATATTCCTTATGAAGTATGCAGTTGGTGGCAAGCTCAGAGAACATTGCAAGCGGATAATTGTAGACCATTCGATGTCCGACACGGTCGGGCTCACGAACTGTATATGCAGACATTATTGTCTCGCTAAAGTAATCAATGACACGCTTGGCTTGTATCCATATCGGACCGTCAAACACCTGTGATACCATTTTGTCGGTGCCTACTGCCTCACGGATGACCTCAACTCGAGCATAAGGAATGAACTCCTGCGGCTTATCCGCAAACATCAGAACAGCGAAGTTCTTGGCACGATAACCGCTGTAATCGTTTTTGCTGATAAGCCCCATTGCTTGTGCCATATCAACCTTGGGCATGGAGCGAATATCGGGTTTTGCATTGGTAGCTATGAGATATTCCTTCATGTATTCATAATTGAGATCGTCAATGGTTGCGGTTTCGTTCAGTTCAGAGGAAAAATGAAAATCCGCAAACTTTTTAAGCAGTTCGAATTCCTCTCGTTTATTAGGAAGCCTTGTATCGCGGCGGACACGAATATACCTGCCGGGCTTCAGTTTTATAGACTTATCGGTTTCAGCCTGCTGTTTAGTCTCATACGGACCGTCGCTGCCGGGCTCAACGGCGATAATAATAAATGTTCTACTATCTATTTCATCTTGGATAAGCTGATATTTAGGAACGGGGGTAATGTTTGAAAGCAACGATTTTAAAGCGTTTTCTGTTGGTTCAATATTGCCCATGTCGATGCCTGATATAGGGCGCATAGGGATTGCTTTGATACCGTTTTCCTCGTCGTTGACTTCCTCTACGCCGATAAAGATAAGTCCGATTTCACGGTTCATATAGTTATTACAGAATGCACAGGCGGTCTTGAGTATGCTGCCTCTTGTTTCGGCAGATCTCTTGTATTCTATATAGTCCGACTCAACAGCACCGCTTTCAATGATGTCATGAGCCATTTTCCGTATATCTTCACGTTTCATACTTGTTCCCTCACATATTACTGTGGTTAGTATCGTTCAATCTTTACACATTATACCATAGAACGTATAAGTTTTCAAGTATCCTTAACGCAGAGATCCGAATCAAAACCGAATATAACAAAAGCTGATACTTACAATTATGCAGGTATCAGCTTTTTCATTGGCACAGTTTGACACGTGCCGTATTCAATTATTTTTGTACCGACTGCTCTGCGTAGTAGGTCAGTATTGCAGAAGCGTCCCTGCCGTCGATGACATCGTTCCGGTCCCAGTCGGCGTTGAGCAGAGCCTGAGCGTCTGTAATAATTCCCTCCTGACTTGTTGATGTGAGAGCATAATGAGTGAGCACCATTGAGGCATCGCGCCCGTCAACAACATCATTTCCGTCGACGTCGCCGAGGAGCGGCTCAGCAGGAGCTTCGCCGAGAGATTCAAAATTATATCCGTACTTTTCGGCGTATTGCTGTGCAGTCGAATTTTCATAGCCGCAGATAGTACCGTTGAAGTAATACTCGCCGACCTCATCGTCATAGCCGTTACATATCGTATACGCAGAGTCGAATATCTCACAGTCCGGGTTTGATATTGTTATAGAGCTAAGGCTTTCACAGTCCGCGAACGCGCTCTCTCCGATGCTGGTCACACTCGCCGGAACAGTAACCGAAACAATGCCGGTGCAGCCGTTAAATGCTCCGCCTGCGATACTTGTCACGCTCTTTCCGCCTGCCTGTTCAGGGATAGCAACATCTGCTGCCGAGCCCGCATAGTCGATGAGCGAAACGGTATCATCTTCCGACGTTTCATCAAAGACAAGACCGCTATCCGCCGATTCAAACCGCACGAGCTTTTCCGCCTTATCGGGGTAGTCGCCGTCGAGGATATACGGTATTTCGACGGTGAGCGAATCCGCTGTCACCTCAACCTGCGTCATGTAAAGCAGATTATCAGCGGCTAAAATGTCATCTGCGTTTTCGTCTGCAAACACGTAGAAATTGTAGATATCCGGTACAGCGACCTCCTGCGTAAATGTGCATTCCACATCTGACGCGCCTGCCGCATTCATGACAGGCATAAAGCTTGCTGCGGTATTTACCGCCGAGGCTTCGCCGATAGACACAAAATTATATCCGTACTTTTCGGCGTATGCCTGCGCGGTGGAGTTGGCATAGCCGTAGATTGTGCCGTTATTTATAGGAAGAGAGTCATAAAATATCTCACAATCCGGATTCAGTATGGTTATTGATTCAAGGTTGGTGCAGTCTCCGAAAGCATATGCTCCAATGTACGTTACACTATCCGGTATGGTGATAGAGGTGAGACTGGTACAGTCGCTGAAAGCAAAATCTTCAATGCTCGTCACGCTATTCGGTATGGTGATGTCGGTAAGGCTCTTACAGCCTTGGAAAGCATAACCTGTAATGCTCGTCACTGTCTTACCGTCAATTTCCCTCGGGATAGTTATTTCAACAGCCGATGACTTACAACAATCGATCGTGATTCCGCCCTCATCATTTTCATTCCAATAAAGATATTGCAGGGACGCCTGTTCTTCGGGGGTATATGTGTCGCCGGGGTCGGTGGGGTCGTCATTGTCGCCGGGGTTAGATGAGCCGCCGCCCATAACAAAGGTGACCGTTCTCTTTTCGTTGATTATCCTAATGGCGTTATTGCGCGTCTCACCATTATAACTACAGTTGAATCTATACAATCCCGGTGAGAGATAGTATATAACTTCTCCGCTTGCGTCTGTGGTAACATCATTATCATTGAGCGATGCCCCGCTGAGCGGCTGTTTATCCTTATCATACACCTTGACTGTCGTTTTATAGCAGATAAAATCCTTGCCCTTAAGATCGTCCCAGCTTCCAAATTCGACCTTTCTCTGCCCTGTTTCGCTGTCGGGATATACCACAAAGTAGAACTTGCCTATACTCGTTGTATATTCAAACAGATCCGCCTTTAGCTTCATTTTGTTTCTCCACGGATTCCAGTCATAATCCGCAATCTTCAACTCAGCGCTAAGCTTGACCTGAAAATCCACATCTATCTCCACGAAAGCATCGCAGTTATATAGTGTGTCGGGATATTCCTCGGTATTAGCTTCAACAACACGCAGAAACGCCCCTTCACTCGACTGAATTCCATTAGTGTCAGTGAGCTTCAAAAATGCGATAGGCAGCGTTGCTTTGACTTGAACTCCTATGTCCAGCGGAAATTTGACAGAGCAGGTTTTTTCGCTTATAATGTAACCGCTGAATTCCAATTCAAGCCCTATGAAAACTTTTGCTTCCAGCTTTAATTCCAGTTTGTCCTCAACCTTTAGCTTTAAGCCGTCACACTTATTGAGCGCCCATGTGTTCGTATCCCATTTGAAGCCGGCACTGAATGATTTTTGGTATGTAAGTGACACCTCAACGCTGCCCTCTACAACAAATTTCGGAGTCAAGCTTAAGTGAAGCACACCTGCGACAGGAAAATCTATCACTGCGAGCGGGATCTTAAGTTCACCTTTGAGAGTCGCAGAGCCCTTTACCTTTATGGCATATCCGGCTTTCAATTCAAAAGAAGAATATCCCAAGGACCAATAGAATTCCGCTTTGATCTCTATGGGCACAGATAAGACGCAGTTGACCTTAGCGGTGACTTTAGCGCTTGCGCCGCCAAGTACCACCTCGCCTTCTTTCTTTTTTTCTGCAATAGTAAAGGTAGGTTCTGCTTTGAGGCTGATAGTCGCCTGTTCTTCCCCTTTAAGGCTGTCACCGACCGGAACTTCGCTCATTCCTGCCATGTAAGATTGCTCGGCTTTCGCCTGACCGCTTTCTTCGTCGGCTTCTGTATCCGTATCCTCATCTTCGGGAATGGGAGTCTCGTCAAAGCTCTTGTCCGACAGAGAAACGCTCTCATCTGCCTGACTCATATCCAGAGTGTATCCGTCAAACAGCGACGGGTCCATTTCAGATGTGTCTATTTTTATAAACTGGAAAAGCTCTTCTTCATCAGACGTGCCGACTATCGTCGCCGTGTCGCCGTCAATGGTGATTGTGACAATTTCAGCCGCAATTACACCCTCATCGGTAGCCGCACTGAAAACATCGCCTGCGGCAAGAGCTCGCATGCTGTCATCTATATTTGTGAATACATATGTACCTGTCTCAAAATCAGCTGATACGATAGTATTCACGTCCGCAGTGCTGTCTATCAGTATGGTATTATCATTTAAGACATAGAAATTATTGGTGTCGTCCGTTTCGTCGATCTGCACCACAAGTGAAGGGTCGAAATCATCGACTGTTTTAGCCAATATTTCCTGCATTTCCTTAGTCATCTTGTTGTAAACATAGCAATTGCAAAGCGGCATGAGCAGATCGTTGATAAGATAAGCTTTTACGAGGAAATTTTCGGGTAGTTTACTGTTTTCCGGATTAAATGCTGTGATCTCGTCACCTTCTGAAATATCCACCTCTTGCGATGTGTACATACGTTTTCCGTCATCAGAGTAGAATCCCACAACGGCTTTACAGTTTTGTATCTGCCATGTGGTGAGTGTAAGTGTGTTTGTGTCGGGATCATAAGTGATGTCTTCAATGCCGTAATCACCGCTGTATTGTACTTCCGACTCCTGTTCACCTGCTTCTACGATATCTTCCGACTTCATAGCATTGGTGATAAAACTGCCCACAGACGAATCTGCAATAAGTTCAGGTTCACCCTCCATAGATGTGGTTGGATCTGTGTTTTCCACCGCCGCAGCAGATTTAGTTTCCATTACATATGGCAGCGTGCAGCTAAACATCAGCACCGCCGAAGTAATGAAGCTAAAAATTTTCTTAATGTTCATAGAACCCCCGCCTCCTTGATAATTATTTCCGGAAAATCTCCTCTTTTTTGCTATTATACCACATCGCCGCCGAAAAATCAACTATAAAACAGGTGATTTCCCTGCTTCTCACTGCACCCAACGTTGACTGCGGCGGAATCAAAATTCTCCTCACTGCTCTTAAGCTTCCGTCACATATACAAAACTCATAACGTCCTGCTTCTCGCGCACTTTACGACTTCATAAAAATACCTATTTTACGGCATTATCAAATGCCAAATCTGATCTCAATGTCCTCGCTGTGATGTGAGATGTAAACGACCTCGATCATCTCAGCGGCAACATCGTGTTTCTCCTGCACTGTCAGGCTATCCCACATTACAAGCGGTTCAACCAACGGCTTTGTGTCGATAGCCTTTCGCTTACGAGCCTTTGTCTGCAATTTGCGTTCAAGTTCAGATTTGCGTGAGTGCAATTCTTTGATCCTCTGCTGAATGTAGGCAAACACCACATCATCGGCTTCTGCCATTCTGTCCATGAGGGAACGGATCTCGGTGTCCAGTTTCAGAATATCGCCCTTAATGCTCTCGACTTCCATATCGGGAGCTTCTTTTTGCTTATGGGCAATTTCAATCTGCTGTAATCTCTCACACATTGCTGCGTAGACGCTCTCCTCAATATCGTCAATTCTGATGCTGTACTTTCTTGCAACACACTTGTCGATCGTGAGCCAGCCGCTGTCAGCGAGGTATCTGTGGATATTGGTCGGTGACTTTTTTTGCATATCAATGATAACAGACAGTCCGCACTCCCTGCATTTCAGCATACCTACAAGCCATGAATTGAGCGCCTTCCTGTTTGTCTGAAAACGCTTGTTCGTACTTTTCTTGTCCTGAACTCTCAGCCACAGTTCCGAGGAAACCAGTCCCTCATGATAACCGACTTTGACATATTTTCCGCCGTCAGTATTATCGTGCATGAAAACTCCGTGAACGCCGTCATAGGCTTCGACCTCATCTATGATCTCATAGCCACGGCTCTGGAAGAAAGCGTACACATCTTTATCAGCACGGACATACAACGGATTTTTCAGGATAGATGACAATGAACCAGCGTTCAGTTTTCCGCTGTGACTTCCATTCTTACCGCCATACTCGTCAGTGCGGAGATAGTGGATCTCGTCCTCATGCTCCTTAAAATATGTGAGAATATCACGGAGCGAGGTTGACGGCTCTGCATACATTTGATATGCAAGGCGAAGTGCATCAGCCTGTTCCGAGGGGACAAGCACCGAGCCTTTCTTGCCATTCACGGTCATACGCTGAGTGGTATAACCGAAGCTCATTGTACCGCCCTGATAGAAACCTGTTTCACGCCCTCTGGTATCATACGCATCTGCCACTCTGCCTGCAATCGTTTCTCTCTCAAACTCCGCAAAGTTCAGGAGATTGTTTCGCATCATACGCCCTTCCTTAGTCTCCGTATTGAACGGCTCAGAGAGCGAGTAAACTGTCACGCCGAGCTTGTCAAGTTCCTCACTTACGTTCAGATAGTCACGCAGATTACGGCTAAAGCGGTCATACTTTTTTACAACGATACGACTGATAAGACCTTCACGGGCATCACTCATCATCTGCTGAAATGCTGGACGGTGTTCTGTGTCCTTTCCCGAAAATCCGTTATCGCAATACGGGCGATACACACAGTCCTCGCCTACATATCTGATACAGTCCTCCTTCTGCGATTCAATGGACAGCGAATTGTTATCCCTGTCCGCTACGGAACGGCGGACATAGATCGCAGTCACTCCGCCGTTGTTTGTTACTTTCTTTTTCATGTTTATCGACCTCCGATTTATGCAATCGACAGCCGATTTTGCTATGTATTCAGTATAGCGCAAATCGGCTGTGTCATTGCAAGTGGTTTTGCAAAATTATTCCGATTTGTGCTTTGTGAGAATGTCATAAATGTGGTTGATCTTCTCCTGCTTCACCACATCGGAGACATCTGTCGGGTAGGAAATAAAAATCTTCGTACCCTTTGCAGTTGTAATAACCTTATCTGCCTTTTCTCTCTCTGCGACAGATGTGTTCTCGTTCGTTCTACACTATCCTTTCCGACAGCTCGTTCCATTTTCAAACTTCCTGCTGTCTACATCTAAAAAATCGTCCCGTGCAGTCACGGGGAAAATTTACGGAAACCGTTCAGGCATTTTAAGTCTAATCGCTGTCCTGCTTATCGTAGAACGCAATGTCATCGCTGTCCTCAGACGAGCGACCGCTGCCTGCAAGCTCCGCAATGTCCGAATCGCTCAGACCACTTGTCTGGAGCATCTCCGCCTGCTGATGTTCTCTGCTGAGAATATCGAGCAAGTCCTGCCCCGTGCAGTTGTACTGCTCACAGATCGCCTGATAGCTCAGACGAGCGTTCTCCTCCATGAGCTTCTTACGCTTCTCAGTATCACGCTTGATGTTCTTGGAGAGCTGTTCGATCTTGCGATCATTGTCAGCAATCTTTTCAGAATAGAGTGCTATGGGAATCACCTCACCTTCGTTTTATTTTTTCACATATTCGATGAACCGAAGTTCATTGATCCTCTCACGATACTTCAATTATAGCGCGCAATTCTATAAAAAATCTATTCGCATACCAGACAAACTTTTCTCAACAATGCCAGAAATCGGAGCAACCGAATTTTCAGAAACGTGCAGTTATGAGGGGGTTACGATACTCTGAGAGCATAGAAACCCGCAACTGTCATTTTGACGAATGCCTGATTTTCGATTCATTGACTTTTTGATTTTTTTCTTGTATCATATCCATAGGGATGGGCGCAGAGCTTGGAGCCGAAAGCGATATAGAGAAATATAGTCGCTGACGCTCCAATTCCACACATGAAAGTGCGGAAACAAGGCAGAGCCACAGGCTCAAATGCAAAATAGCCCCGCAGGGGCTAACACAAATCGCAAGCTCGGCAAATCGTGGGCGCACTAACGGCAACCCACAATTCGCACCGCTTGGCAGAGGGCTGCTGCCCCTACGACCCCGCACAGAAAAATAAAAAGAGAGGTTGACACCGAAATGAATGAAACAGAAAACAAGAATCGCCGTGATCTTTACCTGAAAATCAGGGTGAGCCGTGAGGAGCTTGACGCTATCGACCGCAAATTCCGCAACAGCGGAATGAAGTCAAGGAGCGAGTTCGTCAGGGCGATGATCTTTGAAGGCTACATCGTCCAGTTTAACGAGGAGAAGATGAGCGAACTCCTCAGACTCGCAAGGAACATCTCAGGCAATATCAATCAGATCGCTGTCCGTGCAAACAGCGGCGGCAGAGTTTACGATGATGATATTGCCGAGATCAAGGAAGGGGTGAATCGGCTCTGGCAACCACTAAGATATTTTCAATCTCTGCTGATGACCTTGCAGCACTGAACTACATCGCAAATCCTGAAAAGACGGATAACGGCAGACTGATAATCACAGAAGGTTGCAGCTCTGATCCTTTGCAGGCAAGTCATGATTTTGCTGAGATTCGGAAACACGGTACAGGCAAAAGCTCCGTTCTCGCCCAGCACTTTATCGTCAGTTTCAAGCCTGGGGAGATCACACCTGAGAGAGCATTGCAGCTCGGTCAGGAGATATGTGAGCAATTTCTGAAAGGCGAATATCAATATTTTATGACCTGCCACATCGACAAAAATCACACGCACCTTCATGTAGTTTTCAATAACACCAACTGCATAGACGGCAAGACTTTTGAAACGCACGAAAACCGCAGGACTACCAAGCAGGACAGGTCGTTTCAGAAGCTCATGAAAATCACGGACGAGGTATGCCGACAGCATCATTTATCTGTGATCGAACATCCCGAAATGGGCAAAGGAAAGAACCATTGGGAATGGGATATGAGCCGTCAGGGATTATCGTGGAAGGCAAAGCTGAAATTCACGATAGATCAGGTAATCAAGGAGAGCGAAAATTTTGAGGACTTCCTTGCAAAATGCGCCGATTTCGGAGTGCTTGTTGAGTACAATCCCGACCACAAGATCGACCTGAAATTTATGCTTGCCGAACAGAAAGAACGCAATCCGAGAGCGAAGTTCACCCGTAGCCGGACGCTGGGCTGGTATTATGAAACCGAGCAGATCAAAGGGCGTATCGCACAGTATATGGGTGGTATGATATATGTTCCGAGAATCAAAGTCAGACAAATCACTCCGAAAGCTGAGGAGAACAAGTTTGTCCGTGATGCTATCGACCGTGGCAATATGAAGGTGGCAAGCATCGCAAAAAATATTATCACCGCATACGGCGTTGAGCCGAATCAGGTTCGTGGTGCTGCGATGGCGGCATTTATTGAAAGGGCGCATCTTGTCGGTGAGCTGAATGACCTGAACGCACAGATCAAAGATTTGCAAGAAAAACTCAAAGTGCTGAAAAAATATCGCAAGGTCAAGCATATCGGAGAGGAACTGAAAGCACTCAGCGGTCGGGAGGAAAAAAAGTACCGCAAGGAACACGGCGGCGATATTGTCGAATATCACGAAACCTGCAAACAGGTTTTGGAGCTTTACCCGTCAGGCAATATTCCGAAAGTCGAAAATCTTGAAAAGCATATCGCATCTTTGCAGAAAAAGCTGGCGAAGAAAAATACGGAATACAATCAGGCGGATAAGAAGTCCCGTGAGCTGTCCGAAGCAACGAGAACCATAGAGGAATATCTCCGACATGAGCAGAGTCGGGATCAACAGCACAAGCGGAAGCGAAATAACCTTGAATGACGATAGGCTCTCTGACGAACGGAGAAGCCCCTCAGAGCCGTCCGTGATGATTATGGGAAAAACTCTATCCGCTGAAAAAGAAAAACGGCTCAGGGAGCTTGCTATTCGCTCTCCGAGCCGTCTGTATTTGTGAAATCAATCACTCTGTCGCATATCTCCAAAGCCGCAGGACGATGTGTAACAATAACAACCGTTTTATCCGTCATACTCCGCAGATTCAGGAGCAAACGCTTTTCCGTATCGGCATCGAGCGCCGAAGTCGCTTCATCAAGGAGCAGTATAGGGCTATCAGAAAATATCGCCCTTGCTATTGCAATTCTCTGCATCTGACCTTCCGAAAGACCTGTCCCACGCTCACCGAGCAGAGTATCAATACCGCCGTCAAGCTCCGATACAAAATCATCGGCGCAGGCGATATGCAAAGCCCGATTGATACGCTCATCGTTCTGCATTTCCTCCTTGTCAGCGAAAGCCACGATCTCACGGATAGTACCCGACATAAGCTGATTACCCTGGGGAACGTAAGCGAACAGCCTGTGCCATTCAGCAGACAGCGGTTTTGTGCCTTGCGTATCGGTCAGGTAACGCTCACCGCCGTCGAGCTGGTAAATGCTCATGAGCAGTTTTAGCACCGTAGATTTTCCACAACCGCTATGCCCCGTGAAAGCTACATATTCGCCCTTGCCGATCTCAATGCTGATATGTTTCAGCACGATAGGTTGATTATCTTTTGATAAATCCTTAATGTTGTCAACGGCAGGATAATAGGTGAAATCAGCGTTTCGCAGACCAAATGACCGAAGCTCATCGGCATAGTATTTCTTGACCGTATCAATATCAAGTGCCGACTTTTCGCTATCATCGGAGAATTTTTCAATCTCCATTAAACGCTCCGCACTTGCCGTCATTGCGTAGAACCTCGGTAGATAGCCCGTGATATTGGCGAACGGCGCTTGTATCTGTGAAATAAGCTGTGTTATCGCTGTCAGCGTACCATAGCTGATCGTGCCGAGCAAAATGCCGTAACCGCAGTAGCACACCCCAAAGAGATACATTCCGTTCATTGCAAGCCCGAAGCCGATATTGCAGAAGTTGGAGAAACTGTTTTTACGCATTCTTGAGGTTTTATGGGCTTTCATTCGCTCGCTTGCTTCATCTTCCGTTTGCTGTTCGGTAGCGAATGACCGTATCATCATCATACTGCCGATATGCTCTTGCAAGAAGATACGGAGCTTGCCGTCACGCTCCTGCACCTGTTTGTGCAGACGTTTCAGCACTTTTCGGAAAGCATAGGTGAACAGGAGCAATAGCACTCCGCAGGGCAGGAGAACACAGGCAAACCGCCAATCAAGCACGATCATCATAATGACCGCACTAATGAGCTTGACTACCATTCCGACCAGTCCTGGCAGTATCTCAACATAACTGTCAGCGACCACTACCGTGTCATTGGTGAGCCTGTTGAGCCATTCGCCCGAATGTACTGCATTGACACTTGCGAAGTCTTTTCGCAGGATATTGTGCATAAGCCGAGCCTTGAAGATATTTTCAAAAGTCGATTTTGATAATTCGTTGAGCCACCGAATGACCGCCCTCATACCGATCTGAGCCAGTACAAGCAGAACGGTCAGCACCACATAATGCCAGAATCCAGCCTTATCGTGAGCCGTTGCATTGTCCACGATATTCCGCAGGAGCAGAGCATACAGCACACCGCTTGCGCCGTGGAGCGCCTGAACGAGCATCAGGGCGAGGATATACAGCTTTTTCTTTTCGGGGACGGCGTATAGCCATTTTATCGCATTATTTTTCATGGATCATATTCCCAGATCGTATATCTCTGCGGACAGCGGTACAAAAATAATCCGTGGCTTGTAAATATCCATTCACGTTTCAGCATATTCCAGCTTGCCCTGTTTTCAAGATAGCTTCCGCTTTGCGTATCCCACCAATAAATCAGCCTTATCTTATGTGTAAGAGTGTTTTCAAGATAGCCTGCGAACCGATGAAAGGTATCTGTTTCAAAAGGTCTTGCAAGGAATATGACAGTATACTGATTATAGTCCTGTTCAAAAGCATTTCCGTGAATCAGCGATATTTGAGGGTAGGCTTTTGCCCAGCTTTCCGCATATTCATATACGTCCTTTTTTAATTCAATGCCTGTCAGTGAGCATGGGCATTTCCTGCTTGTCAGATATGCGAGAATACGCCCCTTGCCACAGCCGACATCTATGAACGAATCACTCTTATCAAAAGAAAAATCTTTGAAAATCGTATCGAGAGCCCAATAACATGAGGATTCGCTGCCTGTTGCACCCATTGTCTCTCTGTAAAGCGAGGGAACGTATTTGACAAGAGAACAGCCGCAAATACGCTTATCCTTCCTGCCGTCAAAGAAGTGAGTTACTCTCATGGACAGCGATATATATTTCCTGATAAAGCGATTGTTATAGAATTTCCGCTTGTATATAAACTTTGCCATTAGGGTTTCTTCCTTCTTTTTTTGATTATGCGATATATTTTCATTTTTCCGTGAATAATGACTGACCGTATCGGGAAAAAATCGCACCACAGGTGAACATACAGCCGATACCGCCAGTCTGTTATGGGAATTTCCTTGCCGTCACGGACAACCGCTGTCAGCACCCCAATGATATGACGGTCGGTAATGCCGTATTCTTTTGAATAACGGTTATCTCCGCAGATCACATAGTCATTCTCACGGACTTTCAGCACCCTATGAAGCACATACTGACCGCTGTCACGCTTATACAGCGGAACATCGTATTTTTTCAGCCTGCCGTGGGGCTTTTCGATGATAAGAATATCCCTGTCCTGCCGTATCAGAGGGCGCATACTGTCTCCGACATTTGTATAGATGAGCCGCCCGTCACGCATGATCACATCTTCAAATCTCGTCATTTCATACCCTCATAAGCAATTTTTGCCGCCGAAATATCCATATTACAGCCGAGTTTGTAGAGCTTTACATTGTCCGCAAGCCTGTCCACCAGTTCAAGCGTTTTCGTCATTTTCAGCATATCCGCAGGGCGGTAGACCTGCTGCAGAAGGATTGTGTAAGCCTGTTCTCTTGTGATCGGTTCAATGTGATTATCAGCAGACCGTGTGAGAATACATATCGCTTTCAGCGGAACGGAAGTGTTTGTGCTGAGCCTGTGCTTGCCGTTGTAGGGAGTGCCGTAAGCCGTGACTGTATCAGCGATATGCAAAAGCGGTTTATCATCATTCACCATGACCGCCCGATCTCCGAAATACTCCCTCCAAAGCCTTGTATGCGTGGACTTGCCCGTGCCGCTTTTCGCCGTGAACAGATAGCCTACACCGTCCACCGCCACAACAGAGCCGTGAAACAGTATCGTGTCATAGCTTATCATCTGTTCCGCTATCTTGCGGTAAACTGCCAATTCTTCGAGGTAGCTGTCTGAAAAATGCCGTGTCGGAATACCCTCGATCTCGTCCTCACGGGCAGACTTTTCACGCTCAAAGTCAATATCTGCTTGTGTTGTAGTAATGGAATAGTCGGCAGGCTCGTCCGTCAGGTAGTCGGTGCAGTATTCGTGTACCTCAGCGTAAATTGACGTAACTTCGACCACCTTGTCTGCTATCTTATACTTTCTTGTTATCATATTTTCTTAATGCCTTCATTTCTGCCTTGATTCGTTCCTTTCTGATGAACGGCGCACGAATGATACGCCATATATAGCCGATTGGGAGCAGCAGCTTATGCTTGTAAAAAAATGGGAAAAACGCTTTCATGTGGTTCATGTCAGGAAAAATCCTTCTCCAAATATAGCCGATCTTTGATCTGCTCTTGTTTTGGGAGTATATTTTCCTTACCATATTTTCGCCTGTCCTTGTAATTGTGCCATAGGTGTTGGAGGTCAGATAATAGTCCAGCAATTTCTGTTCACTCTCTGCCAGTTCGGGGAATGTCACCGAGGAAAAAACCTTATCCGCAAGCTCCCTCTGTTCACGCTCAAAATCGGTGAGTGTAAGCTGTTTCGTTTGCTCATGGATATATGTCCAATCAAGCGTATCACCCTTGTGCTGCAAATACACATAAGTGTCAAGCAGGGAGCGCAGCCCTGTACCGCCGCCCGAAAAATGCTTGTACTCATGGGCAATCATATACACATAGAAGTCCTCATCGGAGAAATGATAGCCATAGCCATTATCCTTGTCTTTTATGAGAATCTGCTTGACATTGATGTAATATCTGTATAAGTATTGATTACTTGCTGCGGTAAAAAAGGCATTGTGCAGCTCATAGTTATATATCGGTGGTTTCAGATACTCGTCACAATGGCTTGTACCAAAATGCTTTGCCTTATAACCACGATCCAGCATGATCTCCCGTGTTTCATTCCGAAATTTCACATCGAACAGAATATCATTATCCGACATTTCACGCATACCGTTTTCGGGGTAAAGCTCTTTCAGTATCGCGCCTTTCAGCGGCATATACCAGATGCCCTGCTGCTCAAACTCTGCCAATATCGCTGCCCGCTCCACATCGAGCATGACATTCTTGCGGACAGCCATATTGTAAGCTTGCTGAAAGTTATGATCGTTCACATCTGCTGACCGCAGAGCGATATAAACCGCCGCTCTAAGGGTATGTGCCTTAGCAAGCCGATATAACTGTTCAAATTCCATAGCCTGCACCCGTTTCGTATCGGGCGTGATACCGTTCACGGCACAGGTCAGCAGATAGATGAGGTCTTTTGCTGTCTTATTCATCAATGACAGCACCTATCCTGCGAAGCTGAGAAATAATACTTGCAACGTCCTTTTCAGCGGTCAGGCGGTCAACATCGTATTTCGCAAGGAGCTTATCCACGATCTCGCTTTCCGTTGTATCGTTTTTCAGCGATTCTACGATAAAAGCGGCGGTCGGATTGCTCCGAATAAGACCGTTGAACTTCGTACCTGTTGTGGATACGGTGATATGCTCACCTTTGGTTTCGTGGGTCAAGAAATTTGGATTCAGTTTCATAGTTTTCTCACTTTCTGTTAATTTAATCATTGTCTCTTTCGAGGTAATCTCCGAACACATATACAGCTGTTTCGCTTTCCTGCGTGTCCTTATTTTCATACGATCCCGCTTCATCAAATTCGATCATGCTGCCTTCTGATTCATTATATGCGGAGTCAGAATCGGAACTGATCTGTTTTTTCATTTCGTTTTCGGTATTCATTACCGGCATATCACGATCCGGCTCGGATTCTGATATATTCTCTGAGGTGGTCGTAATCTCAGTTGTTCGGGAGTCATCTGTTTTTTCAGATACCGCTTCAGTGATACTGACTTCTGATTCTTCCGGTGATACATTTTCTCCGCCATTGCAGCCGGACAAGAGCATGACCGCTCCCAAGGCAATTATGAATTGCTTTTTCATCGATGCCCTCCATATTGGATATGTGATTCTATGAAAAAGCACCGTACTGTCGCCAGCACGGTGCCTTCTTTAAGACGACATTAGTCTCTTTCGAGATAGTCGCCTGCCGGCGTGCTGGTGGTGATAACGTCCTCCGCATCGAAAGAAACGATCTCCACCATAGGGGTCTCATATTTCTCCATTGCTTTTTCCTCCTCTCAACAATTGGTTATTATTAAGCACTGAAATAATTTTCTGCCGATTTGCAGTAAACCATGAGTGCGTTAATAATCGTTTTCAGTTCTGCGCTTGTTGAGCTCTTATTCAGCTTATTGTAAGCATAGGTCTGCACACTGTAGGTAATTTTGTTGCTTATCTGCTTGCCGTTCAGAAGAATTCTCGCTGTGACAGGCTGGCAGGAGTCTTTTGCACGGATCTCAAGAAGATCATACTCATATTCTCCCGCTGCATAACCGCTTAGCTTCATTTCACTGAACGGTACGGTCTTTTTCACCGTTTCACCTGTGACTGTTGCGTAGGAAAGCTCCAGCGTGACATTATTCTTATCCACAGAGCTGTCGAACGTCATGTAGAACACCAGCGCGACATTGTTGCCGAGCAGCAGATTCTTTCCGGTGAACTGAGCTTTCGGGCTGCTGATCGCTGTTTCGGAAGCATCGGAAGCGATATTCAGTGAAGATGCACTTGTACCGAGCTTTTTCTGTGCCGCTGTCAGCGTGCTGTTTGCAAGATTGCCGGTGTTGTAATTGAAATAAGTCTGTGCGGCAGCACCGTAGTTCAGCATATCCACCAGCAGCGTTTTCAGTGCTGCCTTTGTAGTGGACTTGTTCAGCTTGTTCATGGCATAGGTGGTAACGCTGTACTCGTCGATCTGTGAAATGTAGATCACATTGTCTTTTTCAGCGTAAACAGTTGCATATACCTTGTTGCCCATTTCCTTTGCAGCGATATTGTTGTAATCAAATACATATTCATCGCCGTAGCCTGAATCCTCGATCCGATAGCTCGTAAGCATTTCGGTGGAGTATGTCACTTCTGAGCCGCTTGCATTGAACTGCTCCTTCTGAATGATAAGCTTTACATTATCATATCCGTTGAGCTCATCAGCAGGAATGTAATAAACAATACCGAGATTATTGTTCAGCGCAACATTATGGCTGAATGAAGCATTCATATGAGAGAGATATCCGTCTTTCTCCTCAGCGATATACTCGCCGGCTGTCTGATTTGTGATATCAGCAGTTGACACCTTCTCTGAGTAGAAGGACTCGGTTTCGCCGGCAAGTCTCACAGAGACCGTGTACTCAGTACTGGGGGCAAGGCCGATGAACGCCATTCCGTTCATGGACTCCATCGAAACGTAATTTGTGCCGTCGATGCTCAGTTCGTATGAGCAGTCATCGAAAGTCCTCTCAACCGGTATCAGTCCGATCTTCCACTGGATCGAGGTAGGGGTCACATTGTAGGAGGAAGCAAGCCGCATCAGCTTATATGCCGGGGCATAGGGTCTGTCATTGTAGGTGTATTCGCTGACTGCGCTGTCAGGCAGATAATAGCCTTTGAGATCATTCTGAGCGACAGGGTAGGTTGAGGAAGTGCCGTTTACGAGGGGGTAACGAATGAGCACAGCATAGATGTCAAGCGTTCCGTCATCGTTGAGGTGAGCCGCAACGCAATCGAGATACTCCATAGTGCGGTCATCGTAATCGGCAAAGGTTACCGCATCGATCATAGCCTTGGTGGGCTGCTCAAAATACTTCATGGGGGTGGGAACAAGTCTAACGCGGTAAATATACGCACCGCCGGGCATGAGGCGGTCTGTCTTGGAAAGGAAGCAGTCGTTATCCACATCGTACCAGCCGGAATTGTCATTATCCACGGTATAGCCCATACCCATATTGTAAACTGTGTACGTATCCGCAATATTGCCGGGATAGGGTCTGTCAGCAGTAAAGAACTCCGCCGCATTTGCTGCCGTAAGATCTACGGGAGTGAAGCCCTGCATGGTATAGTAGGTCGTATAGCCCTCATGGTCACAGGAAAGAACAGCGTACTCGCCTGTTCCGGAGACGCAGGCGTATGAGCGTGTGCTGGTCCAGCCGTAAGTATTATGGAGCTTCATCGCTTCTGTGACCTGTCCCCACCTATTGAGGCCGATCTCGTACAGAGCATTATCTCCGCTGAGCATATCGGCAGCACTTGTGCTGTCAGAGATCTGGAAATTGTAGATATACAGCTTCTGCAAAGAAGTGCAGTCATTGAACATATTTGCATAGTTGGCGCCGGAGGAAACGTGCCAAGCACTTTCATAAACGCTGCTGCTGGTGCCGTCTGTTCCAAGCTGCAATGCTTCCAGAGCGGTACAGCCGGAGAACATATTGCGGACGCTGGTCACCTTGTCCGTGTTCCAGTTTTCAATATGGATGCTGGACAGGGACGTGCAGTCACTGAACATATAGGACATATTGGTAACATTGCTTGTATCCCACCGATAGTTCTCATAGCCCAGCATACCTGAGCAGCCCCTGAACATACAGTACATATTTGTGACATTGCTTGTATCCCATTCGCCGACCCATGAGCCGTATTTCAGGTTTTTGCAGTTCTGGAAGACGCCTGTCATGTAGGTGACATTGCTTGTGTCCCACTCATCGATCTCGAAATCGTGGTCGATCATGTCTACCTCATAGCAATTTTGGAACATACGGGTCATATTTGTGACATTGCTTGTGTCCACGTTATTCAGCCTTACGTCTTCAAGGATGGTGAAGCCGTTGAACATATAGGAGCAGTTCGCAGGGAATACCGTGTCGTCCGCAGCACTGATATAGCGCACCCATTGTTTCTGACCATCGGTGAGACCGGTTATATCATCAAGATTTACATTGCCGTGGAGATACATATGCTGTGAAAATGTGTTTACTATAAAGCTGTCAGTTGACCATGTCCACACAGAACGTCTGAGGAATGTGGTCTTTCCTGTTACGGCAGGGAAAGTTGCATTACCATATTCACCGGTTACGTTAGTACAGGTAGGGTCATCGCTTCTCATCCAGCCTGTAAGGTCATTGAAGTCCTCATAATCAATTGGGGCATTACTTATACCGACCAGTGTTAGATACTCTGACCAGTCCAGGTTCTGGTCAAAAGTCAGCATATAGAGGTTATCGCAGCCTTTCAATATTTCATTACCTGAGAATTTTGTCATTCCGCTGATATCAAGTATGTAAAGAGATGTACAGCCTTCAAGCATATAGCCCATGCTTGTTTGTGAGGAAGTTTTGAAATTGCTCAGGTCAAGAATGCTAAGAGATGAACAATTATAGAACATACAATCCATATTAATGACATTAGCTGTATCAAAAGAGCTGAGGTCAACAGATTTAAGGGAAGAACAGCCGTAAAACATAAAAGCCATTCTTGTAACTTTGCTCGTGCTTATGCCGTTAAAGTACACATCTGTCAGTTCAGAACAGCCGTAAAACATATAGGACATAGTGGTTGCATTTTTGAGTGTCGAGTTTCCTATCTTTATTGACTTAGCCTTTGAGTTCTGAAAATAACTTTCCAGACTAATAACATTGCTGAAATCGCCAAGAGTAAGGTCATACTCCTCTGCACTCCAACCACTAAACAGCCAAGCACTTTCGGGAAAAACAGCACTTGATGTTGAGACAACTTTTTTAGCCTTTGTAGAATAGCTTCTGATATCGTCTAAATCAAACGAACCATTCAGCGTAAGCGTCTGCGTAGAGCTGTTGTAGCTGTATCCGCTTGCCGCCTCCGCTGTCATTGAAATATCAGGCAGCTTGAAAAGACCGGGTACATCGGGCATAGCTCCGCCAATGAGCGCCAGTGAGAGGGCTGCCGCAGTCGCGCGTTTTATCAGTTTTTTCATATAGATCACTCCTTCTAAAAAATGAGGGGGGTATTTATACATACTCATTTTACCATATCCCTCAAAAACGCACATGACCCAAATGGGTAATCTTGGTGGCTAATATCTTTCAACATCTTTGTGCATATATAACAAAAGGACTGGCATTCCGTCAGTCCTCTGAGCCGATATCCCTGTTGTTGATGACAAGTCCGCCGCCCCTTGCCCTGATCGCAAGCTGCAAGCGGCTCTTGAAGCCGGTTTTTTCCAACATATCCGAAATATGCCGCTTCACCGTGTTTACCGACATATAAAGCCGCTCGGCGATCTCCTTGTTGGAAGCGCCCGACACAAGCTCACGCAGCACCTCAATTTCGGTTTCCGTCAGCTCTGTGCTGACGATATTCCCGAACCGCACCACAGGCATACTTGCAGGATAAACGGATTCACCCGCCATTGTTCTGTCCATGATCTCGATGAGGGGCTGCTCCTGCACCTCCTTGTGCCAGAAGCTCTCGATGCCGATCGCCTTTGCCCTGTCGATGTAGGATACCTCCGGCATGGAAGTGACGAGAAGTATCTTTATTTCCGGACGGTTCTCCTTGATCTCCTTCGCCGCATCAAGACCGTCCATACCGCTGCCCATGACGACATCCATCAGTATGAGGTCTATCTTCTGATGCAGTGCTT
The DNA here is from genome assembly GCA_937910385.1 of uncultured Ruminococcus sp. Lineage (GTDB taxonomy): Bacteria > Bacillota > Clostridia > Oscillospirales > Ruminococcaceae > Ruminococcus. The sequence goes on along the minus strand of CALEPT010000249.1, from coordinate 3,328 downwards.
TTTCTACGGCTTCTTCGGGAGCTGCGGCTAAGGCGGCGATCTCATAGTTTTCCGAGCTTTTGACCGCCAGCTCAAACATCTGCCGAACCATTTTCTGATCGTCAGCGATCAGCACCTTATATGCCATTTTGTTCCTCCTCACTTTTCTTTGGCAGCATCAGGCTCAGTGCAAACACCGGGCTGCTGCTGATCTGCATACTGCCGCCGATGCTTTCGGTCTTTTGCCTGAGATTGGCAAGTCCGCCGTTTTCCCTGATCTCTGCTTCAGGGGCTTTTCCGTTGTTGGTAAAGCGGAGCGTGTAGCTGTCCGCTGTTTCTTCTGATGTGATATAGACTTCGTTACCCTGCGCATGACGCAGTACATTCGTCACATGAACGATGATCGCCGAGTTTATAACCGGTACAAGCTGTTTATTCTCAGGCAGTTCTCCCGTCAGTACAACGCTGACACCGAGCTTCTCTGCATGGCTCAGTGTCACATAATACGGACGCTGCCATTCCTCACGATCTTCATTTTTCAGCAAAGCGATATTCCTTCTCCACAGCCGGAGCATTTCGCCCTTGTCAGTCCACTCCGGGTCTGACAGATACCGCTTTGTCATCAGTAAGGTCTGCCCAAAGCTGTCATGGATATTGATCTTGATCTGCAAGGTCTCCTTCTCCATGATGACATACTGAATGGTGGAGTTCAGTGCTTTCAATCTTGCGTTGATATAGTCTGCCTGCTGCTGCTTTTCCTGAAGCTCTGCGGTCAGGCGGTATTCCTCAGTGATGTCAAAGGCGAGCAGTTCCCAGAGCGGTGTACCATTCAGCATGACCTGACGGCAGACAAAGCTGTATGCAGTGCCGTCATCAAAGCAGATGATAGGTCTTTCGCCTCTGGTGACAGCATATGGCGTATCGCCGCCTGAGACTGCATTCCACAGGTATTCGGCATTGGATATGTTTTCACCGAACAGCCTTTGGGAGATGCTTTCAATTTTCAGATTGACGAGCTTCGTCTGTCCGCCGTCATAGTAAAAACATATCCCCGTCGGAAGATGATCTATGCTCTCCTTCACCGAAAGCGGAGAGAGCTTCTGATTACGAAGCTTTATGATGTGAAACAGCTCTGCCCCTGCGATGACTGTCAGAGCAGCGTTCAGTACCGTGACCGTGACCGCCGGTATGCCAATCAGAAAATCGCCCATTCTTGCGATCTGCGTGGTCAGTATCATATTAAGCGTAAAGGAAAACAGAACCTCCGCAGCGGATATGAAAAGCCTGAGCCTGCTGCGTTCCGTGCGGTAATAGCGTAGGAATACGATCAGCAGCACAAAGGAAATGACCGTCAGCCACAGGAGCAGACTACCCTTTATTGCTTCGGGGAGAAACATGAAATTACGCATTCGATACACCTCCCGTATACAGCGTAAAGCGGTGCATATCGTCTGCGATTTCTGCCGAAAGCGAAAGGCCTGCGTTCTTCAGTGTCTCAAGTAAATGATCCCTTTCTATATCCACGCTGTCCTGATCGGTTTCCATTACCATAACAATTCTTTCGTCGGGAGCGATATGCACCAGACCTGCGCGCATACCTTCAAGTCCCGATTCGATAACAGCTTCAAACAGGTCGTAGGCTGCGATGATCTTCTGTGAGGGCAGCAGGAGCTGTCTGCCACTTTTCAGCTCACATTCTACACCCAGAAAGCTCATATACTCAAAACTCTCATGGATGGAAAGATACAAATCATCAGTGGAGAGCATATCCTGTTTGTCAGCGATCAGCATCATATTTGCACAGCGCTTGACATAGGCGCCCAGCAGCAGACAAAACTTCATTCGCAGATCAAGCTCGCCCTCGTCTGCCAAAGTATTATCTATCTTCACAAGCTGATTTCGGGTATGCTCTGCTATCCTGTCATAGAGCTTGTTCTGGGTCTCATACTTGACCATATCGGAGGTGAGCCTGTTTTCCTCCTCGATGAGGTCGTTTTCTTCCTCAATGCGCTCAGTAGCCTCCTCGATCTCGCTGTTGATGCGGCGGATCGCAGACAAGTCCTCGCTCCACAAAACAAAGCCGCCATTTATGGACTTCCTGCGTGTGATATGCTCCTCGCTGTCTGCCTGTTCAATAAAGTCTGCTGAACGGAAAACGATCCTTTCATCAGTATCGATCAAAGCGGCATTGACACCTGATAATTCAAACAGCTCCAGATAGCCTGTGTTGGACTTGATAAGTCCGATCTGTATACAACTCTCCCAGATGCCAATGAAAAGAAGAGCATACATCTCTTGCAGGTTGTATATTTTGATATCCAATACCGTTGGCGCACCTCCGCAGACAAAATACACGACTAAAAATATCACACCGAAAGCAGAGATCACTACAGGGATATACCAGCTTTTGCGGCTCTGGGAAAGTCTGCACTGCCTTATGATTATGACAAATGCGCTGATCGTCAGCAGGAACGACCATATAACGATAGTATAGTACAGCCAGTGATATGATACAGAGCCGGAGTAGTCGTGTATATCTGCAAAGTAAAATGCAAAGTGGTGCAGGTCGTTGGTCATGACGGTACACAGAAGTATCCCTGTTACAACCCATAGTGCTTTTGCAGTGAAAGGAAGCTTCTGCCCCTCGTCCTTTTCCACATAACAGGCAGTACAGAACATCAGTGTGGGGAGCACGATAAACGGGATATAGTAGGAGTACCACAGGTACCTGTCTATCAGGATCAGATCCTGATAGAAGTAGTACCTGCACAATCGTATGATAAACAGCAGGAATAGAAACACATCTGCGGCAATGATGTACCTCATTATCTTCTTATGCAGAATGCGCCGGTAAACGGTCGTTCCCCAGACGATCACCGCTGCCGAAAAAAGCATTGTGGGGAGTATGACCGTATTAAATATGAGCTGTGAAACAATATTGACCAGTATCAGCAGGATATATGCTGCAATAAATGCAGTTATGACCGCTGAATCCTTCTTTATGAGCTTTCGCATGACCATATTCTCCTTTATAAGTCCTGCCTCTATTGTAGCATAAAGGATAACCGATTTCAAGGGGCAGCAGCAGGCTCATTATTATTATACGATATTTCACGAATGTTGTGATGACCCAAAAGGCTCATTTTTTTACCCGATAAAAAAGTCCGCTCCTGCCTTTATGGAACGGACTTTTTGATGATTATAGCAAAATCGTCTGTTTATCGCACTTTTTGATGGTTCGTAAGGTGTTCGGGTAGGTTCGCCGTTCCACTTGACAAAGAGCCTGTCACTCTCCACCCACTTGTCACCCAAGCGGAACGGCGAACCCATGAACAACCAGACCCCTTAC
>CALEPT010000248.1 GCA_937910385.1 uncultured Ruminococcus sp. | reverse complement strand
TATGGGGATTTGATGATGTAGCCGATTCACATACCCTCGATGTTCACATAAGCCGTCTGCGTGAGCGTTTCAAGAAAAACACCGATTTCAAGATAGTGACGATCAGAGGACTTGGGTACAGGGTGGTGAAATATGAGGCATAAAATTGACAGGTCAAAAATGCGCCGATACTCGAAAATGATCAGAAAACTTATGTTTTCATTTCTGATAACACTTATTGTGTTTGCACTGTTCCTTGCTCTTGTAGGATATGTTGTTGTACAGCTTGGCGGTAGTGTTACTCGTTTGCCGGGTATTGTCATATTCATTTTATTTGGAATCTGTTTTCTAATGGCTTCTGTTGCCGCTTATTTTATCATTTGGAAATTTTTTAAGCCTTTAGGTGATATAAGCAAGGCATCAAAAAGGATCGCAGAGGGCGATTATTCCGCACGAATTGAATACGGTGGAGATATTGCAGAACTTGCCGATGCGGTCGAGAATTTTAATTACATGGCTCAGGAACTTGGCTCAGTAGAAATGATACGCAATGATTTTATAGCAAACGTATCCCATGAGTTCAGGACACCACTTTCAACACTGAGCGGATATCTTACGCTTTTGCAGGACAGCAGTCTGCCTGATGAGGAACGTGATGAATATATCAGAAAGGCTTTTTTCAGTATTGAAAAGCTGAACGATCTAACAGACAATATTCTGCGGCTGTCAAAACTGGAAAATCAGGCAAGCCTTGATGAGCCTGTGACATACCGTCTTGACGAGCAGATCAGAGAATGCATCGTTATGCTCGAACCGAAATGGAGCGCAAAAAACATAGGGTTTGAACTTGACCTGCCTGAGCATACATATACAGGTCAGCGGTCACTGCTCTTTCAGGTCTGGACAAATATCATATCCAACGCAATAAAATTTTCTGGAAACGGCAGTGCAGTTACGATAAAGCTGGAGAGTACAGAACATCATTACAATGTCTATATCAGCGACGAGGGCATCGGCATGACCGAGGAACAGCTGCGCCATATATTCGATAAATTCTATCAGGCAGACAGTTCAAGGCAGTCACAGGGAAACGGCTTAGGGTTAGCGCTGTGCAAGGAGATACTTGATAAGTGCGGCGGCAAGATATTCGTTACAAGCCGACAGAATGCCGGATCAATTTTCCTGATACAATTAAAAAAATGGCCTAATAGAGAGGCTTTATAATGAGTGGACTATTTTCACATATTACAACAGAGCTTCAGGCACTGTTGTTTACTGTGCCGGTTATCTTACTGGCAATAATTTGTCACGAGTGCGCACATGGATGGGTATCCTACAAATTGGGCGATCCTACTGCTAAAAATGCAGGACGTTTATATTGAATGCGATCGCAAAGCTTATAGGTACAATACTCGGCATCTGATAATAATCGAGTCTGACATAAGGAGAAGGCATAATGAAAGTTGATTATTCGGTCGATACATATGTAATAGCATCAGTAATAATATCCTTCCTCGGATTTTGTCTTGAAAATATCTGGATATGTATTCGCAAAGGCTACATAGATAACCGCAATATGACGCTGCCGTTTCTTTTAGGATACAGCTTTGCTGTGATGGGAATATATTTTGTTCTCGGCACACCCGGACATCCAAGTTTAATTGTCGAAAAGATCACGGCACGATTTGACTATTTCAGTTATTACCTTGCAACATTTCTTCTTGTGAGTATCGGAGAGATAATTCTCGGAAAAACAGTTGAACGGATATGCGGTATATATTATTGGGACTATTCAAGCCTGCCCTGCATATAACGAGGTATACATCGGTAATGACAAGTATCGGTTTTTCATTTATTATCACGAAGTTTATGCATCAGTTTTTTATTCCACTTATGGATATCGTTTCAAAGCTGACAATCCGACCTGTTATCAAACTGTTCCGGCTTACATATATCTTGATGATATTTGATTTTTTCATCAGCTTTTACCGAATGTACAAAAACAGAAGGCTTAACGAGCGCTGGAAAAAGCAGTTGATTAAGTCAAAAATAATACCAAAGCCCGAGAACGGATAAATGTTCCCGGGCTTAAACCTCTATAAATTGTATCAGAGCTGCTGACTCAGCCAGTTCTGCAAACCAATCTTTTCGATAAGTTCAAGCTGCTGCTCTCCCCAATACATATCTTCTTCCTCGTCCTCATAGTATTCTTTCAAAATATCAAATGTCGTGTAATCATCTCTCGCAAGCTCTATAATGGGTCTAACCCAGGCTAAACCTCGGTTCGATACCTCAAGGTCATATTTGATCCACTCGACAACATCGCTGTAAACAGGCGTTTCACGCTTGGCTTCGTTCTTGACCTCACCCCCGAGATCGATAATGCGGTCAATGAACTTGCCAACAAAGCCGCGCTCTTCCTCAGCGTGTTCAGCATACTTCTCGCCGAGCTTTGAAAATCCCTGTGCTGCGAATATTTTGGACTGTATTATATGCCCATCAGCCTGCTGAGAAAGCCCCGTTACGATCACCTGTAAGCCTTCGATAAGTTTCTTGTTGTCTGTCATTTTCACTGCCTTCTTTAGTCCTTCTTATCCTCGTTTACCTTTGCAAACTCTTCTTCTGCCTGCTTCTCAAACTCCTCAAAAGCCTGAATGATCTTTTCTGCGATAAGCTCCTCGGCAGCAATACTTGTGTAAATAAGAGCTGCAAGCTCGATAAAGCGCTCCTCAACTGCTCTGCCGAAATAGGAAGCGACCGGCACATCGTCACCGTCGGCATAGAAAGCGACAGTATCTATCACACCGTTGCCGTCGCTGTCACCGACATAGAGATTGAAGTCACCGTTGCCCGTTGCATCGACTGCGATGGTGTCGATATCGCCGTCACGGTTCTGGTCGATGAGTGCAATGTCGGCTACCTTATCGCCGTCAAGGTCGATGAAAACCTCATGAAGCATGGAGCGCACCAGCATCGGGCGAAGCTCCTTGTCAAGTCTCATTTTTGTTTTGAGCTGTCTTAATGTTCCCATTTTCAGTTCCTCCTGTTTATGAATTAAGTTGATGTACGTTACAGTTATCTATGTGTGTGATAACTGTTTCGATGTTACAATTGTATATCATTTTGTCGATTATGTCAATACGCATTTACTCGGATGTTACAAAATTGGCGGTTTTTGTAACATCAAAATATATGCTGCATTATTGACAGATCAAAGCACCTATGTTATAATTGTTTCGATGTTACAATTATAACAGTCCCGCTTGATCTTAGATTACAATTACGATAATGAGGTGTATTATGAAAACAGAGCTTGAAAATATGGATATCCTGCGTTTATCAAATACAGAAGCAAACAAGGTAACAAAGGAATGTCTGCAGATCGCACTTATGAAGCTGATGGCGAAAAAGCCCTTTGAAAAAATATCCATTACAGAGATCACACAGTGTGCAGGCGTATCCAGACCTGCTTTTTACAGAAATTACCCCTCAAAGGAAGCGATCATTGAGGATGCCCTTCAAAGTATGTTTTCCGGTATCCACGATTCTCTTACAGCTTATCAGGATAAACAAGATTGGAAGGCGTGGTATGTTCTGTTTTTTCAGACGATCAAAAAGAATAAAAAGAATTTTAAGATCGCACTGGACGCACACGTTCCTATAACTTCTATGCTTCTGCTTGATTCCGTATTTCCGCCTGCTTCTCATTTCGAACACTATGTAAATTGTGCAAAGGAGTCGGCTTTTGTGAGGATACTGACCGACTGGTTTGAGAATGGTATGAAGGAAAGTCCCGAGGAAATGGGAGAAATATGCGATCGGATCATTCAGACGATGGGAGCTTGACTTTATGTTACACAGAAAAAAAGCGATCAGGGTCACAGTAGTGGTACTGTCAGTCATAAGGCAACCTCTAAAAACTATCAAATTGTGAGTTTTCAGCGCACGTAAATGCCTATTCTACGTTCCATAGTTTTCAAAAATCAGGGTTTTTAGAGGTTGCCATAACTGTTCTCATACTGGGATTTACAATATTTTCACACGCAGTTTACCATCGTTCGGATATGGCAACGCTTGTGGAAATCTATTTCAGGGTGTTGGGTACAAAGGATAAATTCTCCGATGCTGAAAAATGCGAAGAATATATAGAACAGCGGCGTAATGCGGTTGAATATGTAATTGACGTCAAGTTGAAATCAAATATCGCCGAGGAAGATGTAGGCGGCAGCAGGGTCTATACGCTCACAAAGACACAAGCCCCTGCTTATCGTATTCTGTATCTTCACGGCGGTGCATATATCAACGATGCTTCAAGCTATCATTGGAAGCTGTGTGACAGACTGGTGCAGGAGCTGAATGCTGAAGTGATCTTTCCGATCTATCCGCTTGCACCTGTTCACACTTATGCCGAGACTTATGAGTTGCTGGAAACGATCTATAAGGACGAGCTTGTAGGCTCGGATATACCTGTTATTTTTATGGGTGATTCCGCAGGCGGCGGACTTGCTGCTGCATTTTGCGAGTATTTAAGCGAAATAGACCTTTCTCAGCCCGAAAAGCTCATTCTCTTTTCGCCCTGGCTGGATATTTCCATGTCCGAGCCCAAGGCGGCTGACTACGAATCGTCTGACCCTATGCTTTCAGCTTACGGACTGACCGAAATGGGAAAATACTGGGCAGATGACCTTTCCCTTGATAATTACAAGGTCAGTCCGATCTTCGGGAATATTTCCTGTCTGCAAAACGTCTATCTGTTCGTAGGAACGAGGGAAATCTTCTATCCCGACGTGACGGACTTTTATGGGATGCTGCAGGAGCTGAACATCAACACGGAGATGGTGATCGGCGAAGGGCTGAATCACGTTTATCCGCTCTATCCGATCCCGGAGGCAGACGATGCGTTCGACCAGGTTTGTCATATCGTGATCAAATAAAGACCGGCTTAAAGATGCCTATGAACACACCGGACGGTATGCTCATAGGCATCTCTTTTATACCCGTAAAAACGGCAAAGCAGGTCATACAGCTTCTTCAAACTGGGCATTGTAGAGCTGCGCATA
>CALEPT010000247.1 GCA_937910385.1 uncultured Ruminococcus sp. | reverse complement strand
TGGAGCCGCTCACGGCGCAAGTGCTGTGAGCCGTCAATGACGGCAGATTGCAAAAATATCTTAATAGATATTTTGCAATAGCGTGGAGTATAATAAAAAAAGAAAGGAGAAATGATATAATGCCAATGCCAATAGTTGCGGTAGTTGGACGACCTAACGTCGGCAAGTCCACGCTTTTCAACAAGCTCATAGGACAGCGTCTTTCTATTGTTGAGGACACTCCCGGAGTTACGCGCGACCGCATTTATTCAAAATGTGAATGGCGCGGCAAGGAGTTCATGGTCGTTGACACGGGCGGTATCGAGCCTGACAGCGACGACGTTATCCTTGCTCAGATGAGGCGGCAGTCCGAGCTTGCTATCGAGAAGGCGGATGTTATCGTATTTGTGACGGATATCCGCTGCGGAGTTACGTCTGACGACTATACGGTCGCTCAGATGCTCCTGAAAAGCGGAAAGCCGGTCATTCTTGCAGTGAACAAGGTAGATAACCTCGGTGAGCCTCCGATGGAATTGTATGAGTTTTATAACCTTGGACTTGGTGAACCATACCCGATCTCCTCAGTACACGGTCACGGTACCGGAGATATGCTTGACGCAGTTTATGAATATCTTCCTGACGCAGATGAGGAGCAGTATGATGAAGAATTCATAAAGGTAGCTGTCATTGGTAAACCAAATGCCGGAAAATCTTCTCTTATCAATAAAATAGCAGGTGAAGAGCGTGTTATCGTTTCCGATATAGCCGGAACAACAAGAGATTCAACTGACACCGTCATAGAGAATGAATATGGCAAATTTGTCTTTATAGATACGGCTGGTATCCGCAAAAAGTCCAAGGTAAATGAAAAAATTGAGCATTACAGTGTGCTTCGTGCATATATGGCAGTGGACAGGGCAGATGTATGCGTTATAATGCTTGACGCGGCGGAGGGCTTCACTGAGCAGGATTCAAAGGTGGCAGGATATGCCCACGAACAGGGCAAAGCATGCGTTGTTGCTGTAAATAAATGGGATCTTGTGGAAAAGAACGATAAGACCATGCAGGAGTACCGTGCAAAGCTCGAAAACGATTTCAGCTTTATGTCATACGTTCCTTTTGTATTTATATCCGCCAAAACCGGACAAAGAATAAATAAGCTGTATGAACTCATAAAATATACTTATGAACAGAACAGTATGAGAATATCCACGGGTATGCTGAATGATGTTCTGGCGTATGCTACAACGAGAGTGCAGCCGCCCTCTGATAAGGGAAGAAGGCTGAAAATATATTATATGACTCAGCCGTCAACCAAGCCGCCTACGTTCGTTACGTTTGTGAACAGAGCTGATCTGTTTCACTTTTCTTACAAAAGGTACATTGAAAATCAAATACGCTCGACATTCGGCTTAGAGGGGACTCCGGTCCGCTTTATTGTCCGTGAGAGGGGAGGAAGCGATAAATAATGAAGGTATTATTCTCGATCATTATTGCTGCCGCGCTTGGATATTTCCTTGGCAGCCTGAATTTTTCTATAATTATTGTCCGTATAATGAAGGGCAAGGATATTCGCGATATGGGAAGCAGGAACGCCGGCCTTACAAACACTCTCAGGTGTGCGGGAGTAACCTGTGCGGCTCTTACCCTTGTAGGTGATGTTTGCAAGAGTATACTTGCAGTAACATTGGCAAGAGGTGCCTGTCATCTTCTCAATGCCGGAATGACGCCCGGCAACGATACTCATTATATAGGTTATATTGCGGGATTTTTTGCTATAATAGGTCATGTATTTCCTATATATTACGGATTCAGGGGCGGAAAGGGTGTATTGGTAGGTGTTGCTGCCTTTATCATCGTAGATCCCAAGGTAGCGGTTGCTCTTCTGGCAATATTCATAGTTATACTTGCGATAACAAAGTATGTATCTCTGTCTTCGATAATAGCTTCGGCTTATTGCCCGATAGCTACGCTTCTGATGTCATGGTTCGTGGACGGATATTCGTTCGGAAGAAGCTTACTGTATATGCTCCTTTCAATACCAATGGCAGGTCTGGTAATATGGATGCACCGTGAAAATATCAGAAGACTTCTTGACGGAAATGAGAATAAATTTTCGCTCGATATGATACAAAGCTCCGGAAGGCACTGATTATAGGGGAGGAAATTATATGGCAAAGATAGTTATTCTCGGTTCAGGCGGATTCGGGCTCAGCCTTGCCGTAATGGCGGAGCGCTGCGGCGGGCATGATGTTACCGTATGGTCTAAATTTCAGTCTGAGATAGACGATATACGCTCGCACGGAGAGCACGTGCAGAAGCTCCCGGGGGTTCCTGTTTCCGAAAGCATAGCAATGACCAGCGATATTTCATGTATAAAGGGCTGCGATATACTCATATTCGGTATACCCTCATCATTTGTAAGGGATGTGGCGAAGCTTGCTGCTCCTTACATTGACGATCATATGGTAGTTGTTAATACAGGAAAGGGTCTTGAGGAGGGAAGCCTGAAGACTCTCAGCGAGGTCATCAGCGAAGAGATAAAGACCGATAAGCTCGTCGTACTTTCAGGACCCTCTCATGCAGAGGAGGTCGCCCGCGGCATACCGACAACAGTTGCCGCAGCTTCATATAATAAAGAGTCGGCGGAATACATTCAGCGCGAGCTCGGCAACAGCTCTCTTAGAATATACCTGAATGAAGATGTCAAGGGCTGTGAAATTGGCGGAGCTCTCAAAAACATAATTGCTCTGTGCGTTGGCATATGTGACGGAATGGGATACGGCGATAATACCAAGGCAGCTCTTATGACCAGAGGTATTCACGAGATAGCTCGTCTTGGAAAGGCGGCCGGAGCTAATATCCTTACATTCAGCGGACTTACCGGAATAGGCGATCTTATAGTCACCTGTACAAGTATGCACAGCCGTAACAGGCGTGCAGGCATACTCATCGGTCAGGGGGTTTCTCCCGAGGAGGCTGTAAAGAGAGTAGGCACGGTAGAGGGATATTTCTGTTGTAAGGCAGCATATGATCTTTCAAGAAAGCTTGGCGTTGAAATGCCGATAACCGAACAGCTCAATGAACTGCTTTTCAATGGAGGTGACGTAAGGTCATCGCTGACTGCTCTTATGAACCGTCCTCAGGTATATGAGGAGATATAGTTCCGGGAGGTGATACATACATGAACAGGATCATTGATTACAGGGGACATATAAGAAACTGGAAGCAGCTCTGCAATGAGCTGGGAATTTCTGTTTCACTCAGCCGAGATGAGCGCGAAAGAGAAATAATCGTCAAGGCTTACGAAAAGTGGAAACGAAATGTTGCCGATCATATTTACGGAATGTTTGCATTTGCCATTCAGGACGAAGATACAGGAAAGATATTCGCCGTAAGAGATCAGTTTGGTACAAAGCCGTTTTATTATTACGTCACCGCTGACAGCAGACTTCTGTGCGGAACATATATCCGCCCTATAATGGAGCAGGAGGGCTTCGTCAAGGAGCTCAACGGAAAAATGCTTCAGATATATCTCACACTTACCTATGTTGCAGGCGAGGAGACATTCTTTAAGGGATTATATAAGCTTATGCCCGGGCACTGGCTTGAATTTGAAAACGGAAAACTTACTGTAGAGCGCTACTGGACTCCGACCTTCAAACCGGATAATTCCAAGTCTCTCAGCGACTGGGCAGACGAGATACATTCCACGATTACAGATATTATGACTGAGGTCAAGGAGCCTGATGAGACTGCCGAGTCGTTCCTTTCGGGAGGAGTTGATTCTTCCTATGTCCTTGCCATGAGCGATGCAAAGCGTGCGGATTCGTGCGGCTATGATGAGGAACGCTTCGATGAATCGCGTGTTGCTGCAAAGACTGCCGAGCTTCTCGGCGTTGAGCACTTAGTTGCGAATATTCAGCCGAAGGACTATTTTGACATAGTTCCCTATGTCATGTACAATATGGAGCAGCCACTCGGCGATGCTTCTGCGATAGTTTTCACACTTGGCTGCCTTGCAACAGCCGAGCACACAAAGCTCTGCTATTCGGGCGAGGGCGCTGACGAGTTCTTTGGCGGCTATAATATGTACCGTAATGCCGAGCGATACGGTGACGAGCTTAAAAACTTCTATGTCGGCAACACCAATATCATGAAGGAGGAGGAGAAGCAGCGTATCCTGCAAAGTTACGATCCGAATGTTCTCCCAATTGATCTTGTGAGGTACATCTATAACGAGACTGAAGGCCTCGATCCGCTCACAAAGATGTCAGATGTTGACATCCAGATATGGCTCGAAGGCGATATATACCTCAATGTTGACAAGATGAGCACCGCTGCCGGACTTGAGATACGTATGCCTCTTACCGACAGGCGCATATTTGACATTGCTTCACGTATGCCGTCTCAGTACAAGGTGAACGACGAGACAAACAAGGTCGCGTTCAGAACTGCCGCAGCGAAGGTACTCCCAGAAGAGATAGCCTTCCGCAAGAAGCTGGGCTTCATAGTGCCGATCCGTATCTGGCTTGCTGACGAGAGATATAACAGTGACGTTATCGCGAAGTTCCGCAGTGAGACTGCTGCTAAGTTCTTCAAGCCCGATGAGATAAATGCTATCCTTGAGGATTACCTCGGCGGAAATTCCGACGGCTGGCGAAAGGTATGGACGATATATACCTTCCTTGTATGGTATGATGAGTACTTCGTAAAAAGATGAATACATGAAAAAGGCTGCTGAAAGGTGAGATTGAACTGACCCCCAAAAGTTAGACAAACTTTTAAAAGAAAACTTATGCAAAGCGA
>CALEPT010000246.1 GCA_937910385.1 uncultured Ruminococcus sp. | reverse complement strand
GTATGAGCTGTATGAAGGTGCTACAGAGGTCAATCACCTCTTTCTTCAGAGCACATATGAAGCCAGCGGCTATTTTGAATTTGACAGCTGCCAGAACTTCGCTAAGAATACAAATATCATATGTCAATATCAAGGTTTATATGGAACTCGTAATCGGGATACAGTCTCCTGACATCTTCGCTGATATGCTCGTAAAGAGATTCCCTGTCCTTGAGGGCATAGTCGATTATAACGTCAAAGGTCACGGTCTTATGCTCAAGATCGGCATAGAAGCCGTGAAGCTGCAAAACGCCCTCGTGCTCCATTATCACCCGGGTTATCTCACTGCGCATGGCGTTTATCTCGTCACTTTCGGTATTTATTGAGTATATACCTATACCTGCCATTATAACGCCGTGCTTTGCAAATACTCTCTGTGAGATACGCCTTTCAAGCATATCTATCTCGTTTGCAGTAAGCGTATCGGGGATCTCTACATGGACAGAACCTATAGTCTTTTCCGGACCGTAGCTATGCAGAATCAGGTCATATGCTCCGCTGACGTTTTCCTCCTCGCATATCGTCTTTTTGAGCTGCTCTACCTGTTCACGGTCAGCACGCCTGCCAAGTATCTCGTCGAGCGTATCGGTGAGCATTTCTATACCGGATCTTATAATGAAAAGCGAAATGATGACTCCGACATACGGCTCAAGACCCACTCCCCATATCAGATATATTACAGCTGAAAGCAATACGGAAGCCGAAAGTATCGCGTCGAACAATGCGTCCGAGCCCGAAGCTATGAGCGAACCGGAATTTACCTTCTCGCCTGTTTTTTTAACAAAACTACCCAGTATCAGCTTTACCGCTACAGCAGAGGCTATTACAATGAGAGATATTACCGAATAATCCGCTTTTTCAGGGTGGATCATCTTCTTTATCGATTCCACCAGAGATGTGATACCTGCATAAAGAACTATCGCCGCAACTATCATCGCGCTCAGGTATTCTATACGTCCGTATCCGAGAGGGTGTTTTTTATCCGGTCTTTTGCCTGCAAGCTTTGTGCCTATTATCGTTATGACTGAGGACATAGCGTCGCTGAGATTGTTCACTGCGTCAAGGATAACAGCAATAGAATTCGCCATAACTCCTACGACCGCTTTGAAGCCTGCGAGGAATATATTGGCAATAATACCGATAACACTCGTCCGTATAATTATCTTGTTCCTGTTTTCCATAGCCCTGCTCAGATCCATATTATTCTGTTCCATAATTGCGCTCCCTTCAATTATATTTGTTGAGACTGTCTGCCAATTCATACACTCAGGCGTATCCTTACTGTAATTAGGATATCATAAAATGAACCGAAAATCAACGGAACTATGTTATATAAGGCAAATATAGAGCTTCCCTTAGCTTCACACAAGCGGATGACGGCGGAAATCCCATGAAGTCTCGAAGCTGTCATAATCCTCCTTTGAAATTGAAACGCATTCCTCCGCAAGCTCATCTATCCTGCTGTTTTCACGCAATATTACGGGGAACTTCGCAACCTCGCCCGACTGAAAATTCAGAGTCGGATTCAGCTGACCGAAAATATATGCGAATACATTTGAATTCAACAGGGCACAGATGTAATCACGCTTTTCCCCCAGTTCAAATATACAGCAGCCTCCGTTATCAAATATATATCCCTTCCCGAAACAGCGTATACTGAATTTTCCGCTCGTAAGCGTAGACCATGTAAGTCCCGGCTTCATAAAGTAACGGTAATTTGCAATAACAGCAGTTTTTATCTTCCTTATTTCCGCTGCATCGTCATACCAGTCAATGAGATGATCGTTGAAACCGTACCACTTTCTGTAACCGCCGCCCTTATTATATGGAAACCAGCGTCTGATAAGAGTTTCCTCCCTGTTTATTTCACTACAGTTCAGGTTAACCTCATTTATATCCACCTCGTGCCACAGACGCAGAAATCTGTCGTTATCCGAGGTGGAATTTCCCTTTCGCGGAGCCGCAATAGTTCCTAACGGCGGATAACAGGCATATGCACGATATACCGCTTCACTGACCCAATAGGCTGCCGGCGATCCCGGTATCCTTGAAAAGCTTTTGGAATTCGCCTCGAAGCGATAGGGGCAGCTTCTTCCTGAGATGGCCTCAACAAACTTCAAACGCTGGATCTCCATTCCTCCGCGAAATTCTGTCAGACGAAAGTATACACCGTTCCTTTCCTCATGAACGTTTTTTAGCGTAAATGCACAGACCGGAACTGTCACCTCATCAAAGGCAGAATATTCAAACTGGATAAGGCTTTCAATTGTCGTATGTGAATAAATATATCTGCGCATTTTCTCATAGCTCTGAATGAACATCCACACATACGGCGTAAGGAATCCAAGATACCCGCCTTTTTTGGCAAGCTGAGTACACCTCACTGTAAAAGCTGAAAAAAGGTCGGAGCTGTAATCGGCAAAGTTTCTTTTCATGAATGCCGAAAGCTCTGTATTCATGCCGCTTCCTCCCATATACGGAGGGTTCGTGCATATTACATCGTATTTTAGTGAAAGTATGCGATATAGCCTGCAAAGGCGTTGATAAACGGGAGTTTCATAACAGACTTTGCTTTCATCCCACTCCACTTCGGCGGAACTTATCAGCGAACCATAAACATCAGCGTGCCTGAACTGCTGAGCTAAGGAGACAAACGGCTTATCAATATTATCACTGCTTTCGGGAAGCTCCTGAAAATGCTCAAAATTCGGGATCATGCCGCGTTTAAGAAAATCAGGATCATGATGCCTTGCTTTCATCATAACAGCAAAACAGCTAAGTGCATGAACGCGCTTATCTATATCCAGACCATACAGATTATTCTCTATTATCGAAGCGGCAGCTTCAGACGCGCTCCTGCCGCACGATCTGTAGATCTGCATGAGAACATCGAATGCATATACAAGAATATGTCCGCTTCCCATACAAGGATCTATGAATCTGATATCCTCCGGGCGCTCTATTTTAATGGAGGGAAAAGCTTCATCTCCTCTTATATAATACTTCCATTCGGGTATTAGTGTGCATTCTCTATCGCAGCTCAGCCACAGTCTTCCAAGAGTATTTTCCACCATGTATCTCACTATCCATTCCGGTGTAAATATCTGCGTTGCCGCCGCGATATTATCGTTGCTTATTTTTATATTACGCTTGATATCGTAAAACACCCTGTCCTTTTTCTCGCTGTTGTAGTACTGATAGAGCCAGCCGAGGAGCTGTACATTTTCTATCCACTCGCCTTCGGGGATATCCTCGACCATACGTCTGAGCGCCCCTCCTCTTTGAAGCTGAGACTCAGGAAAAAGCAGCTGTGTCCATTCCTTATGCTCATCTGAAAAGATCCACGGCAAACTTTTACTGAGATCCCTGCAAAGATCTGATATCAAACGAAATGAGATCTCTCCTGCCCCTGAAAACACCTTCATTCCATTCGGCAGGAAGCCGTTTACCTCCATATACCGCAGTGCAATGCACCTTATGAACCATGTATATGCAGCTTCTTCCATTGCAGCAGAAAAACCTTTTTCGCCGATAAACGCGATAAGCTGACTGCGCAGCCGCTGCTGCCATGCGGAAAGCTTCATTCCGGGAAGAGTCTCTCCGCCCTCGGTCACGCCATATCCGGCTGCACATATCGCAGCGGCTTCTATGAGAGAATTTCTCGCCTGAACGGCAAAATTTTTCAATACGGATCTATTCATTGCTTCCCCCGCCTTTCTGCATGCATTTTCACCGCCGAGATCTGACAGTGTAAGCATATAAAATAAAAAACCGCCTGCTGAAGCAAGCAGCTTATACTGCGGCTATATTGCACAATACCCATGATCTGATCAAATATAGAAAAAACGCGCTCCGGATATCCGGAACGCGATATTTCTGCGGGTAACACCCACTGGTGCGAGTAATGGGACTTGAACCCATACGTCTGTCGACACACGCCCCTCAAACGTGCCTGTCTGCCTATTCCAGCACACTCGCAACAGCAGCCTTTCCTGACTGCCTTAATATTATATCAGAAAAACAAGGCTTTGTCAATAGTTTTTTTGAATTTTTTCAAAAAATTTCAAAGAGGAATTTCAAGGACATGATATGAAGCGCCGCACATATATGCGGCGCTTCATTATATTAAAGGAGAAATCTATAACAGATCAATTATTCACTGCCTCGTCAAGAATAATAGTAACCGTTCTTTCAGAGCCGTTTCTCACAAATGTTATCTCTACAGCCTCCCCTGCGGAATGGAGATTTTTTTGGGCATTGAGCTCCTCTGAGGTAGATATCTCTTCGCCGTCAACTGCAATGATTACATCTCCGGACTGTAATCCTGCTTTTTCTGCAGCACTGCCGTCAGTAACTGCGGTAACATAAACTCCTACAGGAAGATTATACATATCCGCAATAGTTTCTGTAACATCCTGACAGCTGATACCGAGCTGGGGCTTGCCGGTAACGTAGCCGTACTCCATGATATCGTCGATTATTTCAGCCACCTCATTCGACGGTATAGCAAAGCCTATACCCTCGATAGTTGTCTCAGAGTATGATGAGGACATCTTAGAGGAGTTGATGCCAATGACCTGACCGTACTTATTGATGAGCGGTCCGCCGGAGTTTCCGGAGTTTATAGCTGCATCTGTCTGAAGCAGGTTCATTGCCTTGTCGTTAATGGTTATCTGTCGGTTCATGCCAGAGATGATACCGCTCGTAACCGTATCCATGAGCTCGAAGCCGAGCGGATTTCCTATCGCCACTACCGATTCTCCGAGCTTTAAGCTGTCACTGTCGCCGAACTCAGCAGCAGTAAGCCCTGTCTCGTTTATCTTGAGTACAGCGATATCACAGTCAGTGTCATATCCGATCACCTCTGCGTCATAGCTCGTATCGTCGCTGAGCAGCACCGATATCTCATTTGCAAGACCCGCTCCGTACTCGCTGTCGTAGATAACATGAGCATTGGTAACTATATAGCCGTTATCGGTAATTATCACTCCTGTACCTGTAGCGGTAGCTGTAGTTGTAGAAGGAGAACTTCCGCCGAAGCCTCCGAAACCGTATCCATAATAGCTGCTTGAAGATGATGTGAATGTAAAGGTGGATTCAATACCAACTACTGAGGGCAAAACCTTTTCTACTATCTCTTCGGTAGAAAGCTCTGTATCCGAAATATCCGAGGGCGAAATGATGCTTACTGTATCTGCCGAGAGGACACCTGTTGCTTTCTGGGTATTATCAATGCTTTCCGAGGAAGATGAAGACGAAGCTCCGCTAAGATCAAATCTGTCGTCAACAGCACGGTACACGCCTATAGAGCCTGCCGAAACAAGAGCCATTGCCATAAGAGAAGCCACAATCTTTGTCCCCGTATGCTTCTTGGGCTTCTTGGGTGAAGTATAATTATCGTTCATTCCGTTGTTATCGTAATTGTAATTTGCATTGTATTCATTCATAGTATCCACGTTCCTTTTCATTAATTCTCTGAGGCTCTCCCTCAGGCTATGGTCTTATTATATCCGTGGTTTGTGATACCGATTTGCGCTGTTTGTATAACTTTATGGAAGAATTTGTGTAAGCTTTTTCACCTAACTGACAATACTGTGTAAGAATGTGAAAAGTGCAGGAACGCTTTTTCTCACAAAATTTTCACATTTTTATATATTGAAATTCAATAGAAATAGTTATATAATAGTTATCAGAAAAGCTGAGATCCGCCGGATCTCATGCAGCGAAAAGGAGCTTTGCCATGCTTAATGCTATCTGCTCTAAAAAAGAGCTTACACTTTGCAGCTATTACCTGTGCGTTAATGATATAATAGATTCCCGCGAGCTCAGGGAACTTGAATACATAGCTCATCACATATCGTCAACAAGATTTCAGCATTGCCTGAACGTTTCATACTACAGCTATATAATTTGCAGAAAATTCGGGCTCAATGCACGCTCTGCCGCAAGAGCAGGTCTGCTCCACGACCTCTTTTACTATGATCGTAAAACATATAACTCCACAAAGACAAAAAAACAGCCCTCTCACAGCGATCTGCACTCCTTTATCGCCTTGCAGAACGCAGAAAAGCTCACTGAGCTTTCTCAGCTCGAACGCGATATCATTGCAAAGCATATGTGGCCTGTGACAAAAAAGCTCCCCTCGTACAAGGAGAGCTACGTCGTAACGGTGATAGACAAGTACTGCGCAGTACTTGAATACTGCATTCCAAAGCTGAAAAAGGCGCTGGACAGCGTTAAAAGCAAGGCATGAAAAAAACAGCTGCTGAAGTAAGTGCAATACTCATATGGCAGTTTTATGCGTAACTTATTGAGGGGAACCCTTTCCTCTGTATGGTGTTCTTAACGCAGTTAATATGTATGGTATCTCCGAGGAGGTCATCCTCGGAGATTTTTATTATGCAAACTTAGTCACGCCAAGCTCGTTCATCTCTCCGTCAAGTCTGAATGCTTTATCAGGCTGAAAAGCGAAGTAGATGACGATATGATTACCGCAGGTCCTTGAACGTTTTACAGCCTTTTCGTGGACTTCGATTCGCTCTATAAAGGCTCTCAGGAGCTCCGGAGTGACCTTTGAAATTGTTACATACCTCTTAGCCTTGGTGATAAAGTCACGGATACATTTCTCACGCACTTTCACTTCATCAAGCTGCGAGTTGAGGGTGATGAGCTTTGATTTCAGCTCAGTCTGCTCATTTTCAAAGCTTGCGGAGATAAGTTCGTAACGCTCGTCCGTGATCTTTACGTTTGACCTGTCCATATAGAGAAGCTGTATTGCTTTGTCGAGCTGCTTGATTTTAGACGCATATTCATCTCTAAGGCTCTCGGATTCTTTAAGCTTCTTTGCCGCTTCAGCTTCGCCGTTCTTCATTGCATCGCTGTAAAACTCTTCCGAATGCTCCCGTGCGTATTTCGTCACCTTTTTCATTGCTCTTAAAACTATCTCATCGAGCACACTTTCACGAATGTAATGTGAAGTGCAGTCGCTTTTGCGGCTTTCATAGTGTCCGCAGCGGTAGCTATCGTATCCGTGAGCTTTATCTCGATTACGATATAGCCTTGAACCACATTCAGCACAGTAAAGATAGCCTGCATACTTGTCCAGCTCGCCGCGTTTATCAGCACGCTTTCGCCCTTCAAAGTGCTTCTGTACAAGTTCAAACGTCGCTCTGTCGATGATCGCTTCGTGCGTATTGAGAAATATCTTCATATTCTCGGGAGCATTTTTGATGCGCTTTTTCAGCTTGTTGGACTTTGAATAGGTCTTGAAATTGACTGTATCTCCACAGTATATCTGATTGGAAAGCATCTTTCGGATAGTGTTTTTCGCCCAAGCATAAGGCTTGTCGAGCTTGAGGTCTCTTGAATGGCTGCCGTTCTTTCGGTAATTGTAAGCGCTGGGTGACAGCACTTGTTCCTGCTCAAGAATTCCGCAGATTCGCTTTATGCCTATTCCACTTGCATACATCTCAAAGATATGCCTGACAACAGGTGCAGTCTCGGGATCGGGTATGATTTGCTTTGGGTTGCTTGGATCTCTCATATAACCGTATGCTATCCATGCTGCAAGACGTTCTCCGCGTTCGCCTTTTGCTCTGAGTACAGCCCTTATCTTTTTTGAACAGTCCCGGGCGTACATATCGTTGAACAGATTTTTGATACCAGACATCTCATTGAAGCCATTGGCACTGTCCACGTTGTCGGTGATAGCAATGAAGCGAACATCATATGCAGGAAACACCAATTCCATGAGTCTGTCCGTCTCCAAGTGGTCTCTGCCGAGACGACTCTGGTCTTTGACAATGACTGTTCCTACAAGTCCATTCTGAACATCATCGAGCATATGAACGTACTCGGGACGTGTATTATCGACTCCACTGTATCCGTCGTCAATGTAATACTGACAATTGCGGAAGCCATTCTTTTCGGCGTAGTCTTTAAGCATAAGTCTTTGATTTTCTATTGACAGCGACTCGCCTGCTCGCATATCTTCCTGACTGAGGCGGCAGTACAGCGCTGTTATCTGATTCGTGTTTGATTCTGTTTTCATATATCCTCCTGTTCCGAAGCTGTCGCTTCTGGAATCAAACCGAATAGGATACACCAACAGTATATCACTATTCAGCTCGA
>CALEPT010000245.1 GCA_937910385.1 uncultured Ruminococcus sp. | reverse complement strand
CAGGACGGTGCGGCGCAGATGTCCGTTGGCAATCTTACTGCGATGAGGGACTTTACAGATGTAAGGGACGTTGTAAGAGCTTACAGACTTCTTGGTGAAAAGGGCATCAGCGGCAGAACGTACAACGTCGGACGGGGAAAGGCTGTAACGATACAGTATATCCTTGATACGGCGCTGAGCATGGCACGGCTGCCTATAGAGATAAAGCAGGATCCCGCGCGCATGAGAGCATCCGATATCCCGATAATAGAGCCAGATGTTTCGCTTATCCATGCCGATACGGGCTGGAATGCGGATATATCCATGGAGCAGACCATAGCGGATACGCTTGATTACTGGCGGAAGGAGATGCGTGAGCAATAATGGCTGATAAGGAACTGAAAGCAGAGAGTATGCGCACCTTTGACGGGCATGAGAAAATAGGCACCTTTAAGGCGGCTGAAAAGCTTACCGAATTCGGCGAAAAGCAGAATGAGGCAAACGAGCTGTTTGCGGAGAATATCAGCGAGCTTTTGCAGAGAGTAGCTGCACTTGAGGAGCAGCAGGCGAAAAATACCGAGATAATGAAGCGCATAGCAGGTGAACTGTCTGCGTTCAAAAAGGAGCTCGACAGGGTAAGGCTCTCCGAGAAGCTCAATTCGTCGGCCGTTGAGAGGCTGAGCAATGCCATAACACTTGCAGATGAAGGCAAAAATGAGCCGGAAATTACTTGATAATACGAAAAAATTTACTTGAAAAGCTTGACATTATTATTGTTTTGTTATATTATATATATGCGGAAGTTAAAAGCTCCGTAGCTTGAAAATGTCCATGCGGACTTATAAGCTTTTGTGACGCTTAACATGACTGGATCAACGGGGATTTTAGCCGCAGCGCTGTCTCCGTTTTATTATTTTATGAATGAAAGAGGGTGTTATAATGGATATTGCCGAAAGGCTCACGGAAGAGCTTGAATCGAAAACGGCATTCACTATACCTGTGCTCGGTGGTATTCCGATCGCTGATTCGTGTGTTGTTACATGGATAATAATGGCGGTATTGGTGATACTTTCCATTATTTTCACGAGAAGGCTCAAAAAAGTCCCTACAGGTTCTCAATGTATCATAGAGGGGATAATTGAATGGCTTAACAAATTTTTCACCGATATTCTCGGGAGTAAAGGAAAGAAATATATACCTATCCTCGAAACACTGATAATCTATATCGCCTTTGCGAACCTTGCCGGTCTGTTCGGCTTTGTTCCGCCTACCAAGGACATAAACGTTACGGTTGCTTTGGCAGGTGTCGCTATCATACTCGTTCAGGCAGCATTCATCATCGAAAAGGGACCGCTGAAATGGCTGAAGAGCTTCCTTAATCCTATAAACATACTCGACCTCGTGACGCGGCCGCTGTCACTGAGTATGCGACTTTTTGGAAACGTTCTGGGTGCATTCGTGGTTATGGAGCTTGTCAAGTACTGCATTCCTGTAGGCGTACCTGTTATCGCAAGTGCATACTTCGATATCTTTGACGGACTCCTTCAGGCTTATGTATTCGTTTTTCTTACTTCGCTCTACATGGCAGAAGCTGTAGAAGAGGAAGAACATCACTAACTTTATGGAGGTAATATATCATGGGATTAATAGCACTGGGCGCAGCTGTTGCCGTTCTTACGGGTGCGGGCGCAGGTATCGGTATAGGAATAGCTACAGCTAAGGCAACGGAGTCTATCGCTCGTCAGCCTGAGGCAAAGGGCGATATCAGAACAGCTCTGCTGCTGGGCTGTGCTCTTGCAGAAGCAACGGCTATCTATGGCTTTGTAATTGCACTGCTCATCATATTCACACTCGGAAAATAAATCAAGGCTTCAGATCTCAGACATGGGGCTTCAGGAGAAAACTGCCTGATGCCTTAAACCTGATACCTGATACCTAAATAATGGAGGTACATCATGGGATTAATAGCATTGGGCGCAGCTGTTGCCGTTCTTACGGGTGCGGGCGCTGGAATAGGAATAGGAATAGCAACATCAAAGGCTACTGAGTCTATCGCTCGTCAGCCCGAGGCAAAGGGCGATATCAGAACGGCTCTGCTGCTGGGCTGTGCTCTTGCAGAGGCAACGGCTATCTACGGCTTCGTAATAGCGCTGCTCATTATATTCACACTTGGAAAGTAAGGATAATTCCTGATCCAAAAAAGACGGAGGGCAAATAATGCTTAAATTTGAATTCTGGACTATCCTCGAAGCCGTACTGAACGTTATCATACTGTTCATTCTGCTGAGGATATTCCTTTTCAAGCCGGTAAATAAAATAATGGACGAGCGCACCCGCTCTATTCAGAACGACATAGATTCGGCGAAAAAATCAAGGGAAGAAGCAGATACTCTCAAGCAGCAGTATGAGGACGACCTCAGCAATGCCAAGGAAGAGGCTCAGCGCATCATCATGAAGGCGCATGAGGAGGCAGAGACCGAAAGAGCTGCTATGATACAGCGCTCTCAGGAGGAGGCAGATCAGATCGTCGCCGACGCAGGCAAGACCATTGAGAACGAGCGGAAAATGGTTATTCGTCAGGCTCAGACGCAGATCGCCGACCTCGCTATCGAAGCAGCTTCCAAGATAATCGGCGAGAACGTTGACGATGAAAAGAACCGCCGCCTCGTCGATGAGTTCCTCTCGGGAGAGGAGGGCTCAGGCGAATGAAGGATACGGATAAGGAATACTTAAAGGAACTTTTGAGGCTTGACATCTCGCAAAGCGATTCGGATGAGACCCGCCGCATACTTGAGGACTGCGGCGATGTAAAGGATACCCTTGCAAATCCGCTCATCACGCATGATGAGAAAAGAGGCATCATTACAAAGCTCTTTCCCGAGGATATGCAGAAGTTCCTTATGACCCTCGTCAGGAACGGCGATATCGAGCACATTGACGATATACTCGAGGAATACGACGATATCCTTCTCGACAGGCAGGGCAGCATAAGAGCTGTGGTGCGCTATGTTACGCCTCTTACCGAGTCTCAGCAGGCTGACCTGAGAAAATTCATAACCGATAAATTCGTCAAAGAGGACGTTGCTGTCGAGTACCGCTATGACCCCGATATCATCGGCGGATTTATTCTCAATGCGGGCGATGTGGAGTACGACAAGAGCTACCGCACGAGTCTGCGCAGAATGAAGGAGAGTTTTCAGGACAGGGCTGCGGAATATACGGGAGCTGTGGCAGAGGGTCCCTCAAATCAAGGTCCTTCGGGAGACATAATATCGGTGCTCAAGACCGAGGTGCGCGACTTTGACGTGCGCTCGGGCGCGACCGAGACGGGGTTCATCACAAAGCTCGGCGACGGTATCGCACGTGTTTACGGAATGCACGGCGTTATGTACGGCGAACTCGTTGAGTTCGAGAATGGCATAAGGGGCATAGTGCAAAACCTCGAAGAAAAGTCTGTCGGAGTAGTTCTGCTCGGCGACGACCACGGTCTGACGGAGGGCTCATCCGTTATAAGAACAGGCAAGCGCGCGGGCGTGGGCGTGAGCGACGAGCTGCTCGGCAGAGTCGTTGACGCGCTCGGCTCACCTATCGACGGTCTCGGAAATATAAGAGCCGATGACTATTATCCTATCGAGCGTGAGGCTCCGGGAGTTATCGAGCGCAAACCCGTAAGTGTGCCGCTCCAGACGGGTATACTCGCAATAGATTCGATGTTCCCTATCGGCAGGGGTCAGCGTGAGCTCATAATCGGCGACCGCCAGACAGGTAAGACCTCTATCGCTGTCGATACAATTATAAATCAAAAGGATCAGGACGTTATTTGCGTCTATGTTGCTATAGGACAGAAGTCCTCGACTGTGGCACAGGTGGTCAACACCCTGAAAAAATACGGCGCAATGGAGCACACCGTCGTTGTGTGCGCAAGCGCGAGCGACCCTGCGCCGTTCCAATATATAGCTCCTTATTCAGGCACCGCTATGGCGGAATACTTCATGTATAAGGGCAGGGACGTGCTCATCGTTTACGACGATCTTTCGAAGCACGCCGTTGCTTACAGAGCTATGTCGCTGCTGCTTCACAGACCTCCGGGACGTGAGGCTTACCCGGGCGACGTTTTCTACCTGCATTCGAGACTGCTTGAGCGTTCGAGCCGTCTTGACGACGAGCACGGCGGCGGTTCTCTGACCGCGCTGCCGATAATAGAGACTCTTGCGGGTGACATTTCGGCGTATATCCCGACGAACGTTATCTCGATAACCGACGGACAGATATTTCTCGAAAGCGAGCTGTTCAACTCCGGTCTGCGTCCGGCGGTCAACTACGGACTTTCCGTATCGCGTGTCGGCGGAGCTGCTCAGACAAAGGCGATGAAAAAGGTCGCGGGCTCGCTGAGAGTGGATCTTGCGCAGTTCAAGGAAATGGAGATATTCACTCAGTTCTCGTCAGAGCTCGACCAATCCACAACAGAGCTGCTCGCGCACGGTCATATGCTGACGGAGCTGCTGAAGCAGCCGCTCTACAATCCTCTCCCGCACTATGAGCAGGTGATCCTTTTGTATGCTGCACAGCACGGATTTATGAAGGAAGTGCCGATAAATGAGATAAAGACCTACCGCAGCGATCTCATGAGCTATGTGAGAAGCTACGGACAGGATATAATCGCGGAAATTGAGGAGAAGAAGGTCCTCACGGACGACCTTGCGGAGCGTATAGAGAGAATAATCACAGCGTTTGAGGAATAGGCGGTGAGCTTTAATGGCTAATATGCGTGAAATACGCGAGAGGATATCGAGCATACAGCAGATACTGAAAATAACCAACGCTATGTATCTGATGTCTTCGTCAAAGCTGAAAAAGGCGAGAAAGTCGCTCGAATCGACCGAGCCCTACTTCTATAAGCTGCAATCGACGATAGAGAGCGTTCTCGAGCACACTCCGCATATACGCCAGCTCTATTTCGACAGGCGTCAGGATATTCCCGAGGACAAACGAAAAAAAGGATATATCGTCATTACGGCGGACAAGGGGCTCTGCGGCAGCTACAATCACAACATCATAAAATTTGCCGAGGAGGAGCTGAAAAAGGCTTCCGATATAGACAACTGCTACCTGTTCGTAATGGGGCAGGTCGGCAGAATGCACTTCCAGAAGCGCAAAAAGGCGGCTAAGAACGCCTTTGTTGACGGTGAATTTCTCTATACCACGCAGAATCCGACGCTGTACCGCGCTATGGAGATAGCTCAGCTTGTCATAGAAAAGTTTGAGAAGCGCGAACTCGACGAGGTGTATCTGCTTTACACGGATATGGTGACCGCGAATGTTCAGGAGACGAGAATGGTTCAGCTCCTGCCGTTCAGCCGCCGTCACTTCGGAAAGGCGCCTGACGGTACGCTGAAAAAGCTGCCGAAGGCTTCGTTCGTACCCTCGCCCGAAAAGGTAATGGACTACCTCATTCCACAGTACGCCAAGGGCATTATATACGGAGCGATGGTCGAGGCATTCTGCTGCGAGCAGCAGTCGCGCATGACCGCTATGGATGCGGCTACCACCAGCGCCAAGGACATGATAAAGGATCTTTCGCTGCTGTATAATCGTGCTCGTCAGGCAGCTATAACTCAGGAGATAACCGAGGTCTGCGCGGGTGCGAACGGACTTGAGGATTGATTCCGCATTCCGGATTTGGAAAGGAGAGCCTATGGAAAAGGGCAGGATAACACAGGTCATCGGACCTGTTATAGATGTTGAGTTCACCACGGGAAAGCTCCCAATGATTAGGGACGCTCTCACGGTCGAGGTGGACGGCAGAAGGCGCGTTATGGAGGTCGCTCAGCATATGGGCAACCGTACCGTGCGCTGCATAATGCTCGCAACGAGCGAGGGGCTTAGCAAGAACATGGAGGTCACCGCGACCGGCGCTTGCATAAAGGTGCCTGTCGGCGAAAAGACCCTCGGTAGAATGTTCAACGTGCTCGGCGAGCCTATCGACAAAAAGGGCGATGTGAACTCTGAGGAAATGTGGGAGATACACCGCAAGGCTCCGAGCTTTCAGGAGCAGAGCCCTGTTGTAGAGGTTCTCGAAACCGGTATCAAGGCCATAGACCTCCTTGCACCTTATGCCAAAGGCGGCAAGATAGGTCTTTTCGGAGGCGCAGGCGTCGGCAAGACGGTGCTTATTCAGGAGCTTATACGCAATATCGCCACCGAGCAC
Organism: uncultured Ruminococcus sp.; assembly: GCA_937910385.1. GTDB lineage: Bacteria > Bacillota > Clostridia > Oscillospirales > Ruminococcaceae > Ruminococcus. Next base: position 1,980 of record CALEPT010000245.1, on the reverse strand, counting down.
GGCGGCTACTCTATTTTCACGGGAGTCGGTGAGCGTTCTCGCGAGGGCAACGACCTCTGGAATGAAATGCAGGAATCGGGTGTTATTGAGAAGACCGCGCTCGTGTTCGGACAGATGAATGAGCCCCCGGGATCGCGTATGAGAGTTGCACAGACGGGACTCACTATGGCGGAGTATTTCCGCGACCGCGAACATAAGGACGTGCTGCTGTTCATCGACAATATTTTCAGATATGTACAGGCGGGTTCGGAGGTATCGGCTCTGCTCGGACGTATGCCGTCTGCGGTAGGTTATCAGCCGACTTTAGCGACTGAGGTCGGAGAGCTGCAGGAGCGTATCACCTCAACAAAAAACGGCTCTATCACGTCGGTTCAGGCGGTGTATGTCCCTGCGGACGACCTCACAGATCCGGCACCGGCAATAACCTTTGCGCACCTCGATGCGACGACTGTTTTGTCGCGTAAGATAGTCGAGCAGGGAATTTATCCCGCGGTAGATCCGCTTGAATCTAACTCGCGCATACTCGAGCCCGAGATAGTCGGTGAGGAGCACTATCGTGTTGCACGCCGAACGCAGGAGATACTTCAGAAGTACAAGGAGCTCCAGGACATCATCGCCATACTCGGTATGGAGGAGCTCGACGAGGACGACAAGCTCACCGTCTATCGTGCGCGAAAGATACAGAAATTCCTATCTCAGCCGTTCAATGTTGCGGAGAATTTCACAGGAATGAAGGGCAAATATGTTGCGCTCAAGGACACGATAGCGGGCTTCAAGGCGATAATCGAGGGCGAAATGGACGATTATCCCGAGGCGGCTTTCCTCATGGCGGGAACTATCGACGATGTTGAGATAAAGGCGCGCACAATGGACAGCGACGATTGATAAAGAATCAAGATAGAACATCTTGAATAGGGTCCCAAAGGGTTCACGCCCCTTTGATCGGAGCCACGCGGCGGAAAGCCCCGTGCGGAATGTGGGGTAAAGTTCCACATTCGTGAGGAGCTTCCCAAGAGAAGGCGTCCCCTTTAAAGAGACATTGAAAAATAAAGGAGGGAACTCATGGCTAAGAAATTTCACCTTGAAATAATCGCGACCGACCGCGTTTTCTATGAGGGCGACTGCGAGCACCTCGTCATCACGGCGATAGATGGACTTCTGGGAATACTCTACGGTCATGAGCCGCTCGTTACCTCGCTCCCGACGGGAGAGCTGAAATACATGGTGGACGGTAAATGGCGGTATGCAGCTATTTCCGAGGGTTTTATACAGGTAATGCCCGAGAGCTCGATAATCCTTGCGGACACCTGTGAACTGCCTGAGGAGATAGATATCAAGAGGGCGGAGGAGGCGCGTGAGCGCGCCGAGGAACGTCTGCGCCAGAAGCAGAGCATAAAGGAGTACTACCAGACTCAGGCGGCTTTGAACAGGGCTATGAACCGTCTTAAAATATCGCAGAAGCACTTCAAATAATAATTGTATGGGCGGACCCAATGTGTCCGCCCGAATTGCATTATGTTCACCCGACTGACGCACACGTGGGTGCGCTCCTGCTATTGAATATACCAAATTTCAACGGCGGTTATTGTGCATATTTTTGAAATGTGAATAATTATTGCCGTTATGCTTGACTTTTTGCCAAAAATATAGTACAATAAATGTAATTGTCATAGAGACAGAAAATTAAGATCCGCTGCTGTTTACATACAGATAATATTTGCGGATCTATCCGATTAGGAGGCATGACCGTGAAAAAGACCGGCAGATTCACTTTCTTTATTGTCGTTGTTTTTATCGCGCTGTTTGCTGTAACCTCGATATTCGGCGTGGACAAGCTCTTTGCCGATAAGAGGACGACCCTCATCAAGGGCGTTGACGATATCCGCCTCGGTATAGATATCAAGGGCGGCGTTGACGTTACTTTCTCTCCGTCCGACGGCTACGACGCTAATGAAGCGCAGCTCGATTCGGCTACCGAGG
>CALEPT010000244.1 GCA_937910385.1 uncultured Ruminococcus sp. | reverse complement strand
AGACAGACAGACAGACAGACAGACAGACAGACAGACAGACAGACAGACAGACAGAGGCTAACTATGTCAACTTAACTTATATAATATTGTTTACAAAGAGCGCTGTATGCTTTGATAGGCATACTGCGCTCTTTTGCTTTGTGTAAATATGTTGCCTTTATTGCCTCAGACTGCTGAGTGCTTGCTTTGCACAGAGTGCCTTCATAAAGTGTGAATGGTCACTAATGTTATAAAGGAGAATACCGATCGTGAGGATTACTATTGCATCACTTACCGAAAGCGGTAGCAGACCTTATAATGAGGACAGCATAGGCGCTTTTAATAAAAGCGACGGCTGCTGCGTTGTTCTGGCGGATGGTCTTGGCGGACATGGAAAGGGAGAGGTGGCTTCAAAAACCGCCGTTGAGGCTGTGAAAAGAGTTTATTTTTCTGCTGAATCGCCTCAGCTGGCAGAAATGTTTGAAGCGGCTCAGGCTGACGTTATGGAAAAACAGCGTGTGAGCAACGATTTCAATTCTATGAAAACCACAATGGTTACAGCTTTAATTTGTGGAAATGTTTTTACTTGGGGTCACATAGGAGATTCAAGATTATATTGCTTTAAAAAAAGAAAGCTGATAACGAGGACTCTCGATCACAGTGTTCCGCAGATGCTTGTAAACGCAGGCGAGATAAAAGAAAGCGAAATAAGGGGCCATATAGACAGGAATAAGCTGATCAGGGTCATTGGCACAAAATGGGATACCCCAAGGTATCAGATCGGAGAAACAATGCTCCTTACAGGGAAAGAACAGTTTTTGCTGTGCTCTGACGGCTTTTGGGAATATATAGATGAACGACAGATGATTAAGCTGCTTAAAAAGAGCACTGATCCGCAAATGTGGCTTGAGGAGATGAAAAAGGTCATATTGATAAACGGCTCGGGCAAAAATATGGACAATTATTCGGCAATAGCCGTATTTGCTGAGGAGTAACTGAGATGAGCATAATAAAATGCGAAAACGGACATTTCTATGATGATGAGAAATACGATCGGTGTCCTCACTGTAGCAAGAGCAGAAAGCTTGTTCACCTGATAAAACATTCGATGCCGAATAAAAATATCGTTAAATGTGACTGCGGACGGTATTACAACGCAGATACATACTTCGAATGTCCACATTGCAAAAATGGAAAAGTCTATAGTTCGCATAATGCCGACGTTGAAAATGCGGCAAAAGGAATATCGGAGGGTGCCGCGGCGATCAACATTTCATCTGAAGACCCGGACGATGTAAAAACGATCCCTCTCACCTCGGAGCAGGCAGAGATGTATGCTGCTTTCACCAAAGACGTCATTGACAGCGCAGCTTGTGAGGATGAGCCTCAAATACAGGAAGAACCTATACATAAACAGGAAATCGCGTCAAGGGTAGAAAGATGCCCTAACGGACATTTCTATGACAGCTTTAAATTCAGCAAATGTCCTCACTGCGAATCGGGAAATATAGAGGAGAGTAAACGGATCGAGAGAGAGATGGAAAGCTCGGGCGAGGCAATAGGCTTTAAAACTGCAGTTAAAGCAGAGGCAATGAGACGATTTATTGATCGGCCGCATGGAGATAAAAATATTTCCGAGGCGGCTATAACAGATGATGACGTTGAAACGGTGGGTGTTGTTGACGGTGCTATTTCAGGAAATACCGTCGCGGGTTGGATAGTATGCGTGGCAGGATCACTTTTAGGAAGAGATTTTACGCTTCATAACGGCAGGAATATCCTTTCGGAATATCCGGGTATGAGCAGGATCGATCCTTCAACTGTACTCGCTTACGATAATGTCAATAAACGTTATATACTGCACTCAGGTATTGGAGAAACTCTTGTCAATGGAAAAACTGCAAAGGTTAATACACAGCTTTATGACAGAGATAGGTTTGCCATATGTGATCTGGAGTTTGTTTTTGTTTCTTTTTGTGAAGGATGATATCAGATGATAAAAAAATTAGCTGCTTTGATGATGAGTGCTGTTGCTCTTTCATCGATCTGTGAATTGAATGCAAAGGCGTTTTCCGTCGATCAGATACAGTCGGAAATGCCGGAGATAACTATATATGCCAACAGCGATTCCGATATCAGCAGAGATTCTATTGAGATCTTGCTCGATTATAAGCCGATCAAGGTTGCATCGGTTGAAAGATTTTCTGAATCGGGTGATACCGTTAATTATTATTTCCTTATAGATGATTCGGGTTCTGTTCCGTCGGATCAGATGAGGGCTGTAAAAGAACTCCTTGGTTCGCTCGATTCTTACGTAAGCAGCGACGACAGCGTAAAGCTGATCTCGATAGGTACTCTCGAGACACTTTACAGTGGCATCGGCATCAACGAAAATTTCCAAACGGCTGTAAACTCGATATCCAACATCAATCAGGAGACCTTCCTTTATGAGTCTCTGAAAAAAGTAGGAGACCTTATTTCCGAGAAAGAGGTTGGCGGCAATGCAAGAGATGTTGTTATAGTTTTTTCAGACGGATTTGATGAAGCTCTCGGAAAAAGCTCGTTTGAAGAGATAAGCGGTCTTTTCACGGAAGCAGGCATTCCGATATATGCTATGGGTATAAAGACTTCGGACACATCGGGGTTGGAGGAATTAGGTGAACTCGTGCGTACTACGGGCGGTGAGCTGTATGCTATAGATGCGGATAACTGCTCGGAGGTATATGATTCATTGAGCGAAAGGATCAGAAATTGCTACAGGGTATCAGCGCTTGCGGAAAATAATATCATATCGGGCAAGAGAAGCCTTACGATCAATTGCTCAGAAGAAGGATACAGCAAAGAATTTTCCATTGATCCCCATAAGTGGATCCCCGATAATACGCCTCCCGAGATGATATCGTTTGAAAAGATCGCAGATAATCAGATCGAAGTAGGTTTCAGTGAGCCTGTTTTGAATGCTGATGATATAGGCAATTATGATTTGCATGATGCTTTAAGATCAATCGAGCTCAAATCGGCTTCATACCGGGAAGACGAAGGGGAATATACGGCAGTTATTACTGCTTCCGAAGCTTTTTATTCGGGAGATTATACGCTTTCGGTATCGGGGATATACGATAAATCCAATGAGAAAAACTCCGTTGAAAATGAGATATCGGCAACGATCTATGGCAGACTCGATGCTTCGTCGCTTTCGGATAATTCTCACGATGCTCATTTCCAATCAGTATGGCTGTGGATAGTCTTGGGGCTTATAGTACTTTTCGCATTGGGAGTTGTTATATTTGTATTGAAAAAGCGCTCTTATGACAAAGGATCCGCCCTCGAAGAGAGCGTGCCCGATACGGAACGTGTCATTGAAAGCGTCGTTGCACGTAAGAGCACCAATAACGTGAAACACCATGTTCTCAGCGGAAGTGTTAGATCAGGCGTTATTACTATAAGCGTTATTGGCGATAATAAGGAGACACATGAATTGCGGCTTGCAGTCGAGGATTCCATTTCTGTCGGGAGGTCGCAAAAAAATGATGTTTATTTTGACGATGTAAATATGTCGAGATATCATTTTTCAATACTGCATATCAATGATGCATATTACCTCAAAGACAACGGATCGACGAGCGGGACTTATCTGAACGGTGAAAAGCTTGGAGAGGAAAGAATTGCTCTTTCTCAGGGAGATGTCATTTCAGCAGGCAAGACCAGAATGAGCGTCAGGTGGTGAACAGTTTGAATTTTACAAATGTATGTCCCGATTGCTTTAAAGAGAGTATGTATAACGGAGTATGCAGCTTGTGCTCATATCAGACCGAGAGCAGAAGTGAGCGCGCTCTGCCGCTGTTCCATACCGTCGGGGAGCGTTATATCATAGGACGTATACTTGGTATAGGCGGTTTCGGTATCACTTATAAGGCGTTTGATATTTACAATAATGCCGTCTGTGCCATCAAGGAGTATGCACCTATCAATATATCTGTAAGACTTCCGGGGCAGGTCAATATCGATCCGTCTGATGAGATCAGGCGAAAATATTTTGAACACGGAAGAGAAAGATTCCTTGAGGAAGCTGCCTTTTTGAAATATCTTTCCGCCATAAAAGAAATAGTTAACATTACAGACTATTTTAACGAAAACAATACCTCTTATTTCGTTATGGAGTTTCTTGAGGGCGAGAATTTGAAATCGCTCTACCGGAGTTATCGAAAAAAAGGCGAAATGATACCATATGAATTCTGCTGCCGCATTATAATACAGGTAGGCAGAGCACTCGAAAAGATACATAACCAGAATAAGATATTCCATAGAGATATAAGTCCGGAAAATATTTTTATAACTACATCGGGAGATATAAAGCTCATAGATTTTGGAAATGCTAAGCACTGCACTCAGGAAGAGAGCCAGAATATTTCCGTGGTGTTAAAGCCGGGGTTTGCGCCTCCTGAGCAATATTCAACTACAGGCGTACAAGGCGCATGGACGGATGTGTATTCTCTTGCGTGCAGCTTTTACCTTATTGTATCGGGCGAGGCGATCCCTCCTGCTCCCGACAGACTGCAGGGGGTAGGATACAGACCCCTTTATCAGATCAATCCGCTTGTTACTCAGGAAATATCCGATATTGTTGACATAGCGCTGAAGCTGAATTATACCGAACGTCTCCAGAATGTGAGTATGCTTATAAATTTACTTGATGACTATGTGCGTCGGTCAGATACCGGATTTCATCAGCCTGTTTCTCAGGGCGAGTATGATAAGCTTGAACCTCAACTTGCGTATTCTGCTCCAAAGCTTGATATATCATTCAATATCTACACAGCTACAATGCCGTATATAAGAGTTGTTCAGGGGGATCAGGAGGGAAACATCTGGTATCTGCCCTGTGATGTTGAGCTTATGCTCGGGCGTTCGCATACAAAGTGCAATATAGTCCTTTCGGAATATTCTCAGATAAGCAATTGCCACTGCACCGTTACCTACAGCACGGAGCATAACGGATTTTTGCTGAAGGACGTTTCAAGCAATGGAACGTTCGTTAACGGCGCACGCCTTGAAAAAGATATATATTACCTTATACAGCCCGGAAGTAAGGTCGCACTTTCGTGGGATACCTGTATTTTGGAGATCGGAGTTGATTATAATGGAAATTAATACCGCAACGCTGAAAACTCTTAAGGATATCCCTTTTATAGAGATAGGCGGCTCGCAAATACTCGGTACCCGTAAAAATCAGCAAGACAGCTACGGTTGGCTTGAAAAGGATAACGAACTGCTTGCCGTTGTTTGTGACGGAATGGGCGGTCTGAGCGGAGGCGAACTTGCAAGCAAAGTCACCGTAGAGATGATCCTCGGGAAATTCAGCGGCATACAAGGAGAGTGTCTTCCTCCGCAGTTTTTCAGAGAAGCGGTAAACGAAGCCGATCTTATAGTACATGATTTTGATGAGGACGGCAAATCAATAAATGCGGGAACAACTATTGTAGCTGTTCATATAAAGGACAATAAGCTCCATTGGCTTTCTGTGGGCGACAGCCACATATATATCATAAGACGGAACGAGATACTTAGCGTATGTGCAGAGCACAATTACGGAGAATTGCTCAAGAAGCGCCTTGAAGCGGGAGAGATATCCCAAACCGAATATGAAGCCGATACTAAACGCAAAGATGCTCTTACCAGCTATATCGGTATAGGTGGAGTTAAGCTCATGGAGATAAATGATATACCGCTCAGCCTTGTCGGCGACGATATGATAATACTATGCAGCGATGGACTATTTAAAACCCTTTTGGATGCGGATATCATGAGATCTGCATTTGAATATAAACTCAATGCGGGTCGCTGTGCCGAATATCTTACCGAAACAGCAATGAAGCTCACAAAAGGAAGTCAGGATAATACAACAGCTATAGTTATCCATTATAATGGCGATATATTCACTTGACATTAAAGTACGCTGCATAAATATGTATGTGTATAAAATTGACGGTGTTTAATAAGACTTCGGGATCAGCAAGTGCTGTCAGAAGATCAAATAAATCTAAAAAAGGAGAAAAGTTATGAATCTAATCAAGTGCCCGAACAATCATTATTATGATGCAAGCAAATTTCAGACATGTCCTCACTGCAATGTAGGAAATCAGAGCCCTGTGCAGGGCAATCCGCAGAAGGTTAACCCTCATTTTGTTCAACAACCTCAGGGGATGAATCCACCTCAGATGCAACCTCAGCAATTTCAGCAGCGACCTGTTTCTGTTCCAAATAATCAACCTACGGCTCCCGTTGATAACGGTCAGGGAGATGTTATGACGGTTCCGGCAGAAAGCGCAAGAGTAAAAAACCCCTCATTGGAGGATAAGCCCACAGTCCCCATGGATCAGCCTACCTCACCTCAGGTGATTTCAGAGCCTGCGAGGGGATTAACAGACGTTATAAACGATGTTAACAAGAGATCGAATGAGGCAAACGAAGAAGATCAGCATACCATCGGTTACTATGATACATCTGCTCCTGACAGCTTTTTGAAGGGCGTACAGCCTGTAGTCGGCTGGCTGGTAGTAATAAGCGGCGAGATGAAAGGTACTTCGATAAATATTTATACGGGCAGGAGCTCCATCGGAAGAGGAAAGAGCAATGATGTTGTTATAGAGGGCGATAAATCGATCTCAAGAGAGCGCCATGCGGTTATTGTATTTGAGCCGAAAAATCAGGCGTTCCTGCTTCAGCCGGGATCTTCAAGAGAGCTTTTTTACCTTAATGGCGATGTTGTCCTTGAGACCACTAAGCTTTCGGCATATGATAAGATCGAAATAGGAAAGACCACCTTGCTTTTCGTTCCTCTCTGCGGTGAGAACTTCAGCTGGGAATCAACGGAAGGCGAATAAAACTACTCAGGAGGTAAAAAATTATGAATAATAAAACTATGATAAAAAATATAGCAAGGCTCTCGGTAGCCTTCCTTCTCGTAATAATGGCGATATTGGCATTCTTCTCACCGCTCTATTCCGTAAAGGTAAGCATCAGAAATTCTCTTCAGACCCCCTATGATACAAGGGTTAATTATTCCGGTGTATCCATATACTCGGATTTGAAAAAGTATAATTCCATGCTAAAATCGGATAAGGACATAGATGATTATTCAAAGAGCGAACAGGCAAAGCTCATGTATGTCAGAGCAACAGATATGAATGATTCGACCGCTTATGGAATTAATGTTTTCAATACGGCGAGCTTCACGGAATCTGATTACGGTATGAGCGAAGTATCAAAGCTTGCTGTCTATCTTGTGCTTTTCCTTCTTGGCGCGGCTTTGGTAGGATTTATAGGCAATAAGCCTTCATACGTATATTCCATGATCGTTTCGGTTTTATTCATAATAAAGCTCATAACCACCGGTCTTAATATAACATCAAGGACGGTTTACAATGTTGAATACGGTATATCTACATATACTTTCTACAATTTCAAAACGGCCGCAGGTTATGTTCTCGGACTTATGCTGCTCACTATCATAATCATTATCTGCGCATTTGCTATCGGTCTCAGCAAGTCAAAAGCCGTATCATATGCAGGCGGAAAGAATGACGCGGCAGCTTTCCAAGCTCCTGTTTCGGCAGATGTATTCCCGAAGCCTTCCGTAAGCCACAGCCTTACTTGTGCGGCAGGAGAGCTCAGAGGCGGAGATTTTTCGATGACTCCCGGCGAGCAGGTAGTGATCGGACGAGACAGTAATGTTGCCAATATCGTTGTCGTAGCACCCAAAATAAGCCGTAAGCATTGTGTTATCAGATATGATGCTGCTACAAACAGTTATTTTGTTACGGATTATTCTACCAATGGAACATTTAATGCTTCTAACGGTCAGAGGCTCACATACGGTGTTGAGATAAGCCTTCCCTGCGGAACCCTTCTTTCGCTTGGCAATAACGATAATCAGTTCAGATTGAATTGACATATTTTCTGTTGAGGACTATGCACGGTGTATCCATATAACGGATACACCGTGCACGTGCCATAAATTTAAATGATCTTAGGGGTCAGAAAGGAAGCGGCATTGCATGAATAAAGTTTTAAAGCTGATAAATATTGCGGTGGCTGTAATAATACTTCCGCTGACCTTGTTTATTCCGATGTTTGATGTGGAGAGTGATGAATACGGATCTGATATTGTATCGATCGTTTCGCTGATATCGCATTCGTATTATACCGGCGAAGTGCTGGCGGCGCTCTTTATCGGTATTATATTCCCATCTTTTATCATCATTGCAATTGCCTGTCTGTTCTTTCTTTTGAAGGGCAGCCGGATAGTTGGAGTTATCTGTGCGAGCGCCACGGCTGCGCTGGGAGTGCTTTCGGTTGCAATGATGGCAGGACCGCTGCTTTCGTCAATCGCTGATATAGATAAAATTTCCGATATTACGATTTATATTACGGCTATTATTCCCTCTTTACTATATGTTGTTTGCATTGCGTGTGAATTGATATGCGCTTTTTTATCAAATGGTGCTCCTGCAATGAATGCTGCTGCGCCGCGAGGGGATATATATTCGGTTGCTAATCAGGCGGCTGCCGCTATAAGACAAAATTTACAGCCTTCGGCAGGATATCGAGCGACCGTGCAAAATGCTGCCGATGCAGAAGAAGATGCCGATATGACAGTAAAATTAGATACCGATGATCCGGAGCAGACCGTTCGAGTGCAGGATATGACCGGAATGCCGGACGATGAAGATGTTACGGTAAAGCTTTCGCCTCCGGCCGAGATGTCGATTGCTCCCGATAGCAGCGCAGCAGATCCGATGATGAATGAAGCTTTGGCTCAACAGACTTATTCTGTTTCTCCAAATATACAGTGTGTGAAAGGAGAGTATGAGGGCGCGGCGTTTCCCTGCGATGATATGATCATCATAGGGAGCGATCCTTCATCAGCAAATCTTGTAATTGCAGGCGAAAGGATAAGCGGTCTCCACTGTGAGATATGCTATGATATGTCAAAGGATGTTTATACCGTGTCAGACAGGTCTGTTAACGGAGTGTTTGTCTATCCCCCCGGGTGCAGGCTCCCGGCTAATATTACAATAGAAATCGCAAGAGGCACGCTCATATTGTTGGCTGATGAAAGCAACAGCTTTCTGTTGAACTGAGGGAGGGTGCGGTCACCCTTCAAGGCGAATAAGCCGGGATCATCAAGTTGATTTCTTTATTGTTTTTTCGCATTGCGGGACAAGACTAAAGAAAACAACTTACTGAGGAGTTTTTTATGATTCGTTGTTTAAAATGCTTTAATATTTTTGATGAAGAGTATGAGGTTTGCCCTCATTGCGGATATATTGTCGGAGCTCTGCCCGAGATAGCATATCATATATATCCGGGTACGATCCTGAACGACCGATACGTGATAGGTACGACTCTCGGACATGGCGGATTCGGAATAACTTATAATGCATGGGATCAGCAGTTGAATATTCATGTAGCTGTAAAGGAATATTTTCCAAGCGGCCTTGTTAACAGGATCCCGGGTACTTCCGAAGTTTTGCTCCTTTCAGGTGAGAAGCAAAAGCAGTATTATGATGGCTTAAAACAGTTTATGAATGAGGCGAAGCAGACCGTTCAGTTTGCAGGGCACCCCAATATAGTTCACATCTATGATTATTTTGAGAAGAATAATACTGCTTACATCATAATGGAATATCTTGACGGCATCTCTCTTAAAGAGTTGCTCAAGCAGTGGGGCGGCAAGCTGGATACACAGCAGACTTCGGATATTTGTATCTCGATATGCGATGCTTTGACTGAAATACATAAAAACGGTGTCCTCCACAGGGATATAAATCCTTCAAATATTTTTATCTGCCTTAACGGTCAGACAAAGCTGATAGACTTCGGAAGCGCGAGGATCTCGGATTCTGAAGATGAGAGGACGCGCTCGGTAATAATAACTCCGGGATATGCACCGCCCGAGCAGTATCGTGCAAAGAGCAGGCAAGACAGCCGAACGGATATTTATGCTCTTTGTGCAGTCCTTTACAGATGTGTTACGGGCGTAAAGCCTGTTGAGTCGCTTGACAGGACGGTAGATGATACGCTGGAGAGCCCTATTGTCCTGAACGAAGAAGTGGAAGACTGGCTCGATATGATAATAATGCGCGGAATGGCGCTTAATCAGGAGCTGAGGTTCAAGAGTGCCGAGGAGTTGAAAACAGCTATCCTTGAGCACAGAAAAGTGCAGTATCCTGAGGAAAGGATAAAGCAGCTCAAAAAATTTAGACTGATCGCTTTTGTATCTGCTATAGTTCTTCTGCTTGGAGCAGGCGGCGGGATAGGTGCATGGTTTTATCATAATCGTACAAAAAGCATTGCGGGGATCCGCGCAGAAGCTGAGCTTACTGTATGGATAAGCGACAAGGAAGGCAGCCTTAATGCTTTCAATGAGATATATGAAGACTTTAAAGAGACCGAAGGTGCTGAAAAGATAACCCTTGATATAGTTCAGGTGAAAGAAAGTGAATATGAAGAAAAACTTTCTGGCGTAATGGGTACAGACGAATGTCCGGATATTTTCTTTACGGAATTTGCCGGAGAAAACTATGACGGCCTTGCGGATATATCTATAATCTATGATTCCATAGATCTTTCTGCTTACAGCTATCTTGATGAATACAGCAAAACTAAAAATGCTTCAAAAATGCTGCCGCTTGGATATGATGTTGCTTCGGTTTTTGTAAATAAATCGAAAAGCGGATTCAACGATGATGACCGCCTTACGGAATTTACTGTGGAAACGCAGGATATCAGCGGACTTACAGCAGGAGCTGTTCCGTCTTTTGCGTATATTGCCGAAAAAAATGCCGGGTTTGATGTGAGCGATTCAGCGATCTCTGATTTTGTTTCTCAGGATGCAGAGCTCCTGCTTGCAGGAGCTTCGGAATATAAAAACATTCAGAATGAATGTGCAAAGAGCACGGGCGAGAGCTTGGCAAAGACTGTTGCGGGTAATTATTACGCAGTGCCCGTAACACTAAACGGGAAAGGCTGCGGTGTATATACGGATATGCTCAGCGTGAGTGCTTCATCTAAGGAAAACGAGTATAATGCCGCAATACTGTTCATAGTGTATCTTCTTTCCGATCAGGGACAGGATATACTTCATATCCAGAACAACAGCTCGCTTCCGCTCAATAAGACTGCGGCAGAGAGATTCGTTGAATATAACAGTATGATATCGTACATCGGCAGCAGCTATGAGGGGCTTGATATGAGATAAGAGCCGATATACGATCGTTTGAATGGGGGATTTTTATGAGATGCCTGGGCTGCATGAAGGAGATAGCGGATAACTCAAATGTCTGCGGTATCTGCGGATATATCCAGTCACTTCCGCCGAAAGAACCATATCATATGACACCGGGAACTATCCTGAAAGAGCGTTATCTTATCGGAAGAGTGCTTGGCTACGGCGGTTTCGGAGTTACATATATAGGATATGATATGACGCTTAATAATATTATTGCAATAAAAGAGTATTTGCCTTCAGAATTTTCTACGCGAATGCCGGGAGAATTGCAGATAACGGTTTATTCCGGCGAAAAGCAAGGGCAATTTGAAAGCGGCAGGAGCAAATTCCTTGATGAGGCAAAGAGGCTTGCAAAATTCAGGAATACTGACGGAATAGTTGCGATATATGATGTGTTTGAGCTTAACAGCACATCATACATCGTTATGGAGTATCTTGAGGGTGAAACAGTAAAGGAGCGCCTTGAACGCTGCGGAAGGTTTACTCCTGATGAAGCCGCACAAATAATGATCCCTGTTATGGAAGCGCTTAAAGGAGTTCACGCGGAGGGAATAATCCATCGCGATATATCCCCCGATAATATTTATCTGCTTAATGACGGAAACGTGAGACTGCTGGATTTCGGAGCAGCAAGATATGCAAGCGCCAATTTCAGCAAGAGCCTCTCTGTTATCCTGAAACAGGGATATGCTCCCGAGGAACAATACAGGAGCAGGGGAGCTCAAGGTGAATGGTCGGATGTATATGCCCTTGCGGCTACGATATACAAAATGATAACAGAGATCACTCCTGAAGATGCTATCGAGCGTACCGTTGAAGATAATCTCAAGCCGCCCTCAAAGCTTGGCGTGGACATTTCGGAGAATTACGAAAATGCTTTGCTCAATGCACTAAATGTATACCGCGAAGACAGAACCCAGACAGTTTCGCAGTTCATGGACGAAATACTTGGAGTAAAAAAAGCAGAAAGACATATTGCGAGCAATAAGAAGCGAGATATAGGGAAATGGAAGCTGTGGCAGAAACTGTGTGTAGGTGCTTTTGCATGTGCTGTCGTTACTACGGGTGTATTATTTGCTACAGGAGTTATAGGATTCAAGCACGGCATACTCAATGATATAGCAGCAAGATCGGTCGTTTATGTACCCGATGTTCTTAGTAAGAATATTGATCAGGCAAAGCAGCTTGCAGATGAAAGGGAAATAGATTTTCAGATCGTCGATAAGCAATATTCCATGGATGTTGAAGAAAATCTAATAATGCTCCAGAATCCCGCTTCGGGAACTAAATGTGATAAAGATAATTCGATCCTCGGAGTAACCATAAGTGCAGGCAGACCTATAATTACTATCGCGAGCTATCTCGGAAGAGATATAGATGATGTCAGGAGTGAACTTACTGATGCGGGACTGACAGTAAATATAGAAGAAAAAGAAAGCCTTGTTACAAGCGGCACGATTATAGGTCAAAGTGTTGAAAGCGGTACTTCACTACGTGTGGGAGATGCCATAACCCTCACGGTTTCCGTAAACAATAATGAATTTGATACGTCCCGTAAGCATGAGCTTCCCGATTTCAGCGGCATGACAGTAAATGATATCGACAGTATGGAAGCGGCCTCGTTTTTTACTTATAAGATCGAGACTGAATACAATCCCGAGGTCAAAAAGGAAATTATCTTTAGGCAGAGCGTACCCGCGGGAACTTTATGTACCGAGGGAAGCGAGATAACGATATATGTAAGCCTTGGCGCCGAAGAGATAGTTGTTCCCGATACACAGTACAAGACCCTTACGGAGGCTCAGCAGATAATAAGGGAAGCGGGATTGACAATAAGCATCAAGTACAGTACAAGCGATACTGTTGCAGAAGATCATATCATAATGCAGACTCCGTCAGCGGGAAGCAAGGCAGAAAAGGGCGCCGCAATAACGGTGTACGTCAGCACGGGCTCAGACGCATCTTCCGTTGAAAATGGGGATTTTGTGGAGGAACTGCCTGTTACAGAGGCTCCTGTTCCGCAGCAGCAGTATCAGCAGACCGTAACAGCAAAAGCTGCCTCACCTGCAACCACAAAGACTACAACGGCTATACGAGCGACAACGTCAAAGGTAACTGCTTCCAAGGCTGTTACTACAGCAGCTCCGACCACAGCTGCTCCCGTTGTTACAACAGCTTCTGTAAATGTTCCTGATCTGGTCGGCATGACCTCCGATCAGGCAAAGACGGAGCTCAGAAATGCCGGATTATCCGTTATGATGCTCACCACGTCAGGAGGAACAAAGGACTGCGTTATGTCACAAAATCCGGCAGCAGGCAATTCTGTATCTCCCGGGACGACGATTTATATTTACGTCGGTGAAGGTGAAAAGGAGACCGTCTATAAATTTGGTGATAACATTACAGGCGTTATTGATGAGAACGGCATACTCAAAATAAGCGGAAGCGGAAGAATGTATGATTACAGCTCTTATAATGAATATTATGCTGCTGTTTCTACGTATAACATCTATCCTACAGGCTGGAGCGGCGTAAATTCAGTCGAGATCACAGGTAGTATAGAAAATATAGGCTCATATGCATTTTATGGACTGAAAGCGGATCACATAAGCTATAATGGCAATTATCTCACAGAAATAGGAAGCTATGCATTCGGGAATTGTGAACTATCATGGCTGCGTATCATTGGCGGCGGGGCGTCTATCGAGATCAGCAATAATGCTTTCAATAATCTTGTCGTGACAGACTATATCCAGCTTCCTTCAAATACAAACTATTATGATAATGATGCGGATTATTATTTTGGTCCTACAGGATCAATGGATTCTCTTATAAGCATCGAGGATTAGTATAAAAGGTCCATAAGGGCAGAAAGAGGCATTACATGAAATTATGTATGGGCTGCATGAATGAATATTCTGAATCTCAGGAGGTATGTCCTGTTTGCGGTAAGACTGTCTTTTCAAATCCCGCAGCTTATCTCAGCGCCGGCTCGAACATAGCAGGCCGGTATATCATAGGCAGCGCTTTGGGAAGAAGCGATTGCAGCGTTACGTATATATCTAAGGATACGATCCTTGGAAGGAAGACTGTGATAAGGGAATATTTTCCCATTAATTGCTGCAAGAGAGCTGATGGATCCGACGAGATAATAGTCAGCGACAGCGTTAAGTTCAATGAGGGTATGAAATCTTTTGCACTCAAAACAAAACAGATCGCAGGATTTGCGGATCATACGGGGGCGCCTAAGTATCTTGATCTTATATCTGAAAACAATACGGTATATGCTGTCAGAGAGTATATAGATGGTAGGAATGCAGCTGAAATAATCGGGGCAGGACTTCGCAATTATGGAGATAAAATCAATATCCTGAGGCAGATCATAAATTATGTGGCAGAACTTCACGCAGCGAATATACCTCACGGTAGCATAAAGCCCGAGAATATAATCATAAAAAAGAATTCAGAGGCGGTTCTGACAGATTTTGCCATCCCCTTTTTTAAAGGCTCCACAATGAGCGGATTTACCGCTCCTGAGGTCGAAAGCGGAGCCCGGATCAATGAAAAAAGCGATATATACTCTTTATCCGCCGTTGCATATTATTTATTTACGGGGAATGTCCATAAGCCTGCTTCAGAACGTTTTGCAAACGATTCTCTGAAGGATAGGTCTGCTTTCGGAGATGAAGTTTCGGATGGAGCAATAGATGCTATAATTTCAGGCATGAGTCTTTCCCCTGATGACCGTATCGGGAGCGTCTGGGAATTATCCGAAAAAATCTACGGTGATAATTCATTTATGCAAATGACAGCGGAGATATCACCATCGGAATTTGATGCGGATAGTATGATCTTTCAGAGGACTATAGAGATAGATTCTGCTGATGTACCGATAAATATGGGCGGAAATTATGCGCCGCCGGCTTCGGGTGATATGATACAGCAGGCAGATCGGATACTTGTTGCACCTACGGCTTCTGATGTGCGTTCTGAGGCTGAATATGGTAAAACTGATCATGCTGTAACGCAAATGATGAGTGCGGCTGCAGCAAGTATGAGTATATCAGGAGTCCCTTCTGCTGCCGTAAAAGACCGCAGGTCGGGGAATAAGGTAAAGATACTTATTGCGATCCTTGCAGCTTTTCTTCTGGCAGTATTGATCTTTGGAGTTGTTAAGCATATCAGCGGTAATAAAAACTCAGGTGGAATATCGGCAAAAGATATAAGGGTCCCTGACTTTTGCAACGGTGAGATGTCGATCGATGAAGCCAAGGAAATAGCAGAAGGATCGGGACTTTTTGTGGATATTTCAGATAGTATTTTCAGCGACGATGTGGCAGAGGGAATTATATATTCTCAGGATCCTAAGAGCGGGACCGTATGTGCCGAGGGTACTGTTATACATCTTACAGTAAGCGCAGGACAGGAAATAAAGTGCCTGATAACTGAAAATTATGTTGGCATGAAGGCTGATGAGGCAAAGAAAATGCTTGAAGAATACGGTATAATTGTTACTCTTGAGGATGATGACAGCAGCTTACTCAAGAAGGGCATTGTTTCGGCTCAAAGTGTAGAGTCAGGTGAAGAACTCCGTAATGGTGATACGATAACATTCAAGGTATCTACAAGAGAATCATCTGATGGCGAAGACATATATATCTATACTGTTCCCGATTTTATAGGACATAATATTGATGAGCTTAACGGCAATGACATTAAATATGCTAAATATTTTGTTTATGAGATAGAATACAAGGAGAGCGATAATGCGGTATCGGGCATCATTTTTGAACAGAGTATCAAGGCAGGGGATGAGGTATCACCCGGAACCGAGATAAAGCTCTCTGTAAGCAAGGGAAAGATACAGGTGTTTGTTCCTAATGTGGTATACAAGTCAGAATCTGACGCAAGAGCTGCTATAGAGGAAAGCGGACTTTCGTTAGCCGTCAATTACCGTGAAAGCGACGATGTTGCAAAGGGTCACGTTATAAGCCAAGATCCTCCTAAGGACAGCAAGGTACACAAGGGTGATACTGTAACGATAGTTGTGAGCTCGGGAAGCAGCAACACCGAAAGGATCGAAACTGCTGAAGAAGAAACCGAAGAGGATGACGAGCCGCTGAAGGAGACGGAAAAGGCAGAGCAGGCAGCTGTTACAGCCAAGGTATCCCCTGCGGCTACCACAGCTAAAGCTGTCACCACTACAAAAGCTGTAACTAAAGCAACGACCCAAACTACCGCAAAGCAAACTACCACTGCGACAAGTTCGACTTCATCAACCACAGCAAGTGCGACCACATCTGCAACCACAACGACAAGTACGACTGCAACTACAGCAGCATCGACTACAGAAAGTACGACCACCACAGCCGACACTACAACCACTGCGTCTACAGATAACGACTAATTTGGACAAAGCATTGATCTGACTATAGGTTTTAACGATATCAAAGTTAACAGTATATTACCGGACGAAGGCGATAGATAAGGGATCAAAGGTCAGCTTGTATTTTACACTTGTCCGGTCGGTCAGATACTGTAAAAACTCGAATCCCATAATTACTGTGTCCTCACTAACCGTCGTCAGGCGGTTAGTGCCCTAACATCGCTTTGGGAGCGCAAATTTCTTTATGTAAGGAAAATTTGCACATCACATTTCTTTATGTTAAGCTTTGTTTTGCCACAAAAAAACGGCTTTAATAAGCTTCACAAAGCAAATTTTTGTTGAGCAGACGTTAATTAAGATGAATAAATCGCAAGGAGAAATATAATGAAATTAAGCGCAATAGTAAAAAAAACGACGGTGTGCTTATTAGCGGCAGCCGTATTTGCAGGACTTGGCGGAACAGCGTCCTCTCTCACCACAAGCCGTACGGATAATCTATATGCTTATGCAGAAACATTTTCAGCAGGCAGTAAAGCGGATATCGTTTTTGTTATTGATTCAACAGGATCAATGGATCCGTATATACAGTCCGTAAAGGAAAATCTTATCAATTTTGTTGATTCGCTCAGATCCAGATCCGTAGAATTGAATATGGCTGTTGTAGAATATCGCGACATTTTCGTTGACGGCGATTCATCGACCGTATACTATGATATCGATGGCAGTCATTGGACCGGCAGCGCCGATAAAGTAGTTGATGTTTTCAATTCTATTGAAGTGGACGGCGGCGGAGACCTATCCGAAACGCCAACTGACGCTTTTGAAAAGATATTCGCCGATAGCGAGACGTGGTATAAGGACGAAGAGGCGTCTAAATTCATCTTCCTTCTTACCGACGCCGATTATAAGAATTACGGCGATAAGAGTATGGAATACTGGACAGAGGTAATGCGCGATAACAATATAAAGGCAACCGTAGTAGGTCAGCTTGAGGATGAACCTGCCTATAATTACCTTTATACTCTTACGGGCGGACAGTTCATCGATATAACGTCAAGCGATTATTATGAACTCATGCAGGAATTTTCGGAATGGATATATGAGAGTGCTGTGGATTCCGACGGCGACGGCCTCCCTGATGATTGGGAAATAAACGGCGTAGATACGGATCATGACGGTGTTGTTGATCTTGACCTCCCTGCAATGGGCGCGGATCCGAATGTTCCTGATATTTTTGTAGAGGCCGACTGGATGGAATATGAAGGCGATGATTATAATTTTCTCTGGATACACGAAAAAAGGAATCAGAAAAATACCTCACCTTCAGCTTCTGCTATGGCGAGAGTGCATGAACAGTTTGCAAGCCACGGTATAGAATTACATATAGATTTCGGTCCTGATTCCATTATGAATTATGATACAGGGGAGACATGGGGAAGCCTTTCGGGTGGAAGTGCTATCCCTTATCAGGAGATATTATACACAGGAGAAGCGTTTGAGAATTGGAACGACATTGCACTGGAGAATTTTACGCGGCAGCGTTGGACTACCTTCAGATATTGTCTGTTTGTCGATCAGTATGATGCAGGAGCCGGTCATTATTCTTCGGGCATAGCGGAGAATCTTCCGGGGCAGTTCTTTATTGTTGCAAAGGGTATAACCGATACTGTTCCCGATCCCGATACAGCGCTTGCGGGGACCTTCATGCATGAGCTGGGTCATACTCTTGGTTTGTCCCACGGGGGACTATATTACAGCGCCGATACGGGCAAGCTTACAAGATCACACAATAATTATAAGCCCAATCATCTCAGCATAATGAATTATACGTATCAATTCGGTGGATTGGCTACTACATATGGCCGTTCTCTTGTAGATTATCAAGATTTTTCGCTGCCGTCAATAAATGAGAACCATATTATAGAAACGCTCGGCATAGATCCCGAGCAAGCTACAGAGGGAAGAGGACTTACTGCTTATATATGGCTGAATAGAAGCAAATTCAGACTTGGTTATGATATCTCGGGGCACTCGGTAGACTTTAACTTCAACGGGCATTTGGAGATGGATGTACAGTTTGACTTAAACCAAGACGGCTTATCGGATGAACTTCTTACCGGTACTCTTGATGAATGGGATAATCTTTCATATAAAGGTACTCTTATAGGCGGATACGGCGACGAGATAGATCCGTATTCCGTAACAACTCTTATAGAATACCCTGATAATGCTGAAGAATTAGAGATATTGAATGAAATTTCAATACATGAAGCATATGAAAATGGACTTATAGGAACTCCCGGTGAATGCGAGATCAGAAATTATGAAGATGCTTATCTTTTCACAGGTCCTGAGACTCAGCAACTTTATTTAATGATTGCCAACTGCTACCCCGAGCCTGCATCCATCATGCTTACCATTTCATCTGAACTGCTTTCGGACGATTATACACAGAAATTAGATATTGCTGCTTATGATGAAATAGACAATAATACCATTGTATCTGTACCAATAGACGGCGTTCTTACAGAAGGAAGCTATGATGCTGAATATAAGCTTACGTTTTCGGATGAAAGCGAAAGCATAAGGGAAGGTGTGGTACACGTTATTGAGCCTGAAAGCGTTTCTATGGCTGTAGGCGATACCGCGGAAATAGATGAAAGCTTGATCGTATCGTGTGTTTCATCGGATAATTCCATTGTTGAAGTATCGGAAGATCATATCACAGCATTGGCAAACGGTACGGCTTACGTAATTGCCCTTTTGAGCAGCGGTGAAACGAGCTGCTCGATGATAACAGTCGGAGAAGGCGGCGCTTCGGGAGGAGTTGCATACAGCAATGAGGATACATCGCATTCCGCTGTTATTGTTATTTCCCTGGCCCTTGCGGCAGCGGCGGCAATATTTGCACTTGCCGTTGTATTTATCGTAAAGAAGTCGCGCGCTCCGCAAACCGATAATGACGAAGATATATCTGTAGTATATGCGAACGGAGCTGAAAGCGCTCAGTCGGCACAGGACGGAAAATTATACATAAGCTCAGGAAGTATGCAAGGCAGCGAGATAAGTATGAGCAGCGGGGACACAATAGTTATCGGCAAGGATCCTGCAAGAGTGAATCTTGTCCTCGGAGCAAGCTATACGAGGGTGAGCAGAGTACACTGCACGATAACATATCACGGTGATACAAGAACCTATTATGTTACAGATCACAGCACAAAAAACGGCACATATGCAGGGGCGAACGTTCGTCTCAGACCCGAAGAGCCTACGGCTGTTCCCGCAGGAACGCTGCTTACGCTCGGTGATCGTCATTGTACCATCATGTTAAGGTGATAATTTGCCTGTTCATGTCCGCTGCAGCATAGTTTTATCATATATTAACGGCGGGAGGATATTTTATGAAGCTGAAAAAAATAATGGCGGTTTTTATTGCGGGAACATCTATGCTTCTGAATGTGCCGCAGATTCCGTCAAACGGGTATATCGAATCTTTTGCGGAGGCAAATGAGAATTACGTCATGATCAATGCGGACAATACTGCGTCTGAACAAGCATTCAGTCTGGAAGGACTTCATGTAGGTCAGATAGGCTCTATAAACAGCTTTGATTATGTTTCGGGTGATTTCATATTAGGAGCTTCTCAGGGTGGTGAGTCTGAATTTTATATACCGAACGGCATTGCTACCGAATCGGATTTGGTATTCATAAATGGGTCTTTGGAGGGAGACCATGATAAATTCAAGATCATCAATAAGGGCGCAAAGGTCGTTATACTTGGTGATTATAATGATATGGATACTGTTATAAATCTTGATTATTGCTCGGCGGAAGAGCCTGTGGAGATCAATTCCTTAGCGGATATTCCTTTACTCTACATTGACAGCACTCTGAGCAGTCAATCTCTTTCAGTCCAAACAAAAACGTATGATTATGCAGCAGGAGCATATATTTATGAAGGCTGTGAAGCACCTTTAAATATTTTTGCTGGGAACTGCAATGTTGAAAGTCTTGATATTTGCGGCGACCTTTATCTTATGAATGATTCGGGTGCAAGCACATTCAATCATATGGGTATGGGATCAAAAATAAGAAAATGGGATAGTACAGTGTATGTTGATAATGCAGGCCTTGATTCACAAGGCGGCAACGTTTATTGTAATCATGATCTTTACCTCCTCAATAATATCGAAATCGACGGCGATGTAAGAATAAGAGGCAACTGCTATATTGGCTCATCTGTTACTATACATGGAAGTTTGATAGTAGGAGGAACTATCGATACGAACGGAAGCTTTCTCAATGTGGACGGAGAAATCTACTGCGATCATTATATAAAAGGCAGCAACGAAACGGTGCTTAGATCGGGAGTTACTAAAGTGGAAAATATCGCTCATATCACCTCCGGCGTTACCGATTATTATGAGCACATAGCTCCTTTAAATGAAGGTTCATCGATTGAACGTACAGGGTATTTCGGCGAGATTATTTATTCTTCTCCTGCGTATTATTATTATTCGAAGATAGAGAAAGATGAGGACGACAATATAATTTCATATGAAGTATCCCCCGAGATAGCGGGATATATGGAAAAACCCACAGCAGCATATGACGCCGTATATTATACAGAAGCTGATTCCTTCGGCAATGATACAGGAATAGAAACGAGTGATACGTACAGCTATTATGATGTATATGGCAATAAGATAAGCGAGGAAGATGCTTATGAAACTTTGGGGGTGCTGCCGGCAAGTGAGGCAGTATCGTCGATATATCCTGAAAATATGACCCGTGAAGCTATATACGGTTTTATTGATGACGCCGGATGCTTTGTTCCTGCTGACACATCGACTAAAATTGTTGCGAATATTGAAGACGTTCGTGAAAAAGAGCAGGCCGAATGCTGCATATATAGTCTTCCGGCCCATTTGCAGGAAGCTTACGAGAGTTCGCCTGATATGTTTACCTATGATCTCTCAAGCAATGCGGAAACAAACATCAGTGGAACTGATGAATTGATAGCGTTTCAGGGCTTATGTTATTCTAACACGGTAAATATAACTCCCGAGTGTGATATGTGGATAGTACTTGAAGACGGCTTCAACACGTCAAGAACAGTTTTTATAGTTGATGATTCACAATACAGTGTTAATTTTTTCATAAAAGGCAGTGTGACACTGGAAAATACACAAATATATTCAAAAAGCATTTATGGGAAGATACAGGCTGAAGAGCCTATAACGGCTGATGATACGTTGAATATATTTGTTTTTTCGGAAGTGGGAGCCTCACTCAGATGTCTTAACAATACCCTTATTTGTGCACACGCAATGGCACCTTGTCTCTCAAATGATGGTACTGGCGGAGCGCTGTACGATTATCCGTATCAAAACAAAAACGGGGATATCAATCTGCTAAACAGAACAGCATGGATAGGAAGTGCTGTTTTAGGCACGATCTCATCGTACAATGATTTTTCGCTGATGTCTATACCGTATATTGAAGCAGCTGCCCCGGAGTCTGTCGCCGGTGGCACCTGCGGCGAAAACCTTACATGGACACTCGGCGCCGACGGCACGCTTACCATAAGCGGCACGGGGGATATGGATAGCTATTATTGGTCGTCGATCGGCTGGAATCCTTCCGGTGCTGCCGATGTTAATTTCTCAGAAGGCTGCGAACCGCCTTGGTATGAATACAGGGATAAAATAACAAAGATAGTTGTAGAAGAAGGTGTAGGAAGTATCGGATATTCCGCGTTTCTGAACCTTTACAACGTTACGAGCACAGAACTTCCGAGCAGTATTACAGGAATCGGAGGATATACGTTCGGAAACTGCACAAGTCTTACATCAATAACAATCCCTGATTCGGTCACGAGTTTAGGCTATTCTGCGTTTGAATACTGTACAAGCCTTGAATCAATAACAATCCCCGATTCGGTCACAAGCATAGGCTATGGTGCGTTTGAATACTGTTCAAGCCTTGAATCGGTAACTATAGGAAATTCGGTCACAAGCATAGGCAGTGAAGCGTTTTATAATTGTTCAAGCCTTGAATCAATAACAATCCCCGATTCGGTCACAAGTATAGGCAGTTATGCGTTTTATTATTGTTCAAGCCTTGAATCAATAACAATCCCCGATTCGGTCACAAGCATAGGCAGTTATGCGTTCAGATACTGTACAAGCCTTGATGCGATAAATGTTGATGAGAATAATCCGAATTACAAAGATATTGACGGGATATTGTTTAATAAGAGTGTGACAACACTTATCCAATATCCCGCAGGAAAGACCGATACGTTATACATTATTCCCGATTCGGTCACAAGCATAGGCAGTTGGGCGTTTGCATACTGTACAAGCCTTGAATCAATAACAATACCCGATTCGGTCACAAGTATAGGCAGTTCTGCGTTTGAAGGCTGTTCAAGCCTCGAATCGGTAACTATAGGGAATTCGGTCACAAGTATAGGCGGTTGGGCGTTTTATGGCTGTACAAGCCTTACATCAATAACAATCCCCGATTCGGTCACAAGCATAGGCAGTTCTGCGTTTTATTACTGCACAAACCTTGGATCAATAACCATACTTAATCCCGATTGCGATATCTATGATAATTCATCTACAATATCTAATGGATATAATTCGGGAAAAGGCGGCTATTACTTCGATGGTACTATCTACGGCTATGAAAACTCCACCGCACAGGCTTATGCCGAAGAGTATGGGTATGATTTTGTTGCACTGAACCAAGGCGCTGCAACCACTACAACCACGACAACAACAACTACTACCACCACAACGACCACAACGACCACGACAACAACAACTACTACAACCACCACAGCTACTACCACAACATCTTCCGGTGATGCCGATATCACCTTTGATTTCGGCAGCTATACAGCAGCCTCAGGCGATAAGGTAACAGTTAAGGTAACCGTTGATGCGCACGATAATCCCGTATCAGCTATGGACGTTATCTTTGCTATCGATTCACCTCTTGAGATCACTAAGATAGGTGCAACCTCTGCTGCTTGCGGTAATGCTTCAGTATTGTCCAACCTTGCTATCCTCGGAGCAAACTTTACTTCGCTTGACGGAGACGATCCTATCGTTCCTACAGCAGGCGGCGTTTGCTTCCAGCTCATCGTTCAGATTCCCGAGGACTGCGAAGATGGTGTTTACAACATCGGCTTTGGCGATAAGGTACAGGTATTCAAAAACGGCACATCTTTCAACTACACATATGATGTTGTAGGCGGCGATATCACAGTTGGTGAGCCTTCTGCTGATACAACAACAACCACAACTACTACAACAACTACAACAACTACAACTACAACAACTACAACAACAACAACTACAACAACAACTACAACTACAACAACAACTACAACTACAACAACTACAACTACAACAACAACTAAGAAGCCCGGCGATCCTGATTGGGGCGATACAAACTGCGACGGTACAGTAAATGTTGCTGACGTTGTTCTTCTTAACAAGTGGCTCGCTACAGACGGTGCTGGCTACAACCTCACAGAGCAGGGCGCTCTCAATGCAGACTGCTACAATCCTCAGAACGGTACAGATATCACATCTGCTGACTCTGATGCTATCATCAAGTCTATCGTTCACCTTGTAACACTCCCTGTTCAGGGCTAAGCTTTAAGACTTAATTAAATAGAGCTTAATGCTCGGAAAGGAAATGCACTGATGAAGAAACTGCTTTCAGCAGTTACATCCGCTGTCATGGGCTTATCGCTCATGACAGGTGCATTTGCTTCGTCAGTTAGCGCTGCCGGCAGTTTATCTGCTGCGCAGCCTAACGTTAGTATGGACGAAGTATTGGATGTTTCTGCTAATAAGAATGCCGATGCGGATATCTCTTTCGATTTTGGCAGTTATACAGCAAATGCAGGCGATAAGGTAACAGTTAAGGTAACCGTTGATGCTAACGATAACCCCGTTTCAGCTATGGACGTTGTCTTTGCTATTGATTCACCTCTTGAGATCACTAAGATAGGTGCAACCTCTGCTGCTTGCGGAAATGCTGCTGTACAGTCCAACCTCGATATCCTCGGTGCAAACTTCACATCGCTCGACGGAAGCGATCCTATCGTTCCTACAGCAGGCGGCGTTTGCTTCCAGCTCATCGTTCAGATT
>CALEPT010000243.1 GCA_937910385.1 uncultured Ruminococcus sp. | reverse complement strand
ATGTGGGCTGTGATGTTGAGATAGTCCAGTCTCTTGCAAAATGGAAGAGATACGCGCTTAAAACTTATGGATTTAAGCCGGGAGAAGGTCTTTATGCTGATATGTATGCAATAAGGCGTGATGAGGAAACAGATAATCTTCATTCTGTTTATGTCGATCAGTGGGACTGGGAACGCATAATAGAAAAGAGAGAGCGTACTTATAATACTTTGATAAGTATGGTGAATCATGTTTATACAGCAATTAAGGAAACAGAAGATTATCTTGCGAATAAATATGATTTCCTTAAGCCGATTCTTCCTAACAATATCACATTTATAAGCACTCAGGAACTTGAAGATGCATATCCGGGACTTAGCCCGAAGGAGAGGGAATATGAGTATGTAAAGGAACTCAACGGTCATTCCGAGATCGCATTGTATGTGGACACGTTTGATGAAGTTGATACGGCATTTCGTGATACTGTCAGCAAGGGTGCAACGCCTGTTTTGGAGCCGACCACGGAACCGTGGGGGCACGCACCTGCTATATTGCAGACCCGGAGGGAAATCTTATTGAGATAGGATCATTCGGCAGACCGTTTGAAAGATAAGCCAAAGCCCTGAGATTTGCTCATAAGCATTTCTCAGGGCTTTGCTATTCAGATATCCACACTCTCAAAATAGAACCTGCTGATCTCCTCGGGCGAGTATTCGCTGTGTTCTTTCAGCCACCAGCGCACCGTTTCCGCAAAGCTGCTGACTGCGTGGTTCAGGCGGTACTCCCTCGGAATGTCCTCCTCATCGGCAAGCTGACGGTCAAAGACCTGATAGAGATACTCCTTGAGATAACGCATAAAGATCTCGCCGCACTCACCCGAAAAAATACCCTTGATGCTCTGCTGTTTCTCCTGCAAGTGGAAGAGTATGTGGGTGATGTGATCCTGAAAACTATCTTTGTCAGAAAAATCGTGATACTCCTCACTCATGATCTCATGTGAGAAAACATGGTCAAAAATATCGGTACACATTGCTTTGAGCAGTTCGTCCTTTGTTTCAAAGTGTGCGTAAAATGTGCTGCGGCTGATGTCCGCTTCATCAATAATCTCCTGCACCGTCAGCACTGAATATGGTTTCTTCTCCAGAAGTCTTGTGAATGCCTGAAATATGGCGTTTCTCGTTTTTCTCTGCCGTCTGTCCATAACTCCTCCTATCGTACAATTTACGGTTTTTGTCCGTTATCCTACATTATCGGTCAACTGATTATTGAAATCAGCTTCCGAAAGTGATAGTATAATTGCAGAACAATATGTTTGTTATCATATACAGAGTAGCATAATTTCTGCGATTTGTCAAGGAGGAATTTTTATGTTAAAACGCTGGCTTGAAAACGAGCCAAAGGTCACGCTTGTGTGTGCGGTATTATCGGCAGTTTCGCTGGTACTGAGCATTACAGGCGTATTGAAGGACGTTCTGCCTGTTGATATTGCGTGGATATCGATCGTTCTCTGTGGTACGCCGATACTGATAGGTGCGTTCAAAGGCGTGATATTTGAGCATGACATCAAGGCTGACCTGCTGGTCTCCCTTGCGCTGATCGCTTCGGCGGCAACAAAGGAATTTTTCGCCGCAGGTGAGGTGGCGCTCATCATGCAGATCGGTTCGCTCTTAGAGGACTACACTTCGGGCAAGGCAAGGGCGAGCATTGAAAAGCTCATTAACCTGACACCGCAGACCGCAAGAGTTATCCGTGACGGAAAAGAATCGGTCATTCCGGTAGAAGAAGTCAAAGTCGGTGATGTACTGAGCGTGATCGCAGGTGAAACTGTCCCCGTTGACGGCACTATCATAAGCGGTGAAACTTCTATCGACCAGTCGGTCATGACGGGCGAAAGTCTGCCTGTTGACAAGACAGTTGGCGATACTGTTTCCAGCGGCACGATGAATCAGTTCGGCACGTTTACTATGCGCTGTGACCACGAAAGCTCAGACAGCTCTTTGCAGAGAATGGTTCGTCTTGCGGAGGAAGCCGAGGAGAACAAAGCGCCGATCGTCAGTGCGGCTGACCGCTGGGCAACATGGCTCGTTGTGATCGCACTTTCCTGCGCTGTTATCACGGGACTTGTGACCCGTGACTTTATGCGTGCCGTGACGGTGCTGGTGGTGTTCTGCCCCTGCGCATTTATCCTTGCAACGCCCAC
>CALEPT010000242.1 GCA_937910385.1 uncultured Ruminococcus sp. | reverse complement strand
CGACCATGTTCTGCTGTACGGACCGCCCGGCCTTGGCAAGACCACGCTTTCGGGCATTATCGCCCATGAGCTCGGTGTGAACCTGCGTATTACAACGGGTCCTGCGATAGAAAAGCCCGGTGACCTCGTTTCGCTCCTCACGAGCCTTTCGGACAACGACGTGCTGTTCATCGACGAGATACACCGCCTTTCGCGAGCGGTCGAGGAGATACTCTACCCTGCTCTTGAGGATCGAGTGATCGACATAATAATAGGAAAAGGTCCCTCTGCGCGCTCGATACGAATGGACCTGAAGCCCTTTACCCTCATTGGCGCGACAACGAGGGCGGGACAGCTTTCCGCTCCGCTGCGCGACCGGTTCGGTGTTATACAGCGTCTGGAGCTCTACACAAAGGAGCAGCTCACCGATATCGTCCGCAGGAGCGCCATGATACTCGGGATCCCATGTGAGACCGATGGTGCTGCCGAGATAGCGGGCAGATCGAGGGGAACTCCGCGAATCGCTAACCGCCTTCTGAAAAGAGTGCGCGATTTTGCCGACGTCATGGGCAACGGGCAGATAACAAGGCAGATCGCCTCTATTGCTCTGAGCCGCCTTGAAATAGACGAGCTCGGGCTGGACAGCCTCGACAGGCGAATGCTTGAAATGATAATCAAGGGCTACGGCGGCGGTCCCGTGGGACTGGAAACGCTTGCCTCCGCAATAGGAGAGGAGTCCGTCACGCTTGAGGACGTGTGCGAACCGTTTCTCATGCAGCTTGGATTCCTCGGCAGAACTCCGAGAGGACGCTGTGCAACGAAGCTCGCTTATGATCACCTCGGCTGCGCTTATCCCGAAAAATCAGGCGGCAGCGAGGGTCAGCTCGCATTCTGACATATGCGCATATTTGGATTGAAAAAGCGCAATTATCTGCGCAACACCGAGCGCTGCGAACAGCCCTGTATAGGAAAGATGATAAACGGACAGGCTCTCGGCGCGGTATCAAAGCTCCGCTACGGACTTTGCCCCATGAGTTTCAACGGCTGTGAGGTCATAGCTGTGCACAATGCGCTCATACACGCAGGGAATCCGAGACCGCTTGCAGAGATCGCCCTGTATATGGAGCGATATAAGCTGTTTTTCGGTATTTTCGGCTGCAATCCCTACAGGATAGGCAGAGCTCTTGAGCACTTCGGTACGGACTGCAGGCGCACTCCGAATGCCGACAGCGCGCAGGCGTTCATAATCACATTCTGGACGGGACGACCGTTCCTTTCTTCAATACACACGGTATTCTGCGTGCGTGAGAGCAACTGTGTGAGGGTCTATAATCAGTACAACACATCGGCAGATTCCACTGTGTATCCCACGGTCAGTGACATCGCCGGGACACGTCGTCCCATAGTCGTTTATGAGGTTTCGTACAATATACGTTAGCATCCGGTGTGTCTGAATGCAAGGTAAAGCGCTCCAACCACAAGGGCAGACAGCCCTTGCAGGGGTTCGGTTACAGCGTCCCCGAAAAAGATAAATTACAAAAAGATACAAAGATAAAGCAAGGAGAACAACAATGCCAAAGCTTTTCGGAACAGACGGTCCGAGAGGGATAGCCGTCACCGACCTGACCTGCGAGCTTGCTATGCAGACGGGACGAGCCGCTGCAGCGGTGCTTGCAAAAAAGGGCGGAAAAAAAGCAAAAATTATCGTCGGGAAGGATACCAGAGTCTCCTCCGATGCACTTGAAGCAGCGGTCTGCGCAGGTATATGCTCTGTCGGAGCTGATGCAGAGCTGCTCGGAGTAGTTCCGACACCTGCCGTAGCGCATCTTATAAAAAAACACGGTGCAAGCGCAGGGATAATGATATCAGGCTCGCACAACAGTGCCGAATTCAACGGAATAAAGATATTTTCCTCGTCGGGGCACAAGCTTTCGGAGGACGAAGAGGAGAAGATAGAGTACCTTGTGCTCGAAGCGCCGCACAAGATAAAGCTGCGCTCACACGGCAGCGTGGGCAGGGTGCTCCATTGTGAGGACGCGCTTGCGGAGTACATAGAGCATATAAAAACTGCCGTCGGCGCGGATCTTAGCGGAATAAGAGCAGCGCTTGACTGCGCGAACGGCTGCGCTTCGTATACTGCGGAGCGTATATTTTCGGAGCTCGGCGCGGACGTCACGGTGATAGCGGATTCTCCCGACGGTACCAACATCAACAAGGGCTGCGGAAGCACGAATATCCAAACCCTTATGGACTATGTGACCGAGAACGGCTTCGACTGCGGTCTTGCATTCGACGGCGATGCAGACCGATGTATAGCCGTTGACGAGACGGGCGACATGATAGACGGCGACAAACTGATCGCCATTTTCGCGAAGTACTGCAAGGAGCAGGGCACCCTTGAAAAAAACACCGCCGTTGTCACCTCAATGAGCAATCATGGGCTTTTCAAGTATGCGCGGGAAAACGATATAACACTTGAGACCTCGGGCGCAGGCGACCGCTATGTCCTCGAAAGAATGCTTGAGGGCGGCTATAAATTGGGCGGAGAGCAGAACGGACATATCATATTCCTTAATGATACTCCTACAGGCGACGGTCAGCTCACAGGTGCGAGGCTGCTGAAAATAATGAATGACAAACAGCTTAAACTGAGCGAGATAGCGGGAGAAATGCACAAGCTGCCGCAGGTGATGCTGAATGTCCGCATAGCGCAGTCAAGCAGAGAGCTATGGAAGAACGACAGCGTTATTACCGATTTTATAGATCAGAAGGCTGACTTGCTCGGCGATGACGGCAGGATAATCGTCCGCGAGAGCGGTACTGAGCCAATCATCCGCGTAATGCTTGAGGGTAGTGACTTCGTGAGGATAAATGAAATGGCAATGGAGATAGCGGAGAAGATAAAGGAACGCTGTGCGATCGGGTATTGACATTGTAACCATATAATTTTGTTATACTTAAATTTGTATTTGGTATTGTCAGAATAACTTGGGAGAGTCATATGAAAATAAAGAATATATTTTGCACCTTGCTTATTTTTATGGTCGCTATGCTGCTTTCGGGCTGCGGTTCAATGACAGGGACTTATAAAAGTGAGGACGGTTCCGCTGAACTGGATATACAGCCAGAGGACAATTACGGTGATATTCACGCAGAGTTAAGCTTGGGCGATAAAGAACGATACAAGTTTCTTGTGTATTCCGACCATTTTGACCTCCGTGAAAAGTCTGAAAGCGGAGGAGAAATAACCTCTGCCGAGATACCTTATGATATAAAAAATGATACTATCTCATTTTCTTTTAACGGTCAAAATTATACACTTGTCTTAACAAAATGATTCTATTCAATTTACATTAAGGAGTTTATTTACTTTGAGAACAGCAGAAAACTGGAAGGACTATGTCATAATAGATACGTCTGACGGCGAAAAGCTCGAAAAATGGGGGGATATAAGTCTTATCCGTCCCGACCCGCAGATAATCTGGAAAACCGATAAAACCCATCCCCTCTGGAACGGAGCGGACGGTCACTACCACCGCTCGAATAAGGGCGGCGGCGAGTGGGAGTTCCGCAGAAAGCTCCCCGAGACGTGGACTATCGGTTACGGTGAACTCAGGTTCAATATCCGCCCCACCGGCTTCAAGCACACGGGACTTTTCCCCGAACAAGCGGTAAACTGGGATTTTATGTCGGAGCAGATACGCGGCGCGGGACGTGAGATAAACGTGCTGAACCTGTTCGCGTACACCGGCGGCGCGACGCTTTCGTGTGCCGCGGCGGGGGCTTCGGTATGCCATGTAGACGCTTCAAAGGGCATGGTGCAGTGGGCGCGAGAGAACGCGGCTGCATCGGGTCTCACGGAGAAGCCGATACGCTGGATAGTGGACGACTGTGAGAAGTTCATCGCGCGAGAGATACGCCGAGGACGCAAATACGACGCGGTGATAATGGATCCTCCGAGCTACGGACGCGGTCCGGGTGGAGAGGTCTGGAAGCTCGAGGACTGCGTATATGACCTCGTGAAGCTCTGCGCGGGCGTGCTCTCGGAAAATCCGCTTTTCTTCCTGATAAACAGCTATACTACGGGACTTTCGCCGTCTGTCATGGGCTATATCCTCGGCAGCGTGCTCACACCGCTGCACGGCGGCACGGTGACATTTGACGAGATAGGACTTCCCGTGCAGTCAACGGGAATGACCCTTCCCTGCGGTTCGACGGCTATCTGGCAAGCATGAATAAGAATTGCAGAAGATGCCGCTCTCAGAGTTCTATCAAGCGGATAGCGTTTTTCCTTGCCATGATCCTCACTGCGATATGCAATGTCCCTATAGCGGCGTATGCGCTCGACTTCGACCCGCACTGCCTTGATATAGAAAAGAAAAGCGTGCCGGAGGGGACATATTATGTCGATGTGCTGATAAAGCTCGATAAGTCCGACCCCGACTACTGCGAGGTCTCGGCTTACAATGTGCCCCAATGCCATGTCCGCTATGACTACCCGTCAGCCGGCGGCGCGTCGCAAGTAACAAAGCCGCTCGGTATCACGAAGGACAGCGGTATTGCGCAGTACAACGAGGACGGCTACGTCAGCATGAGCTTGCATTACCGCTGGGTGGAGAGCTTCTTAATCTGGGACAGCGAATACAATGAGCAGCCCGGCGGCTATCCGCACTTAACAATGGACTTGAACAGCCACTATAAATTAATTGATGTGTGGGAAAAACACGGTCCGTTCAAGGCAGCATATGTGGACAAAAACGGCAATGTGCTGGGAGTTTCCGGCAAGGCGAAGCGCTCATGGAGCATGAGTGACCCCTACGCACTCATCACGGACGGAGACAAACTGACGTTCCGCAGTTTCGGGACTTCTCCTGCGTCGAACATCGCATTCTTCGTGCTAATCGTCGGAGTTCCGCTGCTGATATTGGTGTGCATTGCCCTCGCAGTAAGGAATAAAATATGGAAACGCCGCGCCGTGGAGCGCATACAGCATGAAACAGAAAAGCTTTAAGGAAATACCATGGGAAAAATGATAGAGATAAATAACCTCCGCTTTCATTACGAGGCGGAGGACGAAAATACCGTTCCGGAGGATGTTTTAAAGGGCATTGATCTCAGCATAGGACAGGGCGAGTTCGTCGCCGTGCTCGGGCATAACGGCTGCGGAAAGTCAACCCTTGCCAAGCATATCAACGCGATACTGATTCCCACAGAGGGCACGGTCACGGTGGACGGCATAGACACAAAAGACGAGAACCGTCTTTTTGAGCTGCGTCAGCGCGCGGGAATGGTCTTTCAGAACCCCGATAATCAGATAGTTTCCTCGATAGTTGAAGAGGACGTGGCATTTGCGCTGGAAAACCTCGGCGTGCCGTATGAGGAAATGCGCAGGCGAGTTGATGACGCGCTCAAGGCTGTAGATATGTATGAATATCGTATGCACTCGCCGAGTCAGCTTTCTGGCGGACAGAAGCAGCGCATCGCTATTGCAGGCATAATCGCCATGCAGCCAAAGTGCATAATCCTCGATGAGCCCACCGCCATGCTCGACCCACAGGGGCGGAAAGAGGTCCTTTCGACCATACGCCGAATGAACCGCGAGGAGGGCGTTACGATAGTCCTCATCACGCATTATATGGACGAGGCGGCGCAGTCGGACAGGGTGGTCGTCATGGACAAGGGAAAGGTCGTGCTCGACGACAAGCCCGAGAGAGTGTTTTCGCAGGTAGAGGTCCTGAAAAGAATAGGTCTCGACGTGCCGCAGGTGACCGAGCTCGCGTGGGAATTGCGAAAGGCAGGCTGCGACATTCCTGCGGAGACGATAACCGAAGAGGAATGTGTAGAGGCGATTTTGCAGCTGTTCAAAACATAAAATACATTTAAATCCCCGTGAGCGGAGGGCAGTTGCCGATTCGTGCAGGGTGAGCGAGCTTGCGAGCGGCAGCGTGGCTCGGGGTCAAGCTGATACAGCTCGGCAGCGCTCCACAAAAAAGTGAAAAGGAGAATAGAATTGGCAGCAGTTCTTGAAACAGAAAATCTGACATACACCTACAGCGTGGGAACTCCGTTTGAGAAGACCGCTGTGGACAATGTGAGCCTTACGATAAACGAGGGCGAGATGATAGGAGTCATGGGACACACGGGCTCGGGCAAGTCCACCCTCATACAGCACTTCAACGGACTGCTGAAGCCGACCTCGGGACGCATTCTCCTTGACGGAAAGGACATTTGGGAGAATAAGGACGATATCCGCAGCGTTCGCTTTAAGGTCGGGCTCGTTTTCCAGTATCCCGAGTATCAGATATTCGAGGAGACTGTCTATAAGGACATCGCCTTCGGTCCGAGGAATATGGGGCTCGGCGAGGCTGAGATAAAGCGCAGAGTCCTTGAAACAGCGCATGATATCGGACTTTCCGATGAGCTTCTTGAACGCTCTCCCTTCGAGCTGTCGGGCGGACAGAAGCGCAGAGTCGCCATTGCGGGAGTCATGGCTATGGAGCCGAGAGTTCTCATTCTTGATGAGCCGACCGCAGGTCTTGACCCCGCGGGGCGCGACAAGATACTCGGTCACATAAAAGCCTATCACGAGCGCACGAAAAACACTATCCTCATCGTCTCGCACAGCATGGAGGACATAGCCTCGTTTGCGGACAGGATACTTGTCATGAGCCGCGCGAAGCTGTTCTGCTTTGACGAGGCGAAAAAGGTGTTTGCGCGTGCAGACGAGATATCGCAGATAGGACTCGATGTGCCGCAGATAACAAGGGTATTCGGCGAGCTCAAGCGCCGCGGACTGGACTTCGGCAAGGAGGTCTATACGGTTGGCTACGCAAAGGAGCTTCTGCTCCGCTCTTTAAAGGAAAGGGAGGCTCTGTGATTTGCTGAGAGACATTACTATCGGACAGTTTTTCCCAGGGAACAGCATTATCCACAGGCTCGACCCGAGATTCAAGATAGTCATAACGCTGATATACATCATAATGCTCTTTTCAGGTGACAGCTTTGTCTGCCTCGGGATAGGCGCGGTGTATACGGTCATGGCAATACTGCTCTCGCGGATACCGCTTAAAATGTTCTGGAAAAGCGTAAAGCCGCTGCTGCCGTTTTTAGCGATAACGGCTTTACTGAACCTGCTTCTGGTCACCTCGGGCGATATCGTGTGGCAGTGGAAATTCCTGAAAATAACGAGCGAGGGCATAAGCATAAGTATTTTCATGATAGTGCGCATAGTGCTGCTTATCGCAGGCAGCTCTCTGCTGACTTACACGACCTCGCCTATAACGCTCACGGACGCGATAGAGCGGCTTCTTTCGCCGTTGAAGAAGCTTAAATTTCCCGTCCACGAGCTTGCTATGATGATGTCGATAGCGCTCCGCTTCATTCCCACTCTCATAGAAGAGACGGACAAGATAATCTCCGCACAGAAGGCAAGAGGTGCCGAGATAGACACCGGCAGCTTCAGTAAAAGGGCAAAAAATATGATATCCATACTCGTTCCGCTGTTTATATCGGCTTTCAGGAGAGCGGACGAGCTTGCAACGGCAATGGAATGCCGCTGCTACCACGGCGGCGAGGGACGGACAAGGCTCCGGCAATTAAAGTCTGCTCCGAGGGACTATATCGCTCTCGCAGTAACGATAATTTTCTATGCAGCCGTTATCGCTGCAGGAAAGCTCCTGTCAGCATAATGCAGCATAACTTCATAAGGAAGAAGAAAATATGAACAGCAAAAACGAAATATCAAAAGCTGCTGAAAAAAAGAAAAGGGCAGCTCGGTTCAGGGCAAGCAAATTCTACAGCGTCTTTTTTGAAAAGGGCGTGTTGTATTTTTTCATATCATTCGCGGCTCCTATGGCGATAATGCTATTTGCGTTCGGCATGCACAATATCCACCCTCTTGGCGGCGGTGAAAGCGGCGGCGACAGACAGATACTCGTCGTTGACCTATGGCATCAGTACTACCCGTTTTTCAGGGTAGTCCGCGAGAAGCTGCTTTCAGGCGGCTCGTTCCTGTACTCATGGGAAAACGGACTGGGTACGAACTTTCTCTCACTCATCTCCTACTATGCGGCAAGTCCGCTCAACTGGATAGCGGTATTTTTCAGCGATGACCATGTCAGGGACGCA
Source organism: uncultured Ruminococcus sp. (assembly GCA_937910385.1). Classification (GTDB taxonomy): domain Bacteria; phylum Bacillota; class Clostridia; order Oscillospirales; family Ruminococcaceae; genus Ruminococcus. The sequence continues at coordinate 26,967 of CALEPT010000242.1, read as the reverse complement.
ATGGTGTTCATACTTGCTGCTAAGATAGGCTTTGCAGGGGCGTTTTTCAGCTGCTTTCTGAGATATACCTATAAGCGCCGCGATTTCTCAATATGCGTGTTCTCGACCATGTTCGCGCTTTGCAGCTATGTGCTCGGCTACTACTGGAACGTAATGTGGTTCGATACAGTAGCTCTGTTTCCTCTTGTTATGATGGGAATAGTGGCTCTGTGCAGAGAGGGAAAGTGGAAGACCTTCACATTTGCTCTGGCACTCTCGCTCATTTCTAACTACTATATAGGCTATTTCACCTGTATCTTCTCGGTATTCATGTTCGCGTCAGCCGCTGTTATCGAGTGCAGAGGGATAAAGGACTTCTTTATAAAGCTTTTTGTAATGGTTCGTTCATCGCTGCTCGGAATAGGTCTGGGGGGATTTATGCTCCTTCCTGCATATTACGGCTTGCAGCTTACCTACAGCGTGAATAACAGCTTTCCACAGAATATGACCTTCTATGAGAAGTGGACGGACATATTTGCAAATCTTCTGTCATATAACGCTCCGGCTAAGGTCGAGGGACTCCCGAATTTCGCCTGCGGAATGCTGGCGGTCGTGCTTTTTGGGGTATTTCTGCTGTCGTTCGGCATAAAGATACGCGAGAAGATATCGGCGCTTCTTATGCTTGCAATTATTGCAGTCAGCTGCAATATGAATATCCTTAACTACATATGGCACGGCTTCCATTTCACAAACCAGATCCCCTACCGCTTTGCATTTATATTCAGCTTTGTGCTCGTGGCAGCGGCTTTCAGGGCATATGACATTATATTGAAAAAGGGAATAAAGATATATCAGCTCGTGTTAATGCTGCTCGGACCTGCGGCAGTATTCGCGATGAATTACATCTCAAACGGCAAAGAACTGAAAATGGATGGCGCAGTGAGAAGCTCGCTCATAATCACGGGAGCTTTCTGGCTCATCTTTCTTGCAATAAAGGTATTTCCGTTCAAGCGCGTACAAGTGCGCAACGCCGTTATGACCTTTGCACTTGCTGCTGCGGTTTTCAGCGAATGTGTGAGCAATGCGCGTCTCGGCGTCGATACAGTAGAGACTACGAGCTACACGGATTATCCGCTCAAATATCAGGCAGTAGAAACTCTTCTCAGCAATATCCGCCAAAATGACAGCGACCCTTTCTATCGCACTGAAATGACCGAGACGTATACCCTCAACGACAGTGCGCTTTACGGCTATTACGGAATGTCTCAGTTTTCGTCGGCGGCAAACGTATCGGTAACGAATCTGTCAAAGCGGCTCGGGCTGTATGCTTCTGACGCAGGAAACAGATTCTACTACAGAACTTCTACTCCTGTTGTTAACGCTCTGCTGGGCATAAAATACCTGATAAAGCGCGGCGGGACCCTCAACAGCGAGGAATGGGCTCTTGCCGAAGCGGATACCGCAGAAGATACAACTCTCTATGAAAACCGTTATCCGCTCTCGCTCGGATTTATGGTCAGTGAGGAGCTGCTTAAAATGGAGGACAGCGCCGGAGTCAATCCGTTTGAATACCAGAACCAGATCATCAGGCTCTCAACCGGAATGGAAGAAAGTCTTTTCACAGCACAGCCTGTGGCTCTTGTTGAGTACGACGGAGTTGATGTGACCAAAAACGGTTACGGAAACTATACCTTCCGTGTCAATGATGACAGCACCGACGCTGCTGCAAGATATCATTATTCGGGCGTTGAAGGAGCTTATCTCTACGGCTATGCCGATTCTACGGGAGGCTGCTGTGACGAGCTTCTGATAAAGAGCGGAAATGTTACCGTTGACAGCGGAAAGCTGATCGAGAGCTTTCCGATAGTTTTCACCATGGGAAACGGACAGGAGGATACTGAGGCGACTGTCAGGATATCCGTAAAGGACGGTACAAAATCAGGCAACTACAAGATGATGATATATGCGCTGGACACCGCTCTTTTTGAGCAGGCTTACAGCAATCTCGCTGACGAACAGCTTGAGATAACCAGCTTCAGCGATACCGAGATAGAGGGCAATGTGACCGCGATCGAGGATGGTCTGCTGTATCTGTCGATACCATACGAAAAGGGCTGGAGCGTTTATGTTGACGGGAAAAAGGCGGATACCTGCAAGGTCCTCCAGTCGATGCTCGGCGTTAAGATAGGAGCGGGCAAGCACAGCATAAGGCTGAAATATACTCCCGAAGGCTTCACGCTCGGCGTTACAGTTACATTCATATGCCTTGCACTTATTATAGCTCTTGGTATCATCGACAGGAAAAAGAAAAAGCAGCTCGTTTCAGGGTCCTCTGATCCGGATATGAACAGCGGAGCTCCCGAGACAGACCCTTACCCGGCACCGCCGCAGACGCAGCCGATATATAATCAGGCTTACGAGGAAAAGCTCGGCGGACTCGTCAATGTGCTGCCGGAGCATGAGGAAATATTGTATAAGGAGGAAGCTTCGGCTGAGGTCATAAATGAGAAATCTGAAAGTAATGACGGCGTACAGAGGGACTGATTATCACGGCTTTCAGCGTCAGAGCAATGCTGTTACTGTACAGGAGACGCTTGAAAAGCATATATCGAAGGTGCTCAATGAGCCTGTTACCGTTATTGGCTGCTCACGCACGGATACAGGCGTTCACGCAAACAGTTTCTGCTTTAACGTAAAAACCAACAGCAATATCCCCTGCCGCGGCTTTGTAAGAGGCGTGAACGGTGAGCTTCCCGACGACATTTCGATACTTTCCTGCGAGGAAGCTCCTCCTGACTTCCACGCCAGATACGACTGCAAGGGAAAGGAATACATTTACAAGATGCATTGCAGCGAATCGAAGGATCCGTTTTCGCCCGATCTCATGTTCCATTACAGGAGAAAATTTGATATCGGGGCAGCGAGGATCGCAGCGGCTCATTTTGTCGGAACGCATGATTTTTCATCATTTTGTGCCGACTGTACAAACGTATCCACGGCAGTGAGGACAATTTATTCCTTTAAAATAGAAAATAGCGGAAATTCCGTGATAATGCTTGTAAAAGGCAACGGTTTTCTGTATAATATGATTAGGATAATGGTCGGAACGCTCATTGACGTGAGCGAGAAAAAAATATTTCCCGACGATATACCGGAAATAATCATGGCGAAGGATCGCCTTAAAGCCGGCAGAACAGCTATGGCTCACGGACTGTACCTCAACAGAGTGTTCTACAGCGAGCAGGAGCTTTTCAGTGACTGAATGGAAGGAGGATGACATATCGTGCCGACAATGTATGATGCAGATGATATTGTCGATCTGAAAAACCGAAAAAAAAGAAAAAAACGAATAATCAGAATCTTTATTATACTGCTTATAGCAGCTGTTGCCGCAGCCCTTTACATTACAAGAGACAGATGGTATAATAAGCTCAGGGGAATAGGAAAGCAATATAGGACGATAGTAAATACCGGAACGCTTGCGGAGGGAAATTTCCCTATCGGTGTGAACGGAGATGCTGACTATCAGCTCGATCTGTCGGGAGATACTTTGGTTCTGCTCAGCGATACATACACATATTACTATGATACCGAGGGTGCTCTTCTGAAAAAGCGTCAGCACGCATATACCAACCCTGTAATGCGTTCGGCAGGCGGTAAAGTTCTTGTTTATGAAAACGGCGGAGACGAGCTGAGCCTTGAAGATCCGGATTCTGTAATATATGACAAAAAGTTTGAAAGCGGTATCCTTTTTGCACGTCTGAGCTCACAGGGATATGCGGCTGTAGTTACGAAATCGGAAAATTACAGCTGTGAGGTGCATATCTATGATAAAAAGGGAAAAACGATATATGAGCGAAAATGCATAGAAATGGTGAGCGATCTCAGCTTCACCGGAAGCAGCACGGGCTGTGTCATAAGCTATATTACCGCGGAAAACGGCGGACTTGTCACAAAGGTCAGCAGACTCAGCTTCAGTGAAAGCGGCGAGATATGGAATTCGCCCGGTATCAACACCCTCGGACTTGAGGTATACGGCTTTGATTCGGGAGCATTCGTCCTTGGTATGGAGGCGTGCGGATATGTTGACGATAAAGGGCAGATAAGCTCATATTATCAGTACGACGGCGATCTTGCCGGAGGCGCGAGCAGCGGAGGAAAATCTGCTGTGGCTGTAAATAATGACGACAGACGAAAATACACAATGGCGCTGTTTTCAGATGAAAGATCTGAACCGCTCGAAATAGAGCTCGAATCCCCCGCCGTGGACGTCGTTGTATACAGCGGTCTGGCATATGTACTATGTCAAGGAAAGGTACTCGCCTATGATTTCGGCGGAGGACTGAGATCAACTGCAGATGTCAACGATTCTTATACAGGCTTTGAAAGAAGCGGTGATCATATTTTCCTGAAAGGATATAATAAGATAGACCGTATAGATTATGAATCATGATGTAAGTATTGATTTTAACGCAATACAAATATCCGGATATACACCGGGGATCAATAATATGAAAGGAGGCAGGCGCAGCGCCAACTGAGCTGCGCAGAAAATATGGGTACACAATTCTGGTGGTTCTATGATGTTATCGCGGTTGCGATAGTTCTTATATGTATTTTTTTATCAGCGAGGAAGAATGCGCTTCGTTCTTCAGCTTCACTTGCGGGATTTATATTATCGTTTTTTATAGCTTTTTCCGTAAGCGGAGGTATAGCGACGTCTTTCTATTCAAGCAGTGTTGAATCAAGAAATGCCGTTAAGATAAGAAAAACGCTGGGATATACGGATTTTACAGAGAATATGCAGATATATCTGCAATCTCTCGACTATAATCTCACGCTCAAGGAGGATAAACTCGAAAGCATCTTTATCGACGGAACCGATGTAGATTCAAAGGTATATAAATACGTAACAGACGCAAAAGGCAAGAAATTTGCCGAGAAGGAAGAGTTCCTTACACAGCTCCATGAGGGCTATGCTCAATACACGATCAAGGTGGTTTCCGAATACCTGACTCCTTATGCTGCGGAATCTGCCGCAGAGGAGATAAGAAATCACCCCGATAAATTTGAGGAGCTTATCCCTCTGTTGATGGATTTTGAGGATAAAGGTCCGGCAGCAGAATACATAGCAAAGAACTATGTTGCAATGCCGTATCAGGGGATAATACGCCTGATATTATTCCTTGCGGTCTTCTTCATATTGCTTATAATAACGCTTTTTATCTCTCATGCGCTGGGCAGGAACGATACATCCGGCGGCAGCATCGGAGCACGGGTATTCGGCGGTTTCTTGGGAATATTCAACGGAGCAGCACTTGTGTTTGCTGTAGCTGTTATGGTAAGATTATACGTTATACTCGGCGATGACAAAATGCTGTTCTTCAACTTTGAAGCTATAGATAATACTTATATATTCAAATATGTTTACAACCTTGTTCTCAGCCTGTAAAATAACAGGCGGCAATATATAACTGGAGGTTACTGCCTGATGATAATGTGCAGCAATTGCAAAAAACGCCCTGCGGTGGTCTTTATCACCTCCGTTCAGGGAAACGAAAAGAAAAATGAGGGACTTTGTCTGTCCTGCGCAAGGGAAAGGAAAATACCGCAGGTAGCCGAATATATGGACAGACTCGGTATAACCGACGAGGAGCTCGATCAGCTCTCAGATCAGATGATGGGTATGCTTGACGGCGACAGCTTTGAAATGGGCGGTTCGGGTCTCATGCCTGATTTTATCACGAATATGTTCGGAATGAACGATGATGGCAGCAGTAATGAATCACAGCCACCGTCGGGAGACCGTGCTCCGCGTCATGAACAGGAAGAAAAACGCGAAAAGAAAGGACTTTTCAACTCGCGCAAGGAGAAAAAATCCAAGGAGCTGAAATTCCTCGGAAGCTACTGCACCAATCTCTCGCAAAAGGCTGCGGACGGCGAACTCGACCGCATAATCGGCAGAGATAAGGAGATCGCGCGAGTTATACAGATACTTTCAAGAAGAACTAAGAATAATCCCTGCCTTATAGGTGAGCCCGGCGTCGGAAAGACCGCTATCGCCGAAGGCATCGCTCAGCGTATAAACGAGGGGAACGTTCCGTTCAATCTTGCTGATAAGAAGCTCTATCTTCTTGATCTGACTGCGCTTGTTGCGGGAACTCAGTTCCGCGGACAGTTCGAGAGCCGAGTAAAGGGACTTGTTGATGAGGTAAAGCGCGAGGGCAACATAATCCTGTTTATAGATGAGGTCCACAATCTTGTCGGAGCAGGAGATTCCGAGGGCTCAATGAACGCCGCTAATATCCTCAAGCCGGCTCTTTCAAGAGGCGAGGTGCAGGTCATAGGTGCGACGACATTCGGAGAATACCGTAAATATATCGAAAAGGACTCTGCTCTCGAAAGGCGTTTCCAGCCCGTTACGGTCACTGAGCCTACTATCGAGGACACCGTCAGTGTGCTCCTTGGTATAAAGAAATACTATGAGGAGTACCACAAGGTACACATTTCAGATTATCTCGTAAGGGTGTGCGCAGTGCTTTCCGAGCGCTACATCACCGACCGCTTTCTCCCCGACAAAGCGATAGACCTGCTTGACGAGGGCTGCGCAAGAGCTTGCATACGTTCGCCCGAAATAGCCGAGTACGACAAGCTGAAAAAAGAGATAGCCGTTATGGAGGGCGTTGAAAAAAGCATAACAGAGCAGGATGATATCGACTATCAGGCACTTGCGGAGGTCAAGGGCAAGCTTATCCATGCCCGCGAGGCTGAGGAAAAGCTTAAAGAAAAGGCAGAGAATGTTCAGGTCACAGAGGAGGATATAGCCAAGGTCGTAGAGCTGTGGACCGGTATCCCCGCAAGCAAGATAAAAGAGACCGAGTTCCTGAAGATAGCACACCTTGAGGAAAACCTGAAAAAGCGCGTGCTCGGTCAGGACGAAGCTGTTGAACTCCTTACAAGAGCGATAAAGCGTACAAGAGTTCATCTTAATAAGCGCCGCAGACCGGCTTCATTCATCTTCGTGGGACCCACAGGCGTCGGCAAGACAGAGCTTGTAAAGGCTCTTGCGGAGGAGATGTTTGACTCTCCCGAGCCGCTGATACGCCTTGATATGACCGAATATATGGAAAAGCATTCTGTTGCGAGAATGATAGGTTCGCCTCCTGGCTACGTCGGTTACGACGAGGCGGGACAGCTCACGGAAAAGGTTCGCCGCAGACCATATTCGGTAATACTCTTTGACGAGATCGAAAAAGCTCACCCGGACGTTATGAATATCCTCATGCAGATACTCGATGAGGGCAAGGTGGACGACGCTCACGGAAGGACTGTAAATTTTGAGAACACTATCATCTGCATGACCTCCAATGCGGGCTCGACCGATAAGAGCGTAGGAGTCGGCTTCAACAGGACTGCCGATGAGATAACCAAGGATAAGGCAATGAAGGGGCTGCGCGATTTCCTGCGACCCGAGTTCATCAGCCGTATAGACGAGGTAGTCGTATTCAGACAGCTCACAAAGGAGAACTTTGCAAGCATCGCGGCGCTTATGCTCGACGAAATGAAGGAGCCGCTTGCCGAAAAGGACATTACTCTTTCGTATACGCAGGAGGCGCTTGACCTCATCGCGGAGAGATCCTACGGCAAGCCATACGGCGCGCGAGATATCCGCCGGGTTATCCGTCAGGAGATAGAGGATAAGATCGCAGAAATAATCATCGAACGTGCCTCGCAGGTTAGCGAGATAGCTGTTTCCGCCGAAAATGACGAGCTGATCGTCATCGGCAGTGAGGAGAAGCCTGAAAATGAAGACTAAGCTCGTTTCGCTGCTTGCCGCAGCGGTCATGGCGGCTTCGTTCATGACCTCCTGCTCAAGCAATGACAGCGGTAAGGACAGCAGCTCCGATAAGACGAATATGTACGGCTATAGCGAATTTTCGGAAAAATTTGCGGATATTGCGGATATTCCCGAAGGACCTCAGCTGACCCTGAGTAATACTACCGCAAAGGCAGGCGGTATTGCGGAAGTAACTCTTTCCGTAAGCAACGCAGACCTGAAATGGAATATGTGCGGTATCCACATCACCTTTCCTGATGTGTTCGACTGCGTTCTTAAAAACGAAGAAGAGCGCCTTGTGGAATTCCAGAAAGGCACGGCTCTTGAATTTGCAACAGGTGTAGTGTCGATGGAATGGCAGGAAGGACTGCCCGAGGAATTGATAAAGGCTCGTCAGGGCTGCGTTTTCATAACTGCAATGTTTAACGGAGACTATGGTCAGGATGGCGATATTGCGACGTTTTATTTCCAGATACCTGAGACTGCGGCTGTGGGAGCGGTCTATAATGTGGACTTATATTATCAGAGCACTGATATTTTTTCAAATACCGCAGGTTCGGCCGAGTTTGAAAAGTATGCCTTTGAACATGCCGTCGGCGGAACTGTAACTATAGAATGATAGAACACTGCCGTTCAAGAGATGATCGATCCTCTGTGCGGCAGTTTTTTTCATTGTTTCCCAAGTTAACGAGTTGAGCAGCAGCGCGATAAACAATGATATTTGGCTGGTTTAAATATACTCACATAAGTAAAAATATTTTCTTATTCATGAGCTGCGTTATATTCGTAAAATTGGCAGTTGTATCGGATATTCTGCGCAGATAAATGTTGAATTCCACCTTGAATTTACCGCTTGTATAATCATGACTGAGTATTTTGCCTAAAATATTGATTTGTTATCTCTTTCCTTGAAATATCGCTTGACAACACTAATTTGCTGTGTTACAATTAATCATGAGAAACTATTTAAAATTATGCGAAAAGCTTTATTCTGAGATAAAAATTTATGAGCAGATCATTTCTAAGGATGTGTGATAGCGTAATGAAAAAAAAGAATAATGACATAAAGATTTGTTTGGTTGGCTCCAGCGGAGGGCATTTAACGCATTTGTATATGCTTAAGCCGTTTTGGGAAAATAAAAAAAGATTCTGGGTAACGTTTGATAAGGAGGATGCGCGCAGTATCCTTAAAGGCGAAAAAATGTATGCCTGCTATTATCCTACAAACAGAAATCTCAAAAACCTTGTAAGAAATACTTTCCTTGCCATCAAGGTGCTTCGCAAAGAAAAGCCTGATCTGATAATTTCTTCAGGAGCGGCTGTTGCAGTGCCTTTTTTCTGGTTAGGGAAATTAAGAGGAGCTAAGCTTATCTATATTGAGGTGTTTGACCGCATAGATAAGCCTACTGTGACGGGTAAATTAGTGTATCCTATCGTTGATAAATTTATTGTTGAGTGGGACGAAATGAAAAAAGTATATCCAAAAGCCATTAATCTTGGCAGTATTTTTTGATTTTAGGAGCATAAAATATGATCTTTGTTACTGTTGGAACGCATGAGCAGCCTTTTAACAGGCTCGTAAAAAAAATAGACAAGCTTAAAGAGACCGGAGTTATAACAGAAGACGTAATTATACAAACCGGATTCAGTACATACGAACCGAAATATTGTCAGTGGAGCAAGCTTTATCCGTATCAGGAAATGGTTAAGATGGTCGCCGACGCAAGGATAGTTATTACTCACGGAGGTCCTTCAAGCTTTATTATGCCTTTGCAGATAGGCAAGATCCCGATAGTCGTACCGCGCAGGAAAAAGTTCAATGAGCACGTAAACGACCACCAGTTGGAATTTGCCAATGCAGTAGCGGAACGTCAGGGCAATATAATCGTTGCTGACGACATAAACAAGATTTCAGACATGATAGTTAATTATGACAGCATCGTCAGCTCGATGCCGGCTTCGCTGCAAAGCAATAATGTTAAGTTTAATGAAAATTTAGAAAAAATCGTACAGAGGCTGTTCCTATGAGTGAGACACGAATAAAAAAAGCCGGAATTCTTTCAATGCAGAGAATATTCAATTATGGTTCTTTTCTTCAGGCATTCGGACTGAAAAGTATATTGGAGGATATAGGCTGTCAAGTACAGTTTGCTGATTATTATCCGGGTGAATGTCTTGTTTCTGATAACGGCGAAAAGGGCTTTTCACGAAAGCTTTCAAAGGCTGCCGAGGTAATGAAGAGCAAAGCTCCTTTAGCTGAGAAGCTCCGGTTTATAAGATATAAAAAGAATTATGCTAAAAACTACTATCCGTATCTGGGAATAGATGAAAGCCTCCATTATGCACCCGACGTTGATCTGTTAGTGATCGGCAGCGATGAGGTGTTTAATTGCGTGCAGGATAATCCTAATGTCGGCTTTTCACCGGAATTGTTCGGAGTGGGTCAGACTGCCGAGAAGGTCATCAGCTATGCTGCGTCTTTCGGAAATACTACCATGCAAAAGCTTGAGCAGTACAATGTAAAGGATAAGGTAGCAGGGTGGCTTAAGGAGCTTGACGCTATCTCGGTACGCGATGCTAACAGCGGAGAGATAATAAAGGAGCTTACCGGCAAGGATCCGGTCTATAACCTTGATCCCGTCCTGATGTATGATTTCGTCGGTAAATGCAGTAAGATACCATCATCTGTTCCCGAAACAGGATATATGATCCTGTATGGATATTCCAACAGGTTCACTGAAGAGGAATGCCGCCTTATAAGGCAATATGCCGATAAAAAAGGTCTGAAAATATTCTGTATAGGCGGAGTTCAGAGCTGCTGCGACAAATTCATCGACTGCGACCCGTTTACTGTTATAGCATATTTTCAGCACGCAGATAAAGTTGTGACGGATACTTTCCACGGAACTATACTTTCCGTAATTACACACAGGGATTTTGTTTCGATAGTCCGCAGCAGCGGATACGGTAATTCTGAAAAGCTGATCGATCTTCTCAGCCGTCTGAGGCTGACCAACAGAAAAATCGACACGTTCAATGATATTTCGTCACTTATGGATAAGAGTATAGATTACAGCGTTACTGACAGCATTATAAAGGAAGAGCGTGAAAAGACATACAGCTATTTGAGAAGCTTTATCTCGGCGAGGTGATATGATGCCGCGGGATATAACATTATTTACTGATAATAAGGACTGCTGCGGCTGCGGAGCGTGCTATAATATCTGCCCCAAAAAAGCAATAACAATGTCTGAGGACAAATATGGCTTCATTTACCCTGAAATAGATCGCAGCAAGTGTATAGGCTGCGGTCTTTGCATGAAGGCATGCGGATTTCAGAATTCACAGGTCACTAACGAACCTATGAAAGCATTTGCTGCTTCGGCTAAGAGCGATAAAATAATAAAAAAGTCCGCTTCGGGAGGAGCATTCGCAGCGATCGCTTCAAATATACTTGACGAAGGCGGCGCTGTGTTCGGGGCGGCTTTTGACGGCGATCATAATGTGTATCATACAGGTGTTGGCAGAAAAGAAAAGCTTAGTTTGCTTCAGGGATCAAAATACGTTCAAAGCAATACTGCAAATACATATAAGCAAGTGCGCGATCTTATGAACAGCGGCAAAAAAGTGCTTTATTCAGGTACGCCATGCCAGATAGCCGGTTTATATGGATTCCTCGGCAGAGACTATGACCGTCTTATAACTGTTGACCTGATATGCCATGGAGTTCCCAATCAGAAAATGTTCGGGGATTATATTAAGTCGCTGGGCATAGTAAAGAAGTTTTCGTTCAGAGACAAATCCATCGGCTGGGGAATAAACGGAAGTGCGATCATAGAAAAAAACGGTTCAGATAAAAAAATAAAACTCTGGCAGAGCGCTTCGGCATATCTTTACTATTTTTCACAGGGAGAGATCTATCGTGAAAGCTGCTATAGCTGTAAATATGCGTGTTCTCACAGGCCTGCCGATATAACTCTCGGCGATTACTGGGGTATAGAAAAACAGCATCCTGAATATCTCGGAAAAGAAGGCTTTGATGAAAGCAAGGGAATATCAGTTGTCATAGCAAATACGGAAAAAGGTCTGAAAACACTGAATGAATGCAGCAATACAATGCATATGCTGGATTCTGAATTTTCAAAGGCTGCGGCGGGAAACACTCAGCTTAGAAAGCCGTCATCGTATTCGCAAAAGCGCAGTGAGCTTCTTGAGCTCTATGCAGATAAGGGCTGGAACGCCGTGGAAGAACGATATAAAAAGAATATTGGTTTAAGAAGATATTCAAGCCAGGTGAAAAGTCTGATCCCCAAGGAAGTAAAAAAATATCTCAAGCGGCTGAAATAATTCAGTTTTCTCCCGGAAGATAAAATATGTAAAGGTGATAGGTTTGGCTTTAGAAAAAATAAAAGATCTTGCAAATTACTGCGGGACCTTATGTATGCGCGGCTTGCTGAATGTATTGAATATATTCCCTATCCGCAAAAACAGGATACTTTTTTACAGCTTTAACGGAAAAAGGTATGCGTGCAACCCGTTATATATCTCGGAATATCTTTCGCAGAATAACGCTGATGAACTGGATATGATATGGGCTTTTAAAGAGCCTGATAAATTAAAAGGCTCTGTATCGGCTAATTGCCGTACAGTAAGATTTCGTTCTCTGAAATATTATTATTATGCTAAGACCTCGCACGTTATTGTTTACAACGTTCAGGAGCAGGGTGAGCTTTCTAAAAGGAAGGGTCAGCTTTTCGTCCAGACATGGCACGCAAGCAACGGATACAAAAAAATCTCTCATGCCAAGGATACATTGGATAAAAAAAGACTTGCCCTTATGCATAAAAATTACTCGCTTGTATTGAGCGGCTGTGAAAGCATGACTGAAAGACGAGTAAGAACGAGTATGAATTTCAGCGGAGAAGTCATTCACGGAACACCGCGAATGGACATTCTTATCAATCAGGATCGTCCTGAGCTTAAACTGAACGTACAGGAGTATTTCCGAATACGTGATGATGTCAGGATAATGCTGTATGCTCCTACCTGGAAGAAAAACCGTTCGGATTCGGATTATGGTCTTGATTATGAAAAGCTAAAAAGCACCCTTGAGGATAAGTTCGGCGGAAGCTGGATAATACTTGTGAGATTTCATCCAAATATGCAGGTATCCGATGATTTTGAGAACGAATATGTCAGAAATGCAACAAATTATCCGGATATACAGGAACTTATGTATGCCTCAGACGCAATGATATCCGATTATTCTTCATGTATATGGGATTATTCTTTTCTGGAACGTCCCGGCTTTCTGTTTTGTACTGATTTTGAAGAAAACGGCGGAAATTCAACATTTGAAGTTCCCATTGAGCAATGGGGCTTCCCTGTTTGTCTGACAATGGAGGAGCTGATACGGGAGATACAAAGCTTCAGTGACGACAAAAACAGGAAAAGAATAAGAGATAACCACATTGCAATGGGTTCTTATGAGGACGGCAAAGCAACAGAAAGAATATGCAACAGGATCATGAGCTGTATCAAATAAGTTAATAAGGCGGAAAAATAATGAAGAAGTATAAAAAAGGTTACACTCAGGGCGTTTATGATATGTTTCATATCGGTCATCTTAATATTATAAACAATGCCAAGGAGCACTGCGAGCATCTTATTGTAGCAGTCAACTCTGACGCTCTTGTGCATGAGTATAAGAATAAGATCCCGGTCATTCCGGAAGGCGAACGCCGCTTTATAGTGGAAAACATAAAAGCAGTTGACGAAGCTGTTATTGCAGATACTTTAGATAAAGTTGAGCAGTATAAAAAATACGGCTTTGATGCAGTGTTCATCGGCGATGATTGGAAAGGCAGCGAAAGATGGCGCAAAACCGAGCTTGAGCTAAAGCAATACGGCGTTGATGTTGTATATCTTCCGCATACTGACGGGATTTCTTCAACTGAGCTCCGGACAGTAAGCGATGATAAAATAAACGAATGACTCTTGCCTGCGGTCGTGATATCGCGGGACTAAAAGCTAAAAAGGTGATTGTAGTATGAAAGGAATCGTTCTCGCCGGAGGCTCCGGCACACGACTTTACCCATTGACAATGGTCACATCGAAGCAGCTGCTTCCTGTGTATGATAAACCGATGGTATATTATCCGCTGTCAACGCTGATGCTGGCAGGGATAAAGGATATACTTATCATTTCTACTCCGACTGATCTGCCGAATTTCGAGCGGCTTCTCGGGGACGGTTCGCAGTATGGCATAAACCTCAGCTATAAGGTACAGCCATCACCCGACGGACTGGCACAGGCGTTTATCCTTGGTGAGGAGTTCATCGGCGAGGACGCTTGCGCTATGGTTCTTGGCGATAACATCTTCTATGGCAATGGTTTCGGCAGTATACTCCGTAATGCTAAAGACAATGCCGAGAATAATAACCGTGCGACTGTTTTCGGTTATTATGTACCGGATCCTGAGCGTTTCGGAGTTGTGGACTTTGATGAAAATGGTCGCGCGCTTTCAATAGAAGAAAAGCCCGCAAATCCGAAGAGTAATTACGCTGTGACCGGTCTGTATTTCTATCCGGCGGGTGTGAGTACAAAGGCAAATCAGGTCAAGCCCTCGGCTCGCGGTGAACTTGAGATCACGACTCTCAACGAGATGTATCTGAATGACGAGAACCTTGATGTTCAGCTTCTCGGACGCGGTTTTGCATGGCTTGATACCGGTACGATGGACAGCCTCGCAGAAGCTACGAACTTCGTGCAGATGGTTCAGAATCGTCAGGGTATCGAGATATCAGCTCCTGAGGAGATAGCGTTCATAAATAAATGGATCGACAGGGAAGGATTGCTCAGATCTGCTGAAAAATACGGGAAATCGCCGTATGGCATACATCTTAAAAAAGTTGCTGAGGGCAAGATAAAGTATTAAGGAGAAGATATCATGACAATTTTTGTAACCGGCGGCGCAGGCTTCATCGGCGCAAATTTCGTATTCCATATGCTTAAAACTTATCCGGACTACAGGATCGTGTGTCTTGATAAGCTCACATACGCTGGAAATCTATCTACACTCGCTCCCGTCATGGACAACTCTAACTTCCGCTTCGTGAAGATAGATATATGCGACAGAGAGGCTATATACGGGCTTTTCGAGGAGGAAAAGCCCGACATCGTCGTCAACTTTGCAGCTGAGTCTCACGTTGACCGTTCTATTGAGGATCCGGAGATCTTTCTTCGCACTAATATCCTCGGAACTCAGGTCCTCATGGACGCTTGCCGCAAGTACGGAATCCAGCGTTATCATCAGGTATCCACAGACGAGGTATACGGCGACCTGCCGCTTGACCGTCCTGACCTGTTCTTCACGGAGGAGACTCCTATCCACACAAGCAGTCCTTACAGCTCGTCTAAGGCAAGCGCTGATCTGCTGGTTATGGCTTACCACAGGACTTACGGTCTGCCTGTGACTATTTCAAGGTGTTCAAATAATTACGGTCCCTATCACTTCCCTGAGAAGCTGATACCTCTTATGATAGCTAATGCACTTGCTGACAAGCCGCTTCCCGTTTACGGTGAAGGTCTGAATGTCCGTGACTGGCTTTATGTTGAGGATCACTGCCGCGCTATCGACCTTATAATCCACGAGGGTAAGGTCGGTGAGGTATACAATGTCGGCGGTCATAACGAGATGAGGAACATCGACATTGTCAAGCTCATCTGCAAGGAGCTCGGCAAGCCCGAGAGTCTTATCACACACGTTGAAGACAGAAAAGGTCACGATATGCGATACGCTATCGACCCGACCAAGATCCACAATGAGCTTGGCTGGCTTCCTGAGACAAAGTTCGAGGACGGCATAAAGAAGACGATCAAGTGGTATCTCGATAACAAGGAGTGGTGGGAGACGATCATCAGCGGCGAATACCAGAACTACTATGAAAAAATGTACGGAAACCGTGCGGAGGTCTGAACGATGAAAGCATTTGTAACAGGCGTAGGCGGGCAGCTTGGATTTGATGTTGTAAATGAACTGAAAAAACGCGGATATACTGCGATTGGCAGTGATATTCTCGACAAGTCTGCTGCTGACTGCGAGTACATCAAGCTTGATATTACAGATCCCGAAGCAGTTGAGAAAGTAATATCAGAGGTTGATCCTGATGTTGTTGTTCACTGTGCAGCATGGACTGCGGTTGATGCTGCAGAGGACGAGGAGAATCAGCCGAAGGTCAGAGCTATCAACGTTGACGGTACGCAGAATATTGCGAACGTCTGCAAGAAACTTGACTGTAAGATGATATATATATCCACCGACTATGTTTTCAACGGTCAGGGAACTGATCCGTGGCAGCCTGACTGCAAGGACTACGCTCCGCAGAATGTTTACGGACAGTCCAAGCTTGACGGTGAGCTCGCAGTTGCGAATACTCTTAAAAAGTACTATATCGTTCGTATTGCATGGGTATTTGGCGTGAATGGCAAGAACTTCATCAAAACCATGTTAAACGTCGGCAAGACTCATGACGAAGTGCGTGTGGTATCCGACCAGATAGGTACTCCTACGTACACATTTGACCTTGCCAGACTGCTCGTTGATATGGCTGAAGCTGAAAAATACGGCTGCTACCATGCCACCAACGAGGGCGGCTATATTTCGTGGTACGACTTTACTGTTGAGATATACAGGCAGGCGGGGATGTCCACTAAGGTAACTCCGGTAACTACCGCAGAGTACGGACTTTCAAAGGCTGCAAGACCTTTCAACAGCAGGCTGGACAAGTCTAAGCTTGTTGAAAATGGTTTCAAACCGCTTCCCACTTGGCAGGACGCACTTTCAAGATACTTAAAGGAGATCGGGTAATGGGACAGATAACAGTTGAAAAGAACGTCGGCGGAATTGAGGGGCTTTGCGTCATCACTCCCGCAGTTCATGGCGACAACAGAGGCTATTTCATGGAGACTTATTCACAGCGCGACATGGAAGAAGCCGGAATAAATATTACATTCGTACAGGACAATCAGTCCTGTTCAACAAAGGGGGTTCTCAGAGGTCTTCACTTCCAGAAGCAGTTCCCGCAGACCAAGCTCGTCCGTGTTATAAAGGGCAGAGTTTTTGACGTGGCTGTCGATCTGCGCAAGGATTCTCAGACTTACGGTAAGTGGTACGGAGTGGAGCTTACAGAAGAGAACAAAAAGCAGTTCCTCATTCCCAAGGGATTTGCACACGGCTTCCTCGTTCTCAGTGATATTGCGGAATTCTGCTACAAGTGCGATGACTTCTACCACCCCAATGATGAAGGCGGTCTCGCATGGAACGATCCCGCTATCGGTATCAACTGGATAGATGTAGTCGGTGAGTACAAGGGCAGCGCTGACAGCGAGGGCTATATCCTCAGTGACGGTACTCCTCTGAATCTCTCAGATAAGGATAAGAAGTGGGAAACGCTGGAGAATACATTTAAATTCTGAAAATGCTCTCATATCACGATATGAAAACTTCTAAGGACCAATACGGCTATTGTCTTTTTTTATGCGACTGTTATTCGCTACAGCAGCATTATCGAAGGAATATTCGGTTTATTATCAATAAGAAAGCTGGTCGCTATGAAATATATAATGGTTTTTCCAAAATCACATGAACACCTGGGGATATTCAAGGACCTTGAAGCTCGCCCCGATGTAAAGCTTATCACTGCCGAGCAGAAAAAGGTGAATAATCCTATTCTCAAGACAATAAAAAAGGTTCATCTGAGTCCTGTTATAAACAAAAGAGTAAGACTGCCGCTGAGAAAATGCTGGTATAAAAGCATCAGCTTTGATATGAGTGACAAAAGCGAATACTGTATCATAATTGTTGACGGCGCACTTCAGGCGCTTGCTCCTTCCGAGATAAACCGGCTTTCTCATGGGAAAAAGCTTCGCAAGGTACTTGTTCTGATAAATTCAATGGACGCTTCTTCGACCTCTATGATCGAGGTAAAAGAAAAAATGGATAAGATAAAGTGGGATCAGATATATTCGTTTGATCCCGCTGATGTAAAAAAATACGGATTCAAATCTTTGGGCTGCTGCTATTATTCTATGCATGATCCAAAGAATATACTTTCTCAATTCCCGGACGTCAAGCAAAGCGATGTATATTTTACAGGCGGAATAAAAGGCGACCGTGAAGACCTTATACTTTCGGTTTTTGAAAAGCTCGATTCTGCCGGAGCCGCAGCTGATTTCCACCTTCTCGTTACCGGAGAACGCAGACTGCAAAAAAATAAACATGATGATAAGATAGATTATTTTTCCGGCGGCTGGATACCTTATGAAAAGCTTATTTCCGGGATTTTACATTCAAAAGTTGTCATGGAAGTGCTTCAGAACTGTCAGAACGGTCCAAGCCTCAGATATTACGAGGCTGTATGCTATAACAGAAAATTGCTTTCAAATAATCCTAATATAGTGGATTTTCCGTATTACGACAGCAGATATATGCGCTATTTTTCTTCGGCTGATGATATTGATGTTGACTGGATCCTTGAGGATATAAAGATAGATTACGGCTATAAAGGAGATTTTTCGCCTATTCATATGCTGGAGCGAGTTATGAAGGATTAGGCGAATTGAATTTGAAATTTAGGATTGGTGAAATGTTGAAAATATCTGATAAATACAGTCTCAGTACATTTGTGTATTTTATTATACTTTTCCCGTTTATTCAGCAAAGAACCCTTGAAGAGCTTCCGAGGATAGCTACACTCTATAAAGCCGCTACTCTGCTTGCGGCGATGTGTGTTATCTTTTACGTTATGATATATGACAGGATAAGAATAAAAAAGGACATCTGGGTGTTTCTGATTTTCTGGGGGATATATTTTGTTTCTTCCTGTCTTAATTCTCAGCGCAGTATACCCCGCGTTTTGTATAACGCTATCGTTTTATTATCGTTGGTGCTGTTTATATATATCAGTGTAAAAAAGGATCTTTATAAGCTATTGAGGGTACTGTCATATATATATGCAGCATTCATTTATCTGAATTTCTTACTGGATATAGTATTTCCACATGGACTTTACAGAACCTCCGGTTATCATGCGGCTCATCTTCTTGGAGATGATAATGCTGTGATATATGTTGCTCTTCCCGGACTTGTTGTAATGATATGCTATTCCATAATGAAATACGGCAGGATAACATGGCATATCTGGTTGGCAGCGCTAATTACAGAAATTTCACTGCTTCGTGTGTGGTCGGTAAGCGCTATGGCTATGCTTACTATGTTTCTGGTAATGCTTATATATGTTATAAATATCGGAAATATAGACTATCGTCTGCTTCTTGGAGGAGTTTTGTTTGCTATGGCTGTCTGCCTTTTCGGACTTTCAAACAGCCACGTACAAGCGTTTATAGTTAATGTCCTGCATAAAGACGCCACACTTTCAGGAAGAACTATCCTTTGGGCAGGCGCGCTGAAAATGATAGGGCAAAAGCCTTTGTTAGGATATGGCGGCTATTATGAATACGGAAGATTCAATACCAGCAAGCTGTATACCTATTCATGTCATACGCCGTATCTTCAGCTTATGATCGACGGAGGCATCCTGCTTTTCGCAGTCTTTGTGCTTATTACGTTCAGGGCATTCAGACAAATGAAAAATAAAAAGAGAAATGTATATATAGGTGTAATGGCTATCGGATTGACTTGCATGATGATAAATTATATAACAGAACAGGTGCGCTTTTATCATTTCTTTATAATCATTTCATTCATGCTTAATATAGATTCTTTCCCTGATACGACCGCAAAAACACTGAAAAGCGGTCACCGCAGGATCTTAGGTGATCTTTCTGTCAGAACCTGTCGTTGATCGTTTGTATACTCGCCTCTATTGCAAAATGCACAAAGTGCATTTTGCAGGCTGCAGCCGCAGCCACAAATCCGCTTTGCGGATTTGCAGAGGCAGTATAAATGGAGCGTTTGCGGCGTTTTTCGCCGCCTGCCGTAATGACGGCAGATTTCAAAATGTCTGCTGACATTTTGAAATAGCGCATAGTATAACAATTAAGGAGCATTTTTAATAATGAGCAAAAAGCTTGTATCCCGCGAACAGCTTGAGAATGACAAGAGATTTTTCATAAATCCCGATACCCTTTCTTCACTTATGAAGCATCATAAAATATTCTGTTATGACATGGCAAATATAAAGATAGGCAGAATAAGACGCTATAAGGATAAAAAACTTTCTACTCTTTACGATACCGATAATTACAGATATGTTGCCAACCCGGGAGCTGAAGAAAACAGAGCGGCTTACAGAGCATATTGCTCAAAGAAAGAAAATCTTAAGGATAATCCCGATCGCTCTGAAGCTCTTTTCAATGAATTGATAGGGAAATTTGGCAGGGAAGATTATGACCCCGAAAAAGGTGTCATCATAATAGATCAATATAACTGTATAGTTGACGGATTCCACAGAAGCTGCATACTTTTGCATAGATTCGGTCCCGAGCATGAGATCACCGTATTGAAGATAAAATACGAGACGGGATACAGGATAAAGCTTCTGAGCCCGTTCTTTGAATTGAATCAAAGGTTGAAACACAATAAAAAAACTGAAGTATAACGATCAGATAACCTCTGAAATATTTTCAGAGGTTATCGCACGTTATTATCTGAAAGGAATTAATTATATGGCAATCGGCACTTTGATAAAAAAACAGTACAATAAATTCGATAAGCTTTCAACACCGGTAAAAGCCTCTGTCGCGTTTATGATATGCAGCTTCATGCAAAGAGGCATATCTACACTTACTACCCCGATATTTACAAGATTGCTTGATACCGAGCAGTACGGTTATTATACGATCTTTACCTCGTGGCTGGAAATAATTTCTGTATTCACTACTCTGAAACTGGCAGGAAGTGTATTCACTCAGGCTCTTGTAAAATTTGATAAGGAACGTGAAACTCTCGCTGCTTCCACAGCAGGGCTCGGTACTACTGTAACACTCTTTGTTACCTGTATCTACCTGCCGCTGAGAAAATACATAAATTCGTGGCTGGGAATGCCTACTCTGATAGTATTATGTATGTTCATAGCTTCGTGGGCTGCGCTTATGTTTGAACTCTGGGCAGCTCAGCAAAGAGTAGAATATAAGTACAAGGCTCTTGTACTGCTTACTCTTCTCACCTCAATAGCTAAGCCTGTCAGCGGTATCATTGCAGTCATCGCTACAAAAGAGTATAAGGCTGAAGCAAGGATCGTATCATTGGTAATAGTTGAATTGCTGGCATATACAGGTCTGTTTGTATCATTTCTGAGAAAGGGAAAGACATTTTATAACAAAAGATTCTGGAAGTATTCTCTTTCTCTTAATATCCCCCTTATACCCCATTATCTTACCAGAACTATCCTGCATCAGGCGGACCGTCTCATGATAAAACATATGGTAAGCTATAGTGCAGCAGGTATTTATGGCCTTGCATATAATCTGGCATGGATGCTTACGCTTGTAACAAACGCCATTCTCAATACCCTGAATCCATGGATATTTGAAAGGATAAAGAAAAAAGAGTATAAGCGTATAGGCTCGCTGTCATATATGATACTGGGAATAGTAGCAGTTACAGGACTTGCTCTTATAGCGCTTGCTCCGGAAGCTGTAAGAATATTTGCGCCCGCAAAATATCATGGAGCAATTTGGATAATTCCTCCGGTAACAGCAAGTGTTTACTTTCTGTTTATGTACAGCTTATTTGCTGATTTTGAATTCTATTTTGAAAAATCAGGGTTTATGACTATCGCATCAACGATCGGCGGCGTTCTGAATATTATACTTAACTATATATTCATTAATCTGTTTGGTTATATTGCCGCAGGATATACTACTTTATTCTGTTATTTCTTCTATGCAGCTGCACATTATATCTGCATGAGAAGAATAATCAAAAAGCAGCTGGATAATGTCAAGGTATATGACCTGAAAATAATCATAGCTATCTCAGCTGTATTCCTTGGGTTATCGGCTTTACTCATGGTAACTTATAATTATCCTGTTATCAGATATTGTATCATACTTGCGTCAATGATAGCTGTAATAATAAAGAGGGATTTCTTCTTAAATACAATTAAAGAGATAAAGAAAAAATAGCAGATAAATTGATAATTTCAATATAAAATGATTGTTTTAAGAAAGCTCGCAAATCAATATAAAATTGAAAAGGCGATCCTCATATTGAATTGCAAAAACGCGCTCAGTCTGAATTTTACATGAGCATATAACGAGAAAAAGCAGATGTATCTGATATGATATATCTGCTTTTTCTCAAAATGGGTTTTCAGAGGTGCCCTTAATATATTTGCTTTTGAGTGTGTGACCGCAGATTTAAGCCCAGAAGAAGCCGTTTTCTGTAAAAAGTATGTGGAAGTGTTTCTACGCTATCCGCTCTACTTTCTCTGCCGATTCCTCTCAATCTTATATTTATACATTTTTTCATCAGCTTCGCAGATCACTTCATCAATATTGAGGCTGTCATTGATCTTTTGAAGCGCGCATCCGATACTTGCAGTAACTTTAAAAGGTTTATTGCAGGCTGACGACATTTCTTCGATAATGCTGATGAATCTGTCGGAGCGCTTTTCGGCTTCTGTCTCGTCGTAGTCTCCAACACCGATAATGTAGAACTCATCTCCTCCTGCACGGACGCAGATCTCATTTTTATGTGTAACAAGAGCCGCCGCGGAGCTTACAAGTTTTATTCCGAAGTCACCCTCATTGTGTCCGAAAGTGTCATTGATATATTTCAGACCGTCTATATCTATAACGCAGACAAATAAAGAATTGCTCGTGTCTGCGCTTTTCAGCATTTTTTCAAGCTCAATATACATACCCCGCCTGTTGAATGTCTCAGTCATTTCATCACGGACGGACATAATAAGCAGTCGTCTTTTGGAACGTATCATTTCAAGTGCACTGTTTACAAATCTCAGCCAGTTTCGGTAGACGATATTGATCTTATGCGTGTCGGCAAGACTGCGCTGTAAAACTGAATATCCAAGCATTTTTTCATTGAAATGAACAGCTGAAAAATAGAATACCGAAGGCTCTTTAGTTTCCTCATGCATTCTTGGTATCATAAGACTTGTATCAAAAACAATGCTTTGGCTGTCCTCATAAAATGACAGTTCGTTCACAGAGGTGCTTGCAGTAACTATCTTCATTTTATCGGGGTAGCCTTCAATTATCTCATGTCCGGTATCGAGCCAGTTTTCTTTCAGACAGAGATAATAATTGATATGGGGATAAAGCAGGTAGGCGCTGTCATAAATGCTTTTGATACATTCCTCCGGAGTCTCAGAACCATTAAACTGCTCCATTACATAGCTCTCCATAAGCAGCCCTATGTCAATTTCTTCAAGCAGCTTTGACGAAGAATAGTTTCTTGTGGTGAAGTACATCGAACCTCTGAGTGCATTGACAGAACGAGAATAATCAGGCTCACAGCCGCAGCTTGCTCCGGGGTGAAACAGCTTATTGATGTCAGCCTTATATGGAATTATCTCTGCCCCCGGCTGAATTATTTTTCGTATATGATCTACAGCATCGGCAGCGGAATTAGTGTCATTGGCTTCATATGATGACAGGGAAATGTCAGCGCTTGCCGCCTCGACTGTTGCCTCAAAGCCTAAGACAATAATATCCTCGGGAACTCTGATACCGTTTTCACTGAGACGTTCGATGAGTCCGAGACCCATGTGATCGCTGGAACAGATAACTGCTTCGGGCATTGATATTGCTCCGCTGATAAAGTCATCTGCAAGTTTTTCTCCGCTTGTATACCAGAAGTCACCGTAAACTATATGTTCAGGAGTCACTTTCACTCCGAGCTTTTCTGTTTCGTCAAGAAAAACACTCAGGCGTGATTCGGCAGCTTCATTGTGCTTTGGCCCTGTAAGTATGCAAAGATTTGTTTTATGGTGGATCTGTATGATATGCCGGCACATTTCACGAAGTATCTCCTCGTTGCGGTTTTCGATCACGGGATATTCCTTTAAATGCATTTCAAGCGCAGCGACCGGTTTTTTGCAGCTTTTCAGCCTCTTATAAATCCTTTCTATGGTCTCTCCCGTATTATCGCCTGACAGCGTAGCTGTATCAAGTATAACGCCGTCAACAAGCTCATAGTTTATAAGGTCATATATGTTGGCCTCGCCGAGGTTATAGTTGGGCCTTGCGGAAAACAGGTGAGTCATAGCCCCGAATACAGTCACATTGTAGCCGTATTTCCTGCACTGGTGAAAAATCCCGGAGGAGATCCTCTGTACGTGCAGAGATTCGGGCATTGCCGTTATAAGACATATGTTTTTTCTTTTTTTCATAGAGCTCCCACTCCTATATGCATATTAAATGTATTATAGCATAATATTGTGGCTTTTTCAATACATAAAGTATAGATTTTTGTATGGAATAAGCAAAATGAGTTCTTGCAATGCAGTAACAGTTGTGATATAATTAATATGAAAAAGTAATTATGAAAAATCGTGTTCATTTTCTTTCGTTACTGCCGGAAGTTAATAATAAATAAATCGCAGGGGAATAAAATGGACCATAAGCGAATATATGCTGCGGTAACCTCTCTTGCTCTTTTAGGCGGTTACACTTTTCGGGCTTTTTGTGGTATAATCTGAGAGTGATATTTTTGATTCCGGAGGTGAGTTCAGTGATAGAGAAAGGTAATATGACAGATGCAGAATTTATCGCTGCGCTCATTGCTGAAAATCAGGCAGCAAGTTCAAATATGAAAAAACTCGAAAGAGAAAATCGAATGCTGACAGAAAAAAACAGACATCTTGAAAAAGAAAAAGACAAACTTGAAATAGAAATTGAGTGTTTAAAAAGAGACAATCATATCTACCTTGAAGCACTGATACTCTCTAAACATAGAATATTCGGGAAATCGAGCGAGCATACAGCAGACGAAGGACAGCAGTCGTTCTTTAACGAATCAGAGGTTGAGTATACTGAAAAATCCGAAGAACCTGTTTCAAAAACAGTTAAAGGCTATACAAGAAAAAGTCCGAAAACAAAACGTGATGAACTCATAAAGAATATTGAAACAGAGATCATCAACTGCACTATTCCTGAAGAAGAACAGATATGCCCACGCTGCGGCTCGCAGATGAAGGTCATCGGCAAGAAATACATTCGTGAGGAAGTCGAACTGATACCTGCAAAGCTGGTTGTGAAGAAGTATTACAGCAATACATACAGCTGCAAGAAATGTGAGAAAAGGAATATGCCCGTATTTCTTCACGGACTTGTGCCTGCCCCTGTACTTCCACATTCGCTTGCATCAGCGTCCACAGTATCATGGGTGATATATCAGAAGTATGTGAATGCAGTGCCGTTGTACCGTCAGGAAAAGGACTGGGAACGACTGGGATATTCACTCAGCAGAACAACAATGGCAAACTGGGTAATACGATGCAGTGAAGACTATTTCAGCAGATTTGTCGCAAGACTCAAAGAGGAAATGCTGAAAGAGAAAGCTCTGCACTGCGATGAAACATACGTCAAAGTTCTCAGGGAAAAAGATGTTTCCGCCAACAGCAAGCAGTATATGTGAGTAAGATTATGGGCATCACTGCCGAACAGATAGGGATAACCCTCTTTTATCAGTTTTTTGACAAACCGTTTTTCTTTGAAATTGCCAAATGCCTCATTGTTGATCTGAAAGATAGCATCGAGCTTCAGGACTTCCTCGTATTCCGACTTGCTGTAATAGTCAAGGTAGCGGTGGATATGGGCAATGATCGGCGTAAAACCGTACTCATACGAAATATCCGTGATCTCGTCCAGATACCAGCGCTGAAAGCCTGCGTACCGCCGTGTCAGGGAGTATGAAGCTGAACACGGGATCGCAGAGCCGACCTCTGCTTGAAAGCACTCTAAAACGAACGGAAAAGCCCCACAGCACCGTCCGAGCCTGCGGAGCAGAAACTTAACCGCTGAAAGGGAAAAGCCCTCAGATCACTCCGAGGGCTTTGTATCGAGCCTCTGAAAAAAAGTGCAAGAAAAACTATCAATACCTTAGTTTTTCTTGCACTTTGTCAACTAAAGATCGGCTTTATATATTAAGCCGATCTTTAGTTATTGAGCAGATATTAAATATTCTAAGATTTTATAAGCCAGCGTGTATCCTCGATAGGATAAACGTCATAACCCACTTTTAATGTTGACAAATACGCATAATACGAAAGTATCATTGAAGCATCTCTTGCGTCTATGATATCGTCAAAATTAACATCTGCTCTAATCGTCTGAGACTCTGAAAAAGAAGCCGGACTGGATGTAGAAATTTTTGCATATTCAGTCAGTACCAAAGAAGCATCTCTTCCGTCCACAACACCATCTTCATTAGCATCACCGTAAAGAACTTTAACCATTTTAAATGCAATATTCTCATAATAGATAGTATTTTTATTATCATTCGTAATTTTCCAGCCCAATGCTATCTTTATATATGGATTCGACGCTCCATTATCTGTTATCCATATTGAATCACCGGAAGGACATTCATTTAAACGGAATGTATACACCATTGTATTACCGTTGAGGTATTCCGACACTTCATAACTGTCACCCGTACTTTTTTGCCATACGGTATGAGACCACAACGAACTTTCGTTATTATAGCAGTAAAGCTGCCATATAGTACCGTCTATCTCATAATAATTTGTTATAACATAATTCAGCTCGAGGCCTTCACTATAGGTTATCACACTGTCTTCGGAAACTTCAGAACCATTAACATACAAAGTTACCTCAGGAGCTTTGACAATTATTTCTGTCCATATTCCTTCTATTCTAATATAGCTGCTTCCTATCGCTTTTCCCGTGACCTCTGAACCATCGACCGATAATATACTTTCGACCTTATCAACATCATTAGGATCTATAGCCAATTCGGTAGTTTGTCCAAGATAAATGTTAACTGTAGGCATATTAGTTGTGGTTGTTGTGGTGGTAGTACTTGTTGTTGTGGAAGTGGTCTTACTTGTTGTGGTGGTAGTACTTGTTGTTGTGGAAGTGGTCTTACTTGTTGTGGTGGTAGTACTTGTTGTTGTGGAAGTGGTCTTACTTGTTGTGGTGGT
>CALEPT010000241.1 GCA_937910385.1 uncultured Ruminococcus sp. | reverse complement strand
TGACGGAATATGTCAGCAAACAGGAGGGCTGGAATCTCATCGAGATCTGCGAGGACGACGGCTATTCGGGAACAAGTTTTGACGAACACCCAAATGGAAACAAGATAACTTGTAGAGCCGATTCGATAAACATAGATTTTACCACCAAGAGCGTTACATCTTCGTAATGCTCTTTTTCTTTTCAGAATATATTATAATTAGAAACATGCCTATGAGATTTATGATTTTTCCTTGTAAAGCGGTTGACTATTATAGCGAATTGTGGTATAATTAAAAAATATTGATGTGTTGAAACATTATCATACATATAATGAATTCTTACGTTTTCCTGCTATGTGGGTAGCGTAAAACATAAAGAGGGATATTATGGCAACCAATAAAGTGTCAAGTATAGAAGAACAAATTGAAGATTGGGCAAAACAATATTTCAATCAAGTAAATATTCCTTATCTAACAAAAACAGAAGCTATGGATTCGGAAATTGACGATGCTCTAAAGATAGAAGAATCCAAAAAAGGTGGAAAAGGCGGAAATTACCCAGATATTAAACTCTTCATCGAATTGGATTCTTCTAAAGTACCAGTGATGATTGAATGTAAAGGAACAAAGGGCGATTTATGTAAGCTTGATGAAAACGGTGTACCTGCAAACAAAGCTAAAGATGGTTCAAATAATTTGAAGAATATAAGCAAATATGCCGTAAATGGTGCAGTTCATTATGCAACAGCTATATTCAAATATGCAGATAGTTATAGCCGAATAATAGCAGCTGGTGTAAACGGATATAAAAACGGTAATGATACTGTCTACGAAATCTCTGCGTGGCTTATATCAAAGAAGAACTTTGGTGTTCCTAAAAAAATCGGAGATTACACCGATTTGAGTTTTCTTACAGCATCTAACAGATCTGCGCTTGCGTTAAAACTCAAGGATATTCTCTTGACGGATGCCGAAAGAGAACGAATGGCATTTGAGTTTGAAAATACTATTGAAGCCAACTTAAAGACGTTAAATCAGACTATGCATGATGATCTGCATATTGCCGTAGGTGATAGAGTTGAACTGATAGCTGCTATGATTATGGCTGGACTTGGAGTAAAAGACGAGGACGGGAATGTTGTAGTCAGCGGTTTAGTGACCTCAGACCTTAAAGGTGATAAAGGTAGGAAAACACATGATGGATATGCTATTTACAATCGAGTAGCAGAATTCCTTGATGCCAAAAATCTGCCAGCTGATAAACGTGAAAGTATAAAGAACACCCTCGAAAGAGTTCTCCTGCACTCTATGCTTGAAGAGCCAAGAACAGTTAAAGATACAAGCAGAGTAGAGAGCAGACTGAAAACAGTTTATAGAGAAGTTGAGCAAAACATAATGCCTACTTTTCTTTCTGCTGAACACCTTGATTTTACAGGAAAGCTTTTTAATGTTCTTAATGAATGGGTGGATATTCCAGATGGTGAGCGTAATGATGTTGTCCTTACTCCACGGTATGTTACTGAGTTTATGGCAAAGCTTGCTGAAGTCAATATGAATAGCTATGTTTGGGACTATGCAGCAGGCTCCGGCGGATTTCTTATTTCGGCAATGAAGTTGATGCTGAAAGATGCAGAACAGCAATATAAAACAAGTCCAGAGAAATATGCAGATAAGGTAAACGACATTAAGAAGTTTCAGCTTTTAGGCTGTGAAATACGTCCGGACATATATCTGCTCGCCGTTCTGAACATGATTTTAATGAAAGATGGCTCTGCTACCATATTGAACGTAGACAGCCTTGAAAAATTCAGTGGTACATATGAACAAGGCGAACGCAAGGGGCAGAATTTTCCAGCTGATGTATTCCTGCTAAATCCCCCATATTCATCACTGGGCAAGGGCTTTGTTTTTGTTGAAAAGGCGCTGAGTCGTATGAAAAGCGGTAAAGCCTGTGTACTCATACAGGAAAATGCAGGCAGCGGAAATGGATTGCCATATACAAAACGTTTATTAGAAAAGAACACTTTACTTGCAA
Source organism: uncultured Ruminococcus sp. (assembly GCA_937910385.1). Classification (GTDB taxonomy): domain Bacteria; phylum Bacillota; class Clostridia; order Oscillospirales; family Ruminococcaceae; genus Ruminococcus. The sequence goes on along the minus strand of CALEPT010000241.1, from coordinate 16,215 downwards.
GCATTCATATGGCAGATATATTCAGGGGAAAGGCGAGCGTTCAGACAGCTATTTATCTGTTTGAAGTCGGCAAACCGCACGACGTAAATAAATATGTCAAATTTATTGATTTCTCTGATGATGGATATACAAGACAAAATAGAAAAAAGTCAAGCCAAGATGTGAATTTGCGGGACACAAGCAATGCAATCGCACGCTATCAGGAAGTTGTAGACATAATACTCGGACGCAAACTACTTAGAGAATGTGAGTATCTTACAGAAAAAACATATATCGAGGATAAGATAACCAATAATGGTGATGACTGGACATTTAATCAGCATACTGTTATTGATCTAACGCCAACAGAAGATGATTTCAAAAAGGTTGTTGCAGAATATTTATCCTGGAAAGTAGGGGCAATACTGAGGGGAGAAATTAATGTTGAAAACGAATAGAATACAAGGAGAATTTAGCGTTGATGACTTATTTACTATTGAAACACCTAAATTGCGTATCAACGCTAATACTGTGACCGTTCATGATGAGCCTAAAGGCCACCCTTATGTTGTAAGAACAAGCCAAAATAACGGTATAAGAGGATATATTGAGTTTGATGAACAATATCTTAATCCAGCCAACACCATTTCTTTTGGTCAGGACACTGCAACAATGTTTTATCAGGAAAGACCATACTTTACAGGTGATAAGATAAAGATACTTACGTTGAAATGTGATAAATTGAATTACAGGACGGCAACTTATCTTCTTGCAAGTATGCGTAAAGCATTTTCGCTTTTCTCTTGGGGACAATCTAAATTCAATGTTAATGCTATTGGCGAAGTAAAGTTTTATCTCCCGATTCTGTGTGAAAGCGAAAAAAAGAAAGCTTACAATCTTGATGACATAGATTGGAATTATATGCAGGAGCGCATTCGGGAACTGGAACAGGAGCGCATTCGGGAACTGGAACAGGAGCGCATTCGGGAACTGGAACTATATTTGAAAGCGACAGGGCTTAGTAACTGTATTCTTACCGATGAAGATAGAGAAATCCTTGAAAAATCCCGTAAAATAGGCGAAAATCAAGGGGGGGTACTCCGTAGCTTCAAAATGAAAGATTTGTTTTATTCAGAGACAGGAGATGTTGATTTACAACAAAAAGACATCAATGGAAAAGGATGTTTTTTTATCAATTCTGGTGTAGACAATGTAGGTGTTAAGGGTAAGACAGACAGACCTGCGAAAGTATTTCCTGCGAATACGATTACTCTTGATTTTTGGGGAAATGCTTATTACAGGTCATTTGAATATAAACTTGCAACTCACAATCACGTCTTTTCTCTTTCTGGTGAAGTAATTAAAAATGAGCAAGTCGGTCTTTATTTAGTTATGCAGATGTCGTATTTCAAAATGCTGTTTTCATATAATAAAATGGGGACATGGAATAGATTTAAGGAGTTGGAAATATATCTTCCCATATGCATAAATGCAGACGGCGCTCCTGTTGTAAGTTCACAAAGCACCTATCACCCCGATGGATATATTCCCGATTTTGACTACATGGAAAAATATATCAAAGCAATGCAAAAACAAGTAATTATAGATGTCATTAAGTATAAAGATGATATCATTTCCAAAACAAAAATGGTGGTCTCTTAATATTCTGATATAGCTTTTTCAAAAAAATATATCAGAGCAGTATAGCTTTGGTAACATATTATCCCCCGTGACGATGCGTGACGGTCGTGACGATGTTTTTGAGGTCTCTAAAAGACCGTCACCATCGACACGCATCGTCATGCTTTTAATTTCGGGAGCATGAACTATCGACATTATCAGCATTATCGGAATCCGATTGTGTCGAAAATGCTGATAATTCAGATTTCTCGGAGTATGGATTTTGCTCCTTTTGGGCTTTTTGAGAGACAAAAGGTGCAAAAAGCCTAAAAGACAGATTTATATAATTCTCGGAACATGAACTTTGCACATTTTCCGCATTTTGTAGCTGCAAAGTGTGCAAAATGCGGAAAGTTCAGATTCCCCGTGATGTAGGGAGCATAATAAAGCTTGATTGCTATGGTTTTTGTGGATTTTGTGTCTGTTGACCTGATTTCCCCATAGATACGCTGTTTCCAACATACAGAGATATATGTATGTTGCCTGTATGCTGTCTGTCGGCTGAAAAGAAAATGGGTGTATCCATTCATCTGCACAATAAGCATTTTAAGCACAATAGGATTTCTAAAATGCTTAAAATGTCTATTGTTCATGCTCCTGCATTCAGTTCGGCGGCAGCCGATTACCTGCCGCAAGGCAGCCCCATATGCTCTTTTGGTGTCGGTCTTGCGCCAAAAGTGCTATGGGGTTACAAGCGGCAATCAGCCGTTTGTAAATCTGCGCTCCGCGCATTTGTTCCTGCGGTATGCTTACCGTTCAGGAACAATTTCAGCTCCGCTGTCTGCTCGCCTGTCAAAAAGCAGAGTACGGTCAAGCACCAGTCAGCAGACATATAGGTGTGGTGCTTGAAAATCGCCTATTTACGTTGTTTAAGGAGCAACAGACAGAAAATCCACAAAATCCATAGAGATAGAAATTCCCCATATCGTTATCAACGCCGAGTCTCCTGCTCGGTGTTTTTATTTCTAAAAATATTTTTCTGGTCGTTCGTCATTTTGACGAGTGTTATTATTTAGCTTTATTTGCTGTCATTTATCGTAACTTATCGTCAATTATTCAAAAAGTGTTCCAATAGCGTTATGCCACGATTTCAAGCCATTTTGACACACAAAAAGTTTGTGCGCATTGCGGCTTGATTTCCTTTTCAGAGTGCGCTATACTTTTTATAGCTGTAAAAATACTCGGCCGGCTGAAAGGAAAGAATGAGCCTGACCTTTACGGCTGCATAGAGGGTAAGAGATAGAAAGCGATGCCCTCTCCAATGCGTAGAGATAGATAAGCAAAGGAAAATTCGCTATGAGAAACAAAACAATGCAGGAGCTTGACGAGCAGTACAAGAATGCCCGTGAGCATATTGCTGCTTATGAGGTCGGTGGTGTGACCTATACCGTTCATTCTTTTTGTGTCGGTGATAAAGACATCAACGAGGTAATGGAGCGACTTGCGATGCAGTATGCTCTGAATGAACCCGAAACTGTAACAGCGTAAAAATACCGAAAAAAGTATTGACCAATTCGGTATTATGCGCTAAAATAGTAATATCGAATTGGCTCTGCTTTGATTTGAAAGGAGTTTAATTATGGCAAAGCAGACCGAAAACAATGTGGGAATTTATTTACGCTTGTCACAGGAAGATATGCGTGAGGGCGATTCCCTTTCAATTGACAACCAGAAGCTGATACTGACAAAGTTTGTGCAGGAAAAGGGTTGGAATCTTGTTGACGAGTATATCGACGACGGCTACACCGGAACCGATTTTTCAAGACCGGGTGTCCAGAGATTGCTCGGTGATGCTCAGACAGGCAAAATCAACATTATTGTTGTAAAGGATTTATCCAGATTCGGACGTAATTATATCGAAGTAGGTCGCTACATAGATTATATTTTTCCGATGAACAATATCCGATTTATTGCCCTGAATGACGGTGTTGATACGTCAGACCGTGACAGTGCCGCTTTGGAAATGATGCCGATAGTTAACCTTTTTAACGAATGGCATAGCAGTTCCACCAGCAAAAAAATCAGGGCTGTGTTCCTCGCAAACGCAAAGGCAGGCAACTATATGGGTTCGTTCGCTCCGTATGGCTATATCCGTTCCGACACGCCTAATCACACGCTTATGATAGACCCTGAAGCTGCCGAGATAGTCCGCCGTATCTTTGAAATGAGGGCGACAGGAATGCCGTACAACAGCATTGCAAAGGTGATGAACGCAGAGGGTGTCCTCACTCCGTCAGAGTATCGCTATCACAAGCTGGGCAGAGAAAACCCGAAATTTACCCTAAAAGTGTGGGATAGCTGTGTTGTAAAAACGCTGATACAGAATCCTGTTTATACTGGGAAACTGGTGCAGATGAAGAAAACGACGGTATCACATAAGAACCATAAGGAAATTAAGAAAGACCGTTCCGAGTGGGTAATTGCAGAAGATACACATGAACCTATCGTATCTCAGGAGTTGTGGGATAAGTGTGACGAACTCGGTCAATCCGTCAGCAGAGGTAAAACGTGCGGTAACGGTGTCATGAATCCGCTTTCGGGATTTTGTTATTGTTCAGACTGCGGTAACAAAATGAAGAAAAACGGACGCACCAACAAGAAAGCCTATGTCTGCGGATTGTATGCCCGTGCAGGAAAAGGATATTGCTCCTCGCACCATATTCCTCTTGCCACGATTGAGGAAATTGTTCTGCGTGACATTCGCTCCAAGATCAGCCTTACCGTTGACGAGGAGAAAGCCAAGCAGATATTTCTCGCACACAAGACAGGACAGCAGGCAAAGCAGAACGCTGCCGATACGAAACGACTTCGTGCGATAGAACGCCGCCTTACTGAGCTTGAAAGGCTGATACACGCAACCTATGAAGATAAGGTCATGGGCAGAGTTCCCGAGGAGATGTGTATTTCTCTCCTGAATGACTATCAGCAGGAAAAGAAAAATCTGACCTCAGAGCTTGATATTCTCAGGCAGAACATTGAAGCAGTCAAGCAGGACAGCACAGATATTGATGAGTTCATCAGACGGCTGAAAAGTTTTGAGAATGCTGAGGTACTTACCCGTGAGATGTGTAACGAACTTATTGAGTATGTCAAGGTTGACCGCTATGTTTCCCCTACTGCACCGAGGGATATTTACATTCACTACAAACTGCTCGATGAGCCGATGAATGATAACAATAATTTGTATAAGTGATTTTATGAGGAAGCGTTTCCTTTTGGGGTACTGACATTTGACAGACCCGGTGTCAGACAGCTTCTTGAAGATGCAAAGTCTGGAAAGATAAATCTGATCCTCTGTAAAGATTTATCCAGATTTGGTCGTAATTACATCGAAGTGGGTCAGTATATCGACTATATTTTTCCTTCGTTCAATATCCGCTTCATCGCTCTGAGCGACAATGTGGATACGCTCGACAGAAACAGTTCGGCAATGGATCTTATGCCTGTGATGAATTTGTTCAATGAATGGCACGCCGCCAACACTTCAAAAAAAGTACGCAGTGTCATGGCGGCAAATTCAAGACAGGGCAAGTATCTGGCGGCTTCTGCTGCTTACGGTTACATCAAGGCAGATGATGAAAAGCATACGCCTATCATTGATGAAGAAGCCGCCGTTATCGTAAGACGTATATTTGAGCAGAGGGCAAGAGGGTTAAGTCCGAAGCAGATCGCTATACAGCTTAACAAGGACGGCATCGCAACTCCCTCAGATCATCGCTATCAGCTTAAAGGCAAAGAAAATCCCCTTGTGACTTCACATCTGTGGAATGACTGTATGGTGCGTGGCATTCTTAACAATGAGATTTATATCGGAAATCTCGCACAGCAGAGAGTAACAACAGTATCCTACAAAAACCACAAGCAGATACGCAAGGACAGGTCTGAGTGGGTCATCGTAGAAAATACCCATGAGCCGATCATTTCAAGGGAACTGTGGGATAAGGTAAGAGAGGTCGAAGCATCGGTGAGTATCGGTAAAATGACAAAGGAGGGTGTGATTCGCCCTTTGTCGGGCTTCATGTACTGCCCTGACTGCGGATATAAGATGAAAATGAATAGAACTATGCACACTACAAAGAAGCGAGGTACTTACGAGACGGTCAGCTATCGCTGTGGTACTTATGTGAGAAGTGGAATGGACGGCTGCACTCCCCACTCTATTTTGGAAAGAGTGATTTCACAGGTCGTTGTTGACGATATTAGAGCAAAGGCAAGGCTTGCCGTTGAGGACGAGGACGCACTCCGTGAAGCCGTCCGCAAGCACAGACAGGCTACTGCCGATGCGGAGAGTCAGCGCAATTTGAAAGAACTTCGTGAGGGTGAGAAACGGCTTGCACAGCTCGAAACGCTTATCAGCAAGACCTATGAAGAAAAACTCCTCGGTACTGTACCCGAAGAACTCTGCGTGAAAATGCTGAATCAGTATCTTGATGAACAGAAGCTGTTGCGAGAGAAAGTCGCTATGCTGAAAGAAAAGTGTGAAAGTGCGGAACAGGCTGAAAAAGATGTTGACAGGTTCGTTGAAAACATCAAGAAGTATGTCGATATTCAGGAGCTTACCCGTGAGACCTGTCTGGAACTTATTGAGTACATCGTGGTCGGAGACCGTCCCGAAAGAAAGGGCGAGGACAGGCAGATACACATATTCTACAAGTTCCTTAATAAGGGGCTTACGGAAAAAAGAAACATTCTGCTGCCGCAGAATGTAGAGTAAAAATTATTTGGGTGTACTTTTATGGGGTTCTCCTCACTAAGCGGAAAACCGATACTTGTAAATCATCAGATGAATTCTCTTGTTGAAATAATAACCGGTCACACCGTGATAGAGGCAAACAGTGTGTGGAATGAGCTTATAGATGCGCAGGAATATAATAAAGGCTGCATAAAGCTTGATAAGCCATGGCTCAAAACCGACGATTCATATGACAATGAAAACAGCCTTATCTTTCTGCTTCCCGATGGAAAGGTGTGGCATTTCCGAAGGCAGATATTGGCAAACGAGAGCATAAGCACTGTCCAGATAGAAGCTTCTGAGATAACTCAGCTATATCACATGAGTGAGGAGCTTTATGCTAATAATATACGTCTTGTAAGCCTTAGGAAAAGACAGGAAGCACTCTTGTCAAATATAGTTCAGATAAACCGCGAAAGGGAACTCCTCTCAACAAAAATGCGTATACATGATGATCTGGGACGATGTCTTGTTGCAACTAAAAAAGCATTGGATTCAAAGGATATAGCCGAGAATGAGTATAAAGAGCTGCTTGACGGCTGGGAAGAGGCTATCAGAGATATGCCGAATGTGCCTCTTCAGGGTGTTTCTGTATCCCCCGAAGCAGAGCTGCGCAAGGTTGCGGATCTTGTTGGCTGTAGGATAGAATTCATAGGTGAACAGCCGACCGAGCGTCGGACGCTGCTCCTGCTCTATTCCGCTATCAGAGAGGCTCTGACAAATGCAGTGCGTCATGCGGGTGCAGATCAGCTTACCGTAAATATAAGCCGCAATTATAAAGGATCTCATATTGTAATATCAAGCAACGGTTCTTCCTCGGTTTCACAGATAAGAGAGACAGGAGGTCTTGCGAGCCTGCGTAAATCACTGGAGCAGGAGGGCGCAGAGCTTGGGTATATATGCTCGGGAGGCACTGTTGCTGTGGTGGTTGATATCCCTGACAAGAATATAGGGAATATGGAGGCTTGATCTGTATGACTAATGTACTTATAGTAGAAGATTCAAAGATATCACGCGATTCTATTGAACGGCAGCTTTCAGATAACACTGAATATTGTGTTATAACTTCCATTGAAAATGCTGCAAATGCCGAAATAGTATGCATGAGAGGGAATATTGATCTTATCCTCATGGATATATGCACCGCGGACGATGAATCGGGTCTGAAGGCTGCCAAAAGGATAAAGCAGCATTATCCCCGGATAAAAATAATCCTCATGACCTCGATGCCGGAGCATTCCTTTATAAAAAAGGCGATAGAGTGTGGCTGTGACAGCTTCTGGTACAAGGAATACGGCAGTATTGGTCTTATGGAGGTCTGCCGCCGTACGATGCAAGGCGAGTCGATATGGCCTTCCGGAACTCCTATCCTCCGGATAGGGCTTGCAGAAAGCTCCGATTTTACAGAGCGTGAACTGGAGGTAATACGTGAGCTTGTAGGCGGGCATAAATACAGTGAGATAGCTGAAAATCTCAATGTTACGGAAAATACAGTCAAATTCCATATCAAGAGCATAATGTCTAAAACAGGGTATAAAAACACTCTCCAGCTCGTTGCTGACGTTGTTGAAAAAAGGCTTATCCTTCCAAAGTATTGACATAAGAGGCTTGTTATATTTATTGATCTGTCAGGGACGGTAATACCGTCCCTTTACTTTATTCTGATGCGGAGAATAGTGAAGCCGGTACTGTATCACAGACTCCTTGCAAGTATTGACTTTTTCACAGAAATTGTATATAATAAATATGTATATGCTCCCGACAAATTCACATAATAATCAAAATAAGACGGGAGCTGCATAAATATGAACGAAGAAGAAAAGAACAGTAAGACCGCGGCAGAGTCCGCTAAAGACGAGTCGGAGCTTGCGCGAGAACTCGGGCAGACGATATCTCAGAACTCAAAGCATCTTATCCACTGCTTAACGGTCATAGGTCAGGTCGAGGGGCACTATGTCCTCGCGGAGCAGAACAAGACCACCAAATATGAACACATTATCCCCGCGCTCGTTGCGATAGAGCAGGACAGAAGCGTCGAGGGGCTCCTCATTATCCTCAATACTGTCGGCGGTGACGTTGAGGCAGGACTTGCTATAGCTGAGCTTATCGCAGGCATGAAGACCCCGACGGTCTCGCTTGTTGTTGGAGGAGGGCATTCTATCGGTGTTCCCCTTGCCGTGAGCGCAAAGCACTCGTTTATAGTTCCTACGGCATCTATGACTATCCACCCTGTGAGAATGAACGGTACTGTTCTCGGCGTTCCGCAGACGCTCTCATATTTCGACAAAATGCAGGATAGAATAGTGAGCTTCGTTACGCAAAACAGCCGCATAAGCGAAGAGGACTTCCGCAGACTTATGATGAATACGCAGGAGCTCGTGCTCGACGTCGGAAGTGTTGTAGAAGGAGAAAGAGCGGTTCAGCTCGGACTTATCGATGAAGTCGGAGGTCTCAGCGACGCTATGGAAGCTCTTTATGACATGATCGAAAAAACAGAAAAAAGATATGCGTAGGGGAGCTTTCCCCTGCGCGCAGAACAAATGGAGGAAGCAATGGCAGAAGCTAAAAAGCGCAGTACGACTGCGAAAAAAGGCGGGGATACCGCAAAACGGGCAGAGTCGGGCAGTGCTAAGAGCACGGCATCTGCTCCGAAAAACAAGGATAACCAATTCTGGTCGATAGTCCTTTTCGCGGTAGGAATATTAGTAGCTATGATGACGCTTATCAAGGGCTCGGCAGGTTGGAGAGGCATACATAACGTACTGCTTGGAATGTTTGGAGTTGCTGTGTTTGCTGTCCCTGTCATACTCATATACACATCAGTGATGATAGGCATGGAGAAGAGTCAGGAGAGCGTTTCGGGACGCGCGGGCTGGGGAATCGCAATGACCTTCCTCGCGAGCGCGGCTTTTCAGATATTTTTTGTCGGCGAGGTCCCGGGGAGCAGCTTTTTCGGCTACCTCGGCGAGCTTTACAGAGACGGCGTTGAGTTAAAGGGCGGCGGTATAGTCAGCTTTATTATCGCATTTCCGCTCCTGAAGCTGTTCGGCAAGCTCGGCGCGAAGATAATTACCGCGGTATTGTTTTTTGTATTCGGAATGCTGCTTTCAGGACTCGGGCTCATTGACTTTTTAAAGCTGCTTGCACGCCCCTTCCTGTGGATACGCGACTGTTTCAACGGCTTGCAGAATATGCTCATGGGCGGGGAATTCGGCGACTCTTATGAGGATGACGATATCGACGACGACAAGGAGAAAAAGAGCTTCGATAAGGATCTGGAGGCTATAAATATTGTCAATAACCGAAGGAAGACTCAGAAAAAGAGTATACCTGAGAAAGAGGATACAGTTGACAGCGACGGGTTTTATATGGATATACCTCTCCCGACTGATCATCTCATCGAAACAGCAAAGAACGAGCAGGCGCTGCTGACTGAAAGCAAGCCCGAAAAGGATGAGCATCTTGAGGCTCTCATCAGCAAAGCTGCCGACAAAAAGGCGGAGGATTCCGGGATAGATATCCCCGTCGGAACGGCGATCGAAGAAGCGGAAGATCCGGAGCCGTCAAAGCCCGTTTACATACTGCCTCCGCTCGACCTGCTTACTCCCTCAGAGATAAGGGTCAACAGGAACGAAGCGGTCGAGGAAATGCGCGCAAAGGCGGACGTTATCGTCAATACGCTGCGCAGCTTCGGCGTTGAGGTAAAGATAAAGGATATTTTCCGCGGACCTGCTATCACCAGATACGAGGTGCAGCCCGGAGTGGGAGTCAAGGTGAAGAAGATAACCGGGCTCGCGGACGATATCGCGCTGAGTCTCGCGGCTCAGGGCGTAAGAATAGCGGCAGTTCCCGGAAAGTCCGCTATCGGAATCGAGATACCGAATGAATCGAAGGACATGGTCGCGCTGAGAGACATTCTTTCTTCACACGAGTTCAGAGAGTCAAAAAGCAAGCTGACCTTTGCCGTGGGCAAGGACATCACGGGCAACATAATTCTCGGCGATATAGCGAAAATGCCACACGTCATTATCGCGGGAACTACGGGTTCGGGCAAGTCGGTCTGCACACGCTCAATAATCATGAGCATACTTTTCAACGCTTCTCCCGATGAGGTAAAGCTGATACTCATCGACCCGAAGATAGTTGAGTTCAAGATATTCGAAGGCATTCCGCACCTCCTTATACCAATAGTCACCGACGTAAAAAAGGCTGCCGGAGCGCTCGGCTGGGCGGTCAACGAGATGATGCGCCGATATCAGACCTTCGCCGACGCAGGCGCTAACGACCTGAAATCCTACAACGAGCTCGCGGAGCTTGACGGGGATATAGATAAGATACCACAGATAGTTGTTTTCATCGACGAGCTCGCCGATATGATGCTCGTTGCGGGCAAGGAGGTCGAGGACTCTATCTGCCGCCTTGCGCAGATGGGACGTGCTGCAGGAATGCATCTTGTCGTTGCGACACAGCGTCCTACAACAGACGTTATCACTGGCCTCATCAAGGCGAATATCCCGAGCCGTATCGCGCTTTCGGTAAAGTCTCAGATAGACTCGCGTACCATCATAGATATGGCTGGTGCGGACAAGCTCCTCGGAAACGGCGATATGCTTTATATGCCGATAGGTGCCAGTGACCCTGTGCGTGTGCAGGGCTGCTTTTCTTCAAATAAGGACATCGTGGCGACTATCGAGTACATAAAGGCGCAGGTTCAGGGAGAATTTGACGATACCATACTCGCCGAGGTAGAGTCGTTCATACCCGTGTCAAAGGGCGACCGCGGCGGAGACGATACCTCTGATTTTGCTGTTGGCAGCGACGAGGACTACGTGGAGCGTGCTATGGAGGTAGCTGTCAATGCAGGTCAGCTCTCCACATCAATGCTTCAGAGGAAGCTGAAGCTTGGCTACGCAAGAGCTGCACGCATAATGGACGAGCTCGAAGAAATGGGCGTTATCGGACCGAGCGAGGGTGCAAAGCCGAGGCGCGTGCTCATGTCGAAAATGCAGTACGACGAGCGCAGACTGCGCCGAATGGAAGATTGATGAGATTAGTGTAGTGAATACATATATTAACATGGGGCTTCCAAAGGGGCTCAGTCTCTTTGGCAGGAAACGGGACAGCGTCCCATTTCCGATCCATTGGAGATATCTATTTAAGGGGTGAAGAAAATGTACGAGGGATTTCTGCCGATAATGAGGCGGGAAATGGACGAGCTCGGGATAGAGCAGTTCGATTTCATCTATATAACGGGCGATGCATACGTAGACCACCCGAGCTTCGGGGCGGCGATAATCACGCGGCTTGTGGAGTCCCTCGGATTCACCATAGGGATTATCGCGCAGCCTGATTGGCACACTGACAGGGACTTTAAACGTTTTGGCGCGCCTAAATATGCGTTTCTCGTGACCTCGGGCAACATCGACTCAATGGTAGCCCACTACACCGCTGCGAAGAGAAAGCGCTCCGACGACGCATACACTGCGGGTGGAGTTGCGGGCAAGCGTCCAGACCGTGCTGTGATAGTTTACTGTCAGAAAATACGCGAATATTTCGGCGATATCCCGATAGCTATAGGCGGACTTGAAGCCTCGCTCCGCCGTTTTGCGCATTATGATTACTGGGACGATGCGGTGCGCCCGTCCGTTCTTGCCGACAGCGGTGCGGACCTTCTTATCTACGGCATGGGCGAACACCAGATAGAGGAGCTCTGCACCCGTCTCGCGGCGGGCGAGGATATTCGCGAAATGCACGATATACGCGGAACGTGCTATCTCACTGCGCCTGTGAACACTCCCCTCGGAGCAGCACAGTGCCCCTCCTTCGAGCAGGTAAGGGACAGTAAGACCGAATACGCGAAGGCGACAAAAATACAGTACGACTGGCAGGACGAGGTCTACGGAAAGACCATTATCCAGCGCCACGGAAAGCAGATGCTCGTCCAGAATCCTCCCGCGTACAGCCTTACTACAGGGGAACTCGACCGCATCTATGCGCTGCCGTACATGAGGGCGTATCACCCCTCTTATGAGGCACAGGGAGGAGTTCCGGGGATAGAGGAGGTGCGCTTTTCGATAACCCACAACCGCGGCTGCTTCGGTTACTGCAACTTCTGCTCAATTGCGCTTCATCAGGGGCGGAGAGTGACCGTCCGCAGCGAAGAGTCCGTGCTTGCGGAGGCTGAGCGTATCACGAAGATGCCTGATTTCAAAGGATATATCCACGATGTCGGGGGACCCACGGCGAACTTCCGCCGCACCTCGTGCGACAAGCAGCTCAGCAAGGGCTTGTGCATGGGAAAGAAGTGTCTTGCGCCGACTCCGTGTCCCGCGCTTAAAGTGGACCACACTGAATACCTCGCGCTTTTAAGGAAAATACGGGCTGTGAATGGCGTGAAGAGGGTATTTATACGCTCGGGTATACGCTATGATTATCTCATCGAGGACAAGGACGATGAGTTCATGCGTGAGCTAATAAAATACCACGTCAGCGGACAGCTTAAGGTCGCGCCCGAGCACTGCTCTGCGGTCGTGCTCGACAAGATGGGCAAGCCGCACATCGAGGCTTATAAGCGCTTTCAGAAGCGCTTCTACGAGGTAACAAAAGGGATAGGCAAGGAGCAGTATCTCGTGCCGTACCTCATGTCTTCTCACCCCGGAAGCACACTCAGCGAGGCAATAGACCTTGCGCTGTTCCTTAAAGAAAACAAGATACGTCCCGAGCAGGTGCAGGACTTTTATCCCACTCCGGGAACTATTTCGACCGCTATGTTCTACACGGAGCTTGATCCTTACACAATGGAAAAGGTATATGTTCCCAAGACTCCCAAGGAAAAGGCTATGCAGCGCGCCTTGCTGCAATATTTCCGTCCTCAGAACAGGGAGATAGTACTTGAGGCGCTTAAAAAGGCAGGCAGGCGGGATCTCATCGGCACGTCGCCGAAATGTCTTGTTGCGGACGACGCTCCGCGCAGCGGAAAGGGCGGTGACAGGTCATGGCAGAACGTGGCAAATGGAAGGACGACGAAGTCGGGTACGCAGAAACGCACCGCTTCACCGAGCAGCAAAAGCAGATCCTCAGGCAATGGTACAAGGAAAAAAGGAAAAAAGAAGTAATACGCGCTTTGATCGTCATAGCTTGTATTGTTCTTGCGGCGTGCCTGCTTGTATACATACATTTTCGTAAAGAGAAGCCGGAAAATAATGCGTATATAAATGCCCGCGGAGAGCTTTCCGTCCACTTCATTGATGTAGGACAGGGAGACTGTACTCTGATAATATCCGACGGTCAGACTATGCTGATCGACTGCGGAGAAAACGAGGTCTCCGGCGAGGTAAAGGATTATCTCAGAAACACGGGCGTTGAAAAGCTTGACTACATCATAGCTACTCACCCTCATTCTGACCACATGGGAGGAATGTATGATATTATCGGCAGCTTCGGCGTGGGAGAGGTCATCATTCCTCATCTGCCTGACGAGGATATTCCGGACACTCTGTTTTTCGAGCGCTTCCTTGATTCTTGCGCTGATAATGAGGCTGACCTTTTGGAAGCTCAGGTCGGGCGCGTGATAACGCTCGGAGGTGCTCAGGCGGAAATAGTTGCTCCGTGTTCCGGCAAATATGATGATGTAAACGATTATTCTGTAAGCATTCTCCTGAGCTTCGGCAGTGTCAGCTTTCTGCTTACAGGCGATGCAGAGGAGACCTCGGAGCTGGAAATGCTCGACGGCGGAAGGCTGCCGCACGTTACAGTTTACAAGGCGGGACATCACGGCAGCCGCTACTCAAGCACTCAGGAGTTCCTTGATGTGATAAATCCCGAATATGCCGTAATTTCATGCGGTGCAGAAAATCCATACGGTCACCCGAATGACGATACCGTTGAGAGACTTCTGCAATATACCGACAGGATATACCGTACCGACATTGACGGAACGGTCGTATTCACCTCTGACGGAGAGAATATCTCGGTAAATACCGAAAGGAGCGGACATGATAATTATTGACAGATTTGAGGGGGATACAGCCGTAATTGAGATCGACGGGACCGCTGCTGATGTTCCGAGGGATAAGCTGCCTTCGGAAGCAAAGGAGGGCGACGTCCTTATATTGAACAACGGCGAATATGTTATAGACGCCTCAGCGACTTTTGAAAGGCGCAGGGCTGTGCGTAAAAAGCTGCACAGACTGCTGAAAAGAGAAAATGACTGATATAATTATAATCGGCGGCGGCGCGGCAGGCTGTTTTGCGGCAGTTCATGCAGCACGCCTCGGAAAGAATGTTCTTTTATTTGAGAAAAATGATTGTCTCGGCAGGAAGCTGCGCATAACGGGCAAGGGGCGCTGTAATGTCACAAACAACAGCTCTGCGCAGGAGCATATGAACAATATCCCCGTGAATCCGCGCTTCATGTACAGTGCGTTCGCGGCGTATGACTCCGCTGACGTGATGAGCTTCTTTGAGGAGCTCGGAGTTCCGCTCAAGACTGAGCGCGGCAACCGTGTTTTTCCTGTGAGCGACCGCGCCGACGACATCGCGGACGCTCTTGCAGATGAGATGAAACGGCTCGGCGTGAGGGTCGTTAACAGGCGGGTCGCATCGCTCATCATCGAGGACGGGAACTGCGTCGGGATCCGTGCGGGCGGTGAGGAGTACCGCTCCGCTTCGGTGCTTATTGCCTGCGGAGGAGCGTCTTACCCCAAAACGGGTTCGACAGGTGACGGATATTCACTTGCGAGGCAGGCAGGTCATACCGTAACGGAGCTTAAACCGAGTCTTGTACCGCTTACCTCGTCCGATAGATTCTGTGCGGAGCTCATGGGGCTTTCCCTCAGAAACGTCACGCTGACTTTATATGACAAAGAAAAGCCTGTATACAGTGAACTGGGGGAGATGCTGTTCACGCATTTCGGTGTCTCGGGTCCGCTCGTCCTCAGCGCGAGCTCGCACATATGCGATATGCAGCCCGACAGGTACAGGCTGTTGATAGACCTGAAACCTGCGCTGTCCGCAGAGCAGCTTGACGCGAGATTGCAGCGTGATTTTGCTGAAAACCTCAACCGCGACTTCGTAAACGGTATAAGGAAGCTTCTTCCGTCAAAGCTGATCCCCGTCATTACGCAGCTTTCGGGTATTCCGGCAGATCAGAAGATAAACGGGGTAACGAGAGAGCAGCGGCGGAGCTTCGGTGAGCTGATGAAGGCGTTCCCCGTGAGAATATCCGGATTCCGTCCGATAGACGAGGCGATAATCACGAGCGGCGGAGTTTCCGTCAGAGAGATAGACCCTCATACTATGGAGTCAAAGCTCGTGAACGGGCTCTTCTTTGCAGGCGAGGTCATAGACGTGGACGCATACACGGGCGGCTTCAATTTGCAGATAGCATTTTCGACCGCTTACAGTGCGGCACTATATATGTAAGGAGCTAAGATATGGGCTGTTTAGGAAATGTTCTCTGGTTCATTTTCGGAGGTCTGACAAGCGGACTTTCGTGGGTGATCGCAGGCTGCCTCTGGTGCATAACGATAGTCGGGATACCGATAGGAGTTCAGTGCTTTAAATTTGCGGGACTTGCGTTTTTTCCGTTCGGCAAGCGTGTAGAGTACGGCGGCGGAGTCGGCTCTGTGTTTCTGAACATCATCTGGCTGCTGATAACGGGACTTGTTATGGCAATAGGGTATGTGCTGCATGGAGTGTTGCTGTGCTGCACCATAATCGGCATACCGTTCGGCTTGCAGATGTTCAAGCTCGCGAAGCTCGCTCTCATGCCGTTCGGTGCAGAGGTCGTGTACGAATGATCCTGTACTGCACATTCAAATATC
>CALEPT010000240.1 GCA_937910385.1 uncultured Ruminococcus sp. | reverse complement strand
TCAATGTTAGCAAGCACGGTATGGCGTATTACGATTATGGAAAATCGTAAACCCCATACGGCTTGTCAGGGGAAAATTCCCCTAAGACCCCTGAGAGCGATTGCAGGAGCAATCGAAGAACGGCGGCAGAACCGCCGAGAAAGCGAGGACAACAGAATGTCACTATTCAAAAAATCGGGCGAGGGCTTCCTTGCAAAGCTGTTCAAACACAAGCAATTCGAGGAACTTGCGGAGGAACTTGCCCACACCTATGCGGACGAAATGCAGGCGGATATGCTGTCCGATAATGCCGAAACAGATACAGCCGAGGGCACCGCTGCCGAGCCTGTTCCAATGTTGGAAGTCACGGAATCGGGCGAGGTAGATTTCACCGAACCGCCCGAAACCACCGAGGGAGAATCCCCACCGCAGGACAGTGCCGACAGTATAGAGCCGAGCGAAGTCCGCAAGCACCTTATCACATTCCGAGTGAACGACATGGAACTTGAAGCGATCAACCGCCGATATGCTGAAACGAGTTTCAGAAGCAGGGGCGATTTTTGCAGATATTCTGCATTGACCGTGATGAATGTTGAGGAAGATACCGAGGACATCAAACAGATAGCGAGGTATATTTCCTCAATATCAAATTCGTTCAATCAGGTAGCCCACAGAATCAATAAAGGCGGCAAGCTCTATGATGAAGATATTGCCGATATGAAAGCGAGGTTAGAGGAAGTTTGGCGATTACTCGTATCCATACGATCCACACGGGAACATACGGTGCAATTGCTTATATCTGCAACCCAGACAAAACCGCAGACGGCAAATATGTTGTTAGCAACCTGTGCGTATCTACTCCATGTGGAGCATCAGAACAGTTCAAAAATATCCGAGAGTGTGTCGGCACAGGACGAAGCCGAAGCGAGTGCCAGCACATAATACAATCATTCGCCCCCGGTGAGGTCACTCCCGAACGTGCTTTGCTTATCGGGCAGGAACTTTGCAAGGCACTTTTCAATGACGAGTATCAATATGTGCTTGCCGTCCATGTAGACCACTCCCATGTGCATAATCACATCATCGTGAACAATGTGAACTTCTACACGGGCAAGACTTTTGAAACCGAGCATAATCAGGGCAAAATTCCCGACCGAGCGTGGAGCAAACTCCGCACGATTTCGGACGAACTTTGCAGAAAGCACGGACTTTCTATCATCGAAAATCCGCATCTTTCAAAGGGTAAGAGCCATTGGGAGTGGGAGCTTGACCAACAGAATTTGTCGTGGAAGGAACAGCTTAAAAGAACCATTGACGAAGTTATCAAGGTCAGCGAGGACTTTGAGGATTTCCTTGCGAAATGTGCGGATTTCGGCATATTGGTTGACTACAATCCCGACCACAAAATCGACCTGAAATTTATGCTTGCGGAGCAGAAAGAACGCAATCCGAGGGCGAAATTCACAAGAGCGAAAACGCTGGGTTACTTCTACGAGAGTCAGCAGATCGCACAGCGTATCATAAGCTACAAGTACCAAATGTCGCACCGACCGACAGCGAGAATTATCCGCACCACAGCAGAGAAATTCCAACAGTCTCAGGGCTTGACGAATTGGGCAGATAGGGAGAATATGAAAGCGGCGAGCAAGGCTTTGAATGAAATGACGGCAAGCAACTCCACCCTCGAAGAATTGGAGAGTGCAGCTCTCACTGCTTTTTCACAAAGAATGGCTGCCAAAAGCGAACAATCCACCCTCCGCAAGAAGTGGGACGAGATACAAGAGCTGTTACCGCTTGTAGAGGAAGTCGTGAAGTACACAGAGATTCACAAGAGATACAAGTCGCTCACGGGCAAGGAGCAGACCAAATTCGGCAAGCAATGTGCCTACGAATTGTCGGAGTATGACAGGCTTTTTGCGAAAATTCGGGAGATCATTCCGGAAGGAAAAGTCCCGTCACCTGAACTACTGCGTAAGCAATTGGAGAAGATTCAGGAGCAGTACAACGAACAGTCAGCCAAGTATGATACCTCTAAGAAAGAAGCGGACAGGCTTGCCCAGCAGATACAGAAAAAGCGGCAGAGCCAAAAGACCGTTGAACGCTATTTACAGAACGAACAAGCTGCCAAAAGAAAGAAAAATCAGCTTGAATAAAGAAAGGAACTTTTTATGAGCAAAATCGGATACATCAGGGTATCGACCGAACATCAGGAGACAGCGAGACAGCAGGCGATTATGTGTGACTATCAGGTTGACCGTATCTTCTCCGAGAAGATTTCGGGAGCGAACAAAGACCGTCCACAGCTCCACACTATGCTGGACTATGTGCGTGACGGCGATACTCTCTATGTAGAGAGTATCAGCCGTCTGGGGCGCTCTACAAAGGACTTGCTGAACATCATCGACACTCTTACTGAAAAAGGTGTTACCCTTGTCAGCAATACAAATAGTAACACAACTCAATCAAACATTTTCATTACCGAATAGGTTATTCTTGTTTATCAAAGGCTTGTGCATGAATTTATAGTAAATATGAATCTCCCTCGGCTGACCTCGGACGCTTGCACCAACTGTCACATACTCGATCAACTCCAAGCATAACTCTCTCGTCAGATCCTGCACATCGGCATACTTTTTCAGACGGCGGATAAACTCCTCGACGTCCTCCTGATCTTTCTTTTCAGCAGCTAATCGCTCCTCAGTTTCTGCAACAACTGCCTGCAACTCCTTACGCTCCGTTTCGTATTTCGTCAGAAACTGCAAACAAATATCCTCGGGGATCTTGCCGCTCACCTTATCTTCGTAAACCGACTGCATAAGGTTATTCAATTCAGCCAGACGGTTACGGCTCTCATTCAACTTTTTTCGGTCACCTCTCGACTTTCGCTCCGAGATCTCCGCCTTTTGAGAAAGAAAATCCTGCCTTGCCTTTTCCTCATCGGTGATAACTGATCTCGCCAAAGAGCGAATATCCTCACAGATAACAGCGTGTATATCCTTTTCGGAAATATAGTGAGAAAAGCACCTGTTAGCAAAAAGACTGTAGTCCAAACAATTAAAGAAACGATACCGTACCATTTCTCCATTCTTTCGTCGTCTGCTGCTCCCTGCACTTTTCATTTTGTGACCGCAATCGGCGCAGAACATTAAACCTGAAAGCGGTCTTAGTTCTCCGTCATTGCACCGCTTGCCCCTGCTTACCGATCGTTCGACCTCACGCACCTTATCCCACAGCTCCTGCGAAATGATTGGCTCGTGATTGTTTTCTACCACGATCCAGTCGTCCTCGGGTTTGCGGATCGTTTTATGGTTTTTGTACGAGACCGTAGTTCGCCGCATCATCGCCATATGCCCGATATAAATGGGGTTTCGCAAAATAGGCAATACGGTACTCTGGCTCCACAAATGCCGTGTGTTCCTCGGATTCACTTTCCCGATTTTTGCGTAGTAATAATCGGACGGAATTGGCACACTCTCACCATTCAGCACATCGGAGATCTTGCGAGGTGACATACCCTGTGACCTCATGGTGAAGATACGCTTGACGATCTCAGCCGCATCGGGATCAATGATTGGAGTATTCTTCTCATCATCAGCTTTGGTATAACCGTAAGCACAGTAGGTGCATTTATACTTGCCTTGTTTTGCATTCGATTCCATAACTGCACGTATCTTCTTGCTTGTTGAACTTGCGTGCCATTCGTTGAACATATTGATGATCGGCATCATCTCCATAGCATTGCTGTTGCGGTCAACCGTGTCAATGCCGTCACCGAGGGCAATAAAGCGAATGTTATACATTGGAAAAATGTAGTCGATGTAGCGGCCTACTTCAATGTAATTGCGTCCAAAACGGCTTAAATCCTTGCAAACAATAACGTTGATTTTCCCGTCCTGTGCATCATCAAGAAGTCTTTGCACGTTCGGTCTTGAGAAGTCAGTCCCTGAATAGCCGTCGTCTGCGTACTCGTCCACGATCGTCCACCCTTGCTCTGAAACATATTTCGTCACGATCTCACGCTGATGTTCAATCGACAGGCTCTCTCCTGAGCGCATATCTTCCTGCGACAAGCGCAGATATATCCCTACTTTATATTCTATTGTCTGCTTTGCCATAATAACTCCTTTCAAACAAAGCAGCCAAATTCGACATTACTATTATAGCGCATAATGCCGAATTTGGCAAGCCCTTTTTCGTAACTTTCCTTAAATTTATGCTGTTGTCAAAACCTCATCCATAGCTTTCTGGAATGCAATTCGGTAGAGCGTATCATCGAGCGATTTCTCGCCCACAAAGTGGCTCTTGACGATATATTTCTTTCCGTCAATGG
>CALEPT010000239.1 GCA_937910385.1 uncultured Ruminococcus sp. | reverse complement strand
AAGGGATTCTAAAGGGGCGACTGCCCCTTTAGCGGGTGCAGGGCAGAGCCCTGCAATATTATTTCATAAATTTAAGAGAGGTGAGACGGAATGGCGGCTGATCTGTTCGGCGACATACAATATTTAAAGGGCGTGGGTAAGGCGCGAAGTGAGAAGTACCGAAAAATCGGCATAAGCTCGCCGTATGAGCTGATATACCATATTCCGAGGGCGTATCTGGACTTCCGCGCGCACGTTCCGGTGTGTCAGGCGCCGATAGGGGATTACAGCGTGCTGAAGCTGACGATATTCCGAAAAATGCCTCCGCAGAGAGTCCGTGGAGGACTCGTCATATGCAAGGCTGCAGCGACCGACGGCACCGACGATATCCTCATTGTAGTCTACAACAACGTCTACTATTTTCAGGCGATGAAGGAGGGCGAGACCTACTATATGTACGGCAAGGTCTCGGGGAACTTCCTGCGCCGCGAGATAAGCTCGCCTGTCTATATAAGGGCGGACGAGAAGGTGCTTATACAGCCGATATATCGCCTTACACAGGGACTTTCGGTCAACATGGTGCGCACCAACATGCGTCAGGCACTGGAAATAATGAAGCAGTCGCCGTTCGAGACGCTTTCCGATGATATAAGGCGCAGATATGAACTCGTTCCGCTCGCGCAGGCTCTTGAGGACATTCATTTCCCGCCGAGCGAAGCCGCCTCGGAAGCGGCGCGGCGCAGACTTGCGTTCGATGAGCTTTTAAAGCTGCGCCTCGGAATGTCCCTCATGAAAACGCGCAGCCGTAAGAGCACCGCCTACAAAATGGACTCGGCGGTCGATATAGAGGAGTTCACAGGCGGACTTCCGTTTGAGCTTACCGATGACCAGAAAATGGCTGTCTCCGAGATAATCGCCGACCTGTGCCATGATACCCCGATGAATCGTCTTTTGCAGGGCGATGTCGGCAGCGGCAAGACCGCAGTCGCGGCGGCGGCGTGCTGGTTCGCGGCGAAAAACGGCGTGCAGTCGGCGCTCATGGCTCCGACGGAGATACTCGCTGCGCAGCACTTCAAGACCCTGACTGAATTTCTTGAACCGTTCGGGGTGAAGGTCAGCCTTCTGACAGGGTCGCTCACGGCTAAGAAAAAGGCGGAAATGCGTGCTGCGATAGCATCGGGCGAGACCGACGTTATAGTCGGAACTCACGCGATAATACAAAAAGAGGTCGAGTACCGCGCGCTCGGACTCGTCATAACCGACGAGCAGCACCGCTTCGGCGTGGAGCAGAGAGCGGCGCTCGCTGAAAAGGGCAGCTCTCCTCACAGGCTTGTCATGTCCGCGACCCCGATACCGCGCACGCTCGCGCTGATGATATACGGCGACCTCGATATATCGGTCATAACTCAGCTTCCAAACGGGCGCAAGCCGATAAAGACCTACGCCGTTACGGGTAAGCTCCGCCACAGGGCGTTCGGCTTCGTGCGTCAGAGGCTCGACGAGGGGCGTCAGGCGTACGTTGTCTGCCCGATGATAGAGGACAGCGAAAGTGACCTCTTTGCGGTCAAGAGCTATGCGGAAAATGCCGCAAACGGCGACTTGAATGGCTACACGACAGCGCTCCTGCATGGAAAAATGCGTGCGGCTGAAAAGGAAAGGGTCATGGAGGAATTCCGCAGCGGCGAGGTGCAGGCGCTGATTTGCACGACCGTTGTCGAGGTCGGAGTGGATGTTCCTAATGCAGCGGTAATGGTCATTGAGAATGCCGAGCGCTTCGGTCTTTCGCAGCTCCACCAGCTCCGCGGCCGCGTCGGCAGAGGTGAATACGAGAGCACCTGTATACTCATAACCGATAACACGAGCGAAGAGTGCGTCAAGCGCATGAAGATAATGTCCTCGACCACCGACGGCTTCAAGATATCCGAGGAGGACTTGAAAATGCGCGGTCCGGGGGATTTCTTCGGCAGCGCCCAGCACGGACTTCCTCCGCTTAAAATAGCAGATATTGCCACCAGCACCGAGCTCATGCACGAGGCACAGAGCTGTGCGGACAAGCTGCTGTCCGAAGATCCCGAGCTCTCAGATCCGCAGAACAAGGCTCTGAAAATGGACGTTATGCGGCTGTTCAGCAAGGATATCATAGGGTAAAAGAAAGCTCCCTGCGCGAATGCGCAGAGAGCTTATTGAAGTTATTTATTCTTAAGGGCATCTCTAAAAACCCGTTTGGTTAAGGGAAAACAGATAGTTGCGGCAGATGCAAGGAAAGCTCCCGAAGGCGTGCTGCCGCACTCCAAGGGAGGTTGACACAGCAGATGTCGCGCATAGCTGTTTTTTCTCGAAAGGGGTCTTTATAGGTGCCCTTAATATTATTCTTGAACGTGAAAAAAACGGATATAGCTTCTTCGTGTATAAGGAACTATAGGCGCAGGCAAGAGCTCCATCTATATTTCGTCTGTAAAAATGAACAGCTCGTTCGGCGTGCATTCAAGCAGCTGGCACATAGCTTCGATATTATCGTATTTGATAGAAGATGTCTCGTTATTTATCATTCTGTTGAAGTTCTGATAGCTCATTCCGAGCTGTTTATAAAGCCAGTATTTTGTATGCTTTTTTTCTTCGAGTAATTTAATAACATTCAACTTTATCATGACTTATCCTCACATTATATTATCTATACATATGATAGTAATTCATTTTTTTACTTGACATATAGACTTTTACATTATATAATGTAAACATAGGGTATACTATGGAGGCGGAATTATGAATAAGGATACTTTAAAAAAACTGCATTTGCAAGGCGATAGACGAGCTGATGTGCGAAGAGCTTTGCAGCAAAGAGTGGTCAGGAATAATAGATGAAATAGGAATAATTCTCAAAGATGAAGCAAATGATGATTTCATGTGTGTAGAAAAAATCACAGAGCTGTATGAAAAATACGGATCCAGCTGCGGAACGAGACACGATTTCTGAGTTTTCGGCTATATACCGCTGATAATATCCGGAGCGAAAAAAATTTAGAAAAAAATTGAAAAAGTGCTTGACAAACTAAAAAATACATGATATAATATTATTCGTCGTCAGGGTTCTGACGGCAAAGAGTGAAGAAAAAGTGGGGGTTTAGCTCAGCTGGGAGAGCATCTGCCTTACAAGCAGAGGGTCACAGGTTCGAGCCCTGTAGTCCCCACCAATTCTTTGGCCCGGTAGTTCAGTTGGTTAGAACGCCGCCCTGTCACGGCGGAGGTCGTGAGTTCGAGTCTCATCCGGGTCGCCAATGCGGATTTAGCTCATCTGGTAGAGCGCCACCTTGCCAAGGTGGAGGTAGCGAGTTCGAGCCTCGTAATCCGCTCCATAGTGTCGGGGAAATATTCTCGGCATTACCCACAATCCCGAAGCAATAGTTTCGGGATTTTTTCTTATATGCAGTGATATGAAGAGGTATAGCAATGAAAGTATTGAAGGGAATATTGTCTGTTGCTGCGCTGCTTTGCGTGGTCGGGATAACGCTTTTAACCATTGCTGAAAGCGACAAGGTCAGCACCGTGTTCGTGCTGGGCGTGAACGGAGCTATAATTGCTGAGTGCCTCTTGCTGCTGGCACTGCTGTTTTTGGGAACTATATGTGTGGCGACGATCATTCAGCGTATAAGGAGCGGTGAGGGCAAGAAGCTCCTGTTGATAATAGGCTCGCTGATTTTCCTTGTGCCGGTGATTTTTATGGTTAAGCCTATAGCAAAGGACCTGAAGAGCTACCGCCGCCTTGAGGAGATGAAAAGCCCAGACGGACAGCATACTCTGTACACGCGCGAGGCAAAAACAGTCAATGGGTGCGACGTTACCGTCTGTTACCGCCGTACGGGAGCGTTCACCTACGAGGAGCTTTTTAAGTTCGATGAATACACCGAGGATCTGATAAGGTGGAGTGACAACGGTGTGGTCTATGTATATGATGAATATGAGTACTCATCATATGAAAAATAAAGGAGCTTACACATGAAGGATTTCGGGATATCAATGCTCTGCTTCTGAGGTGAGACGATGGGTAATGTACGAAAGGCGGCGGCGGACGACGCGGTCCGCATTGCCGAGATAATAATATTCAACTATCGCCTGAATTTCTATCCGATATTCCGAAGCGACGAGTACTACTTCGGCGAGCTGAGGACGGACTTATATGCGCAGGAGCTCCGTTCCGATACGGAGCGCCTTTCGCAGACATATGTATATGATGACGGCGCAGTCAAGGGGTTCGTTGAGCTGAGAGGAAGCGCTGTGGAGCGTCTGTTTGTCGAGCCTGTTTTGCAGGGCGGAGGCATAGGCGCGGAGCTGCTTGAATATGCGGTAAGGGAGTGCGGGGCGCGGACACTCTGGGTACTCGAAAAGAACGAGCGAGCCGCGAGGTTCTACGAGCGGAACGGCTTCGCGTTTACGGGCGATAAAAAATACGAAGAGGATACGGAGGAGTATCTTCTTAAGATGAGACTTGAAAAAGGGGTATAGAATGGAAAAAGAAATGAGATACGCCGTGCTTATCGACGCAGATAACGTCACGTCAAAGTACACGAAATATATTTTGGACGAGGTATCGAACTACGGGGTCGTCACCTATAAAAGAGTTTACGGCGACTGGACAAGACCCAACCTCGCGAGCTGGAAGAGCATGGCGCTCGACAATGCGATAACGCCGATACAGCAGTACAGCTACACTACGGGCAAAAATGCCACGGATTCTGCGATGATAATCGACGCGATGGACATTCTCTACTCGCATAATGTAGACGGTTTCTGCATAGTATCGAGCGACAGTGATTTCACGCGCCTCGCGATACGTCTGAGAGAGTCGGGAATGCACGTAATCGGCATGGGTGAGCAGAAAACGCCTAAGCCGTTCAGTACAGCGTGCAACGCTTTCAAGTATCTTGAGATACTTGCAGATGAGGAGCTTCAAAGCTCTGCGGACAGCGAGAAGGTGGAGCTGAAAACTCTGGAATCGGCTATAATACGTATTATAACTGAAAACGCTAACCTTCAGGAGGAGATAAATATCGGCGAGCTGGGCAGCCGCCTGCTTAACCGTTATCCTGATTTTGACGTGCGAAATTACGGATACTCTAAGTTTTCTCAGTTTCTGAAATATTTCGACAGTCTGAATATGCGGCAGGTGGGCAGCAGTATACTCGTTTCTCAGAAATCGGATAAGACCGATCTGCAAAGGATAGAGCTTACTCTTGCGGCAATTGTGAAAAGCAACGGAGGCAGGGGCTACAATCTTGGCGAACTGAAAAAGCAGCTCTGTACAAAATATCCCAATTTCAACGTCAAGACCTACGGCTACTCGAAGTTCAGCCGCTTTGTGGAGAATCTTCCTTCTTTCAAGATAAAGAATAACACGGTGATGCTCGATGACAGGGGTTGAGATAAAAATGACGGCGTTTGCGCGGTGCTGATTTAAGCTTTTTGCCGAAAAACTACAATGGAGGTGTGCTTTTTGACAGGAAAGGCAACGACTGCGCTGCTGATAACGGTGTGCGGTGCGGCAGCTTTTTGGGGAGTAAGATATCTGAAAGAGAGCGGCATTTTATATAAAAGACCTCAGCCGCGGTATCTCACCGAAGATGAGGCTTCTGTCAGACCTGTCTATGCTGCTCTTTCAAAAAAAGAACAGGCGATATATGAAGCTCTTTGCCGCGGTATAGGCGGACATAAGGAGAATATACCGCTTCCCTACGATGTGGACGGCGATATCTATTCAAGGGTATATTGCATAGTTGAGAAGCAGGAAAGCGAATTCTTTTATCTTGATTCAGTTTACTATACCGCTGAAAAGGTGCGCGATGCAAAGATAGTTTACAGAGACAACGAAGCAGCTGCGGCGGAGGGTGCAGAGGCACTTGCGGCTGCAAAAGAGGCTGCTCTGGCAAAGATCCCTCTGACCTCTGACTATGACAAAATAATGTATATCAATGATTACCTCGTGGAAAACTGCCAATACTATACAGGCGGAGATGCAGATCACGGATCGACGGCTTACGGCTGCCTTGTGGAAGGAAGAGCGAGCTGCGAGGGCTATGCAAAGGCGTTTGATCTTCTCGCTTCCGGCTGCGGGCTGGAGAGTGTGCTGATAACCGGTACGACCGACACCGGCGAGAATCATGCGTGGAATCAGGTCAGATCCGACGGAGAATGGTATAACATAGACGTTACATGGGCAGACACTGATGAGTATAATGATGTCAGACGGGCGTATTTCCTTGTCGAAGATGACAGCTTTGGGAGAACTCATTTTGCAGACTGCGAGAACTTTGAGCCATTTTCGTGTACAGCTGTCGAGGATAATTACTATATAAAGAACGGACTCTATGCGGAGTCGATGGCGGAAGGGGAGGATATACTGCGCCGAGAACTGAACTTGGGCGAGACTGCTGTAGAGCTGAGGTTCTCCTGCGAAGAAGCATACGACGAGTTCAAAAGCCGCTTTTTCACAGATAAGTACATATTTACCGTAATGGAGGAATGCGGTATAGATCTGTCACGTGAACAAACCGCTACCATCAAGGAATGTGCGGGAGACTATTGCCTGACGGTTTATATAGAGTAGCTTTGTTGAAATTCGATAAAAAAATCTGCTGTTCTCTAAAATTCTTCTACTTGACAAGGAGGAGAGAAAGTGGTAAGATAATATTACTGTCGAGC
>CALEPT010000238.1 GCA_937910385.1 uncultured Ruminococcus sp. | reverse complement strand
GCAGTGAGCGCCTGCGTCCTGTTTGTCAGTGAGAAGTCTCAGAGTCAGTGAACGGGCATTCTGAAGCATTGTCTGCTCCTTTCGTCATATAAGGTTGAGTATCCCTATCAGTCCGAACATTGAAAGACCGAAGCTGGGCATGATGATACCGGGTAGATCCTGAAACTTCACAGGATCTATTTTACGGCAGGTAATGCCGATCATCAGGAATACTATCGGGTTGAGTATCACGCATATTTTCGGCACATCAAGCGCACCGTTCAGAATGGCGATAATTACCAGAACTGTCGGCACTAACAGCGAAATATAGCCGGTTGCAAATGTAGGCATTATCTGCTTGTACAGCTTTTCAAGAATGTCATCGGCAATTTGCAGGCTGCCGTTTATCAGTGCTCCCTTGTAAATAAGTGCCTGTATGCACACAAAGGAATGAATGAAGATACCTGCCATTGAGCCGAAATATCCAAAGCCTATGGTCAGATAACCAAGCAGCGAATGAGTTTCGGCGATCTGCATTCCGATGGAATAAAAGCCAAGCCCTACAAGTGCATCACCGACCAGTGCAAGGGCTATGGACAGACCGAATCTCCAGTCAGCCATTTTCACCCAATTGCTGTCGATATTCTTTGATGTGCCAAGCTTTTCGTTGCCCTTGCCTTTGAGATCAAAGAGAACATCTCCCACACAGCAGAGCAGACCTCCGATAAGTCCTAAAATTGAGAAAACCAGATACATATTTACTCCTTTCATATTATGAAAAATAACGCAAAAAACATCAGCCCGTTGGCTATATTTCCGCTTCCTGCGATCTTAAACGGCGACAATGCAAGAAACAGCGGCAGTGTGTTGAAAACACACGCCCACCGCGGAAGTGAAGTCGTTCCCGTAACTACTGCGATGAAAAATGAAACCGAGAACAGCAGAAGTCCCAGATAACATATCACCATTGTTGCAGAGGTTTTGCGAAAGAATTCAAGCACCGCTTTCCGGGCTTCGTCAGTTCGTCCGAGACGTATGTAAAACCACTCCACCAGTCCGCATATCACATGATGCGGTATAACGCAGGTAGTGAATGCCACTGCACCTGCCAGCATCAGTGCCGAATAAACTCCCGAAAACTGCCGCATCCACTCACAAAGCGAGAGAAATCCGCAAAATGACATGATAAGTGCAAATATACCAAGCACTATGGATAGCATCGGCCGTTTCAGCGGCATTCTTTTCATCAGTTCCGATAGCTGAGTGTTGTCCTCCAGCATTTTTGCAGAGAATCTGCCGTCGGGTGTGTATGTGATGAGACAGTCGCAGTACCAGCACAGCAGATGTCCGATAAATGCGGTAAGCAAGCATATTTTCAGCATAATTCACCTTCTTCGTACTTTTGATATAATTTCTTTCATCTCAGTAGTGCTCCGATCCCTGCAACGATAAGTCCGGTCAGCGGACACACCAGTACAGGCCACGCAAGGCCGTGTTCGGGAACAGCCAGCTTCCACCAGCCCTTCCACTCCCAATCAGGGTGGTTTTCAGCGCCCTTGATGAGCCCCTTGTCCTTGACATATATTCGTGCAAGCACGTCGAGGAGAAAGAAGTCTCCTGCGTTTACGAACATCATCTCGGTGTAGCCTGTCCAGAACATAGCCTTGAAACCGCTGGCACCTGCCAGATGTGCGCTGACTGCCATATAAAGGAACATCAGCAGGTAAAGCGGTATGAGGACGAAGTACATTTTCACTACCTCTGACTTCTCAACGAATGGGCTTGCCGCTTTCTTTAAACCTTTCGGAAACATCGTGCTGTATGCCTGTGGGAACACGAAGAAAAACATTCCCACAACTGCGTTGAATATAACGCACATGACGATACCGTCCAGAATTGTTCTTGACCAGTTCATATGCTTCTCCCCTGTTCTCCCTTGCTGTACATCAGGTCATATATCTTGCAGCCTGCCGCTTCACGGGTCTGTACCAGCTTCATTCCCAGGTGAACATAGCGGTCGCACTTACCCTTTGCGTCGGTGTCCAGAATACATGGACAGCCGTTTTTGTCTGCCATTCTGTAGGCGAATTCCATGAGCTTTCTCATATATCCCTGACCCTGATATTTCTCGGTGACAATGAGCATTTCCACCTTCACATAGGGCTTTTTCTGCTTCTTCATCTGTATCTCAAGAGGCTTTCCTGTGCTGCCGCTGTTAGCCTGTTTCAGAAAGAAAAACAGCTTCCCCCAGCCGCCCAAAGCATTCTTCATCCGCTTCGCCATGCGGACGATACTCCCAAAATTCGGGTGATTTCCGTTGGTGTCGGTTATGAGTATGTAGCCCTCACCGTTGTCGGTGCTGTAAAAAGTTCCGCTTTCGATGCCTGCGATAACAAAGGACTTCATATATTCCGTCATTGCCTCCTTTGACGGGAAGAACGGCTTCAGACCGCCCTCGCCCTCCTCATAGGGCCAGTCCCAGAAGGAAGCACCGATAAGTGCGGATATTTCATCAATTTTAGCCTTTGATAATGAACGTATCTTTTTCATAATTTCTTCCTTTCATTAAATTCCTGCAACGATAAGTACGATTCCATAAAATGTGAAGCCTATACCCATTGCTCCGCCGACTTTTATGTTCAGTTTTCTTGCAATGAGCAGTATGGGCATAGCACCAACGGGATTCAGCAATACGAACCACTTCGGCACTTCGAGAGCGCCGGTCAGTATCGCAATTATCATGATGACCGTTTCCACAAGAAACAGTACGATACCGCTGACCGCAGACGGAATTTTCGGGTATCTGTCGATCTGATCCATTGCTTTCTGAGCAGTCTCAGCCGAAACTTCTTTTGCTATGGTACGATAAACAACAGGCTTTATGCAGGCTGCCGCATGGAAAAGAAGCCCCGTATATGCACCGATGAACGTGCATATTTTCAGTAATGTTCCAAGCGCTGAACTCTTGTCTGAGATAAGCTCCGCAAGGAACCATGTAGTCAGGTATGTTCCCGGCTGACCTATGCAGGAAAGCCAGAATGCCTTGTCAAAATGCCGAAGACTTGTCTGAGTCCACCATGATGAGATGCGTCCTACAGCCTTTGAGTCAAGGGGATCCTCTTTCCTGCCAGACCAGGCAAGGGGTACATCTGCCTGAGCGCAGAGGATCCCGCTGATAATGCCGATCACACCAATAATAACGTAAATATTCATCACTGTTCACCTACAATTTATTTCTGATGCTTTGATGTCCAACGAATCTAAAGCATATACTGGTTAGGGCTTACTAACATATTATAGCACAGTTTATTCCGTTTTGCAAGATATTTCGTTATATTGTGCCCTTTCTTTTATGTACCTCAATAATTATTTCCGCTTTCTTTATAAAATCATCTATCGTTTTCTGAGGAGACTGAATGATGATAGACAAATAGAAACCACACAACAGTCATTAACAAACTACTAGATGCTTTTTATTTCTCCGGATATATACAGTCTTCTATACTTTCCTGCGCAGTCAGAACGCCTGCGAGCAGTGCTCTTGCATTTTCATAGTCTGAGGCACAGGTAGAGAATGCTACAAGCTTATCCGTCATTGTCACATCTCTTTGAAATTCTGCCGTTTCAAGAAGCCTGTCATGCCATTCATTCAAGTCACATGGAACGTCGTACATAATATCATATCCGCTGACTATCGAGAGTGCGAAAAACTCTATCAGGTATACCTTATCCGGAGTAAAAAACCAAGCATAACGATGTGAATCAAATGTCTCGTCATTTCGATATGAGCGTATATCCCCGAACATTCCGTTCTGCATATTATGCCCGAATATGATATTGGTGCCGTCTGAAAGGTCTCGGCTGCACCGCCAGTCAAGAAAAAGGGTTCCACTTCGGTAATAGCTGCCATTGATAGCGTGTGAGAGGTAGTACTCGTTGTCAGCGCCCTGTGCTACAGGATAATCTATATCTGAGTCTGCCATGTAAAGCCATCCTATGAAGTCAGGGAACTGGCTGTGGAGTTCTTGTACTTTTGCCGTTATCTCTTCCGCCTTTGAACGTGACAGCCACGGCTCAGAAGCTGACAGCTGATACTCATCAGCTGATCCCGTCGCAGCAATGCTGGCATTTTCCGTCGCCGAGCTCATCGCAGAAGTCGTTGAAGCCGTGGTATAAACAGTCTCAGGCGACGTGCTCTCGTTGTAATTCAGCGGCGGCAGCTCATTCTGCTCCTTTGCAGTGCAGCTCCTCCATATAAGGCAGAAAGTCAGTATCGCCAGTAACATAACAGCGATCAGTACCCTTGCTCTTCGCACCATTTTCTCACCTCCATAAAAAGGTCTCCTCCCTGCTCAACGTATGCAGCATTATTATACCACATAGCGAAGCTTTATGCAAGGAGGAGACTCTGACCTCAGCGGTCAAATGCTTTTACTTGTGTCAGATCACGTTATCGCTCTCTTTTTCGTTTCTCTTTTTGTTCTTCATGAACATTCCGAAGAAGAATGCACCTGTTATCAGTATCAGTGCGAAAGGTGCTGCTGAGAATACTACACCTGTTACAGAGATGTCTTTCAGTGTATTCTTGAATGTGATAGTATCCTTTTTAGAGTCATTATCTACAGTGAACTCTGCATTCATTGCAGCAGTCTTGGAAGGTGCTACCGCAAGAGATGTGCCTGTAGCGTCACCGCATTTAAGAGTGATCGCAGCGTCATCTGTATCCTTTGCAGAAACGGTGTATGTATCGGGAGCACTGTTGTACTCAGTAACTTTGATCTTTGTTCCTGTAGGAAGTCCTGTGATAAGGATAGAATCGCCGTTTTTGAGGTTGAGTGCAGATGTTTCACCTGCTGTACCGAATGTCCAGCTGCCGGTTTCCGAAAGATTTCCTTTAGCCTCAGCTGCATCAGACTGTAAGTAATAGAACTCATCCAGTGAAGTAACTGTTTCGTTTGACAGTTCTACCACGAAGGGGAACTCGCGCTTAGGATCAGCAAGTGAGCCTTCTACTTCCTTCTTGATCTCAACATTATATGTGTGGTACTCATCGGAGATAGGTGATCCGCTGTTATACTCACCTGTAGTGCCTGTCTCAGACTCTGTATCAAAGCCTGTTACCTTAGTAGTCTCTTTAGCTGTTGTTTCATACTCAAGGCTTGTATCAGCGCCGCTGGTGCCCTTTAACAGAACGTAGCCGTATACCTGAAGCTTACCGTCATCGCCGTACTTGGTATATACGTCAAGGTATCTTTTTGTATCATAGTCTGAATTTCTTTCGATTCCTGCCGCTGTCAGAGTAGCCGCATCGGTAGTATCGGTGATAACATAGCGGTAGATACCCGCAGGAGAATCAGCAGGGAACTTGGTAGCATCGATGTTTACAGTGAGCGCCCTCTCAGCTGTCTTATCATTGCCTGCGCTGATGGTATCAGTCTCTTTATTGGTTGCCTTGCCATGTGTTGTATCATCGCCGAATACAAGGGTTGCGGTCGTACCTGCTGTACCTGAAGCGCCTGAACCGTTGGCACCCTGGATAGTAACAACATCGGGAGCTGAGCTGCCGCTGCGGACTGCAACAGTTACGGTCTCGTCTTCGGGATCTGTGGTCTCAAGTGTAAGACCCTTTACTGTAGTACCGTCGCTGACAGTTGCGCCTTCAATACTGTATGTGTAATTTACATTAGGCTCATAGATAGTAGAACCGTCTACATTGAACAGGATAATATCCTTAGTCAAGCCTGAATCCGTAAGGTCGGTCAAATTTAAGGGCAACAAAAAAGAGAACAATTCGA
>CALEPT010000237.1 GCA_937910385.1 uncultured Ruminococcus sp. | reverse complement strand
ATGTCCTGATTGGAGAGCACGATGCGGTAGTCGCGAACGTCGCGCACACCGCAGAGAATGATGCTCTGAGGGAAAGCCTTAGGGCGGTCAGTATAGCCAGAGCGTATTTGTCGTAAAATGGACACTAAGCTGTCACCTACTAAAGCATCAATCTCGTCGATGAAAACGATACATTCACTGACGCTGTTAAGAACAGATTCCCAGTTTGAATTATTGACAGTCAGGCATCTTCTTAAACACGATACCTCAACACCTGAGTCGGCGCCAAGTCTGTCGTATGTGTCTATCAGAGATACAAGCGTGGTCTTTCCTGTAGCACTATCGCCGCGGACAATAGTTATATTGCGCTTTATATCAAACTCAAACTTCACCCGGCTGTTTTGAACGATAATATGATATTTTCCCTTCATAGTTATCTTTCCTCTATCCTGAGCGCTTCGTCAAGGTATTCCTTGTAACTGTCTACCTGTTTATCGGTATTGATAATATACGCACTGAACTCTTCGCAGGAGCTAAAGTCCATTATATGATGAAGGGCAATGGTAAGGTCCTTATGCTTGCTTATCTCATATATCCACTTTGCGCAGTTATCACCGCAGGCAGATGCGTTGAATATCTTGCCGGATTTGTCGAACTGCATAAGGATGAGAGTTTTCACACCGCCGGACAGTTCCTTGACAGAAATCGAACCCAGTACAGGGCTGTCGATAACTCTTGCGCTGATAACATCAGACTTGTCGATGTCGCTTATCATTTTTACAGAGAGCGGATCAGTTATCCACTCATCTTCATAAGTATTATCAAAGTACGTCGGAGGATGATATATCGAATTCTCAATATCTCCGAAAACTATTTTCAGCATAAACGCACCTCTTCCGTGGATTTGCGATATTGCGATTATTATAGCCTCGCTTCTATAGCTCATTTCATTATACCATTATAGCCGAGATAAATCAAGTATTTCCGAATAGATACAGTACACATATAAACATGAACTATTGCTTGTCCCCCTCTCGCAGGAGGCGGTTATGAAAAAACTTTTGCGAGAAAAAAGTGGTAAAAGTGGTATGATTGTTTCACAAACGAATGATGGCTTATTTTCAGATTAGAGTTTCGATTTGAAAGATCAATCATAAAAAATCATAATACTCAATTAATTATAGCATCAATCTCTATTTACTACATTCCTTAAAGCAGCACAATAATCGGTTATACTCGTTTGCATAAATTTATATATATTTTGCTCTCCTTTATCAACACTTTGCTCATGTCCTTCAATATAATAGTCCAAGTTAAATCCTTTATTAGTAGACCAAGTGAAGCTTTTGTATTTATCTCTGAGCTTGATTAAACTATCAATATTGAATTCTGTAAGTAAGTTGACAAGATTACTAGTATGATTTAAAATCGCATATCTGAACAAACATTCAATGGATAACTAATGACCACAATCACGGCTGCTGCGATAAACAGCAGCCGATACTTTTAAGGAGGGTCAATAATGATCAATTACAAGCTGAATATCAATAAAGGACTTTGGCACGTCAATTTCTACGTTGAAGAGGTCGGCGGAAAAAAGAAGCGTAAGCAGCTTTCGACGAGGATAAAGGCGTATGATAACTACGGACGCAGGATCAATAAGCGTATAGCTGATGAGAAGGCTAAGGAGATAGTATCTCGTTATGACGGCATAGTTGACAGCGAATTTGCATCGTGGTCGCTGGATAAATGTACTGAGTACTGCCTTGAGCTCAACAAGGTCAAAATGTCACCGACCACCTACAACGACTACCAGTGTGCGTTGAACAAGCATATCAAGCCATACTTTAAGAACGGCAAACCTCTTAAAGATATAAGGGCAAAGGATATTGAATGCTTTTGCAACACACTGATAGATGCAGGTAAAAGCCCTAAAACCGTACATAAAATGCTCAGCCTTATCGAACCGGCTTTCAGATACGCTGAGAAGAACGACTTCATACTCAGGAATCCCATGAGAGTTGTGGACAAGCCTTCTAAGGTCAAAAAAGGGAGCAGTTACTACAACGCCGAACAGCTTAACAAACTTGCACAAGCTGCTAAAGGCTCCTACATAGAAACACCCGTTATCCTCGCTATGGTGCTCGGACTCAGAAGGTCTGAGATAGTCGGTATCACCTGGGATAACGTTGACTTTGAGAACCGACTGCTGCACATAAAACAGAGTGTTATTGTAGGCGATTCCAGTATTCTCCCACATGGGACGTATAAGGTCATCGGTCACACAAACAGCAGTAAACCGAAGGATATTATACTGAAATACTTTCTCAAGACCGAAAGCAGCGAGAGGAGCTTCACTATGAACGATGCTCTCTATAGCTACCTCAAGGCTCTGAAAGCGGAGCAGGATAATCTGATAAGAGAGACGAATGAATATCGTGATTTCCTTTGTGTTAACGCTGTAGGCGCACTAATAACGCCGGACAGTATAACACATCACTTCATAAAACTCCTTGACGAAAACGAGCTTCCGCACATAAGATTCCACGAACTCAGGCACTCCTGTATCAGCCTCCTCGCCAATAATACTGCGTTCTCGGTAAAGCAGGTACAGGATTACGCTGGTCACAGTGACTTCCTCACGACTTTTAACGTGTACAGCCATACCGATGATTCGGATAAAAAGACTGAAATGGACTATATCACAAGCTGCTTCACAAATCTTTTTGACAGCAGTGAAGAATAATCAAAGAGCAGGTACTTTCGATAACGAGAGTACCTGCTTAATCAAACTCAAATCTGTTGACATTTGCGCCGCATGGTGATATAATCTTATATAGAAACGCAAAATATATATGATTTTGCGTTTTGAAATACGGAATATAGATATACCCACGCAATGTATATACTTATTTGAGTTTCTCATAATATATGTAATGGACGGAGATGAGATATATGTCAAGAAAAACGTTGAAAGCACTTTTTCACATGGGCGCAAAAGAGTACAAAGAAGAATATGAAAGTCGCTTCAATAGTGGGGATACTATTCATTTGCCTGTAAGCATAGGGAACGATCCGGCTTTTATATGCCAGACACCTGAGATCTACAAGCGTATTATCGCTATAGAGCGTCTTGATAAAGCGGTTGCTGACCTTTACTATGCGCTCCCCAAAATAGCGATAGAGCAGTTCACTAACCGTTGCCTGATAGATGAGATACTCCTTACCAATGATATTGAGGGTGTTCACAGCACACGCAAGGAGATCGGAGAGATATTACAAGATTTATCCTCGCATAACAAACGAAATCGCTTTGTCGGCCTTATAACGAAATATGTCATGCTTGAGCGCCGTCAGCCTATGTCGGTCAGGACCT
>CALEPT010000236.1 GCA_937910385.1 uncultured Ruminococcus sp. | reverse complement strand
GTGCTGTTATGGGCAAATCTATGTCCATCTTTGCTTAGGGGTTCTGAATAGTTACATATACTTTTTGTTCATTACATCTTGACAAATTTGTGCTAAAGTGGTATACTTTACGTATTAGAGTATATTTTTAGGGAGGAACTTTCAAATGGATAACAATTACAACAATCAGAATGGTTACCAGGACTATTCTCAGCAGCCTCAAGGCGGATTCGACCCCAATGCACAGGGTGGATATCCTCAGCAGGGTGGATATCCTCAGCAGGGCGGCTATCCCCAGCAGGGCTATGATCCGAATATGCAGGGCGGCGACCCCAATCAGGGCGGTGCAGGTCTTGCTATTGCTTCAATGGTTCTCGGTATCTGTGGTGTAGTATTCGGCTGCTGCATTTACTGGCTCGGCTTCATTCTCGGCCTCGTAGGTCTTATTCTCGGCGGAGTTGCTCTTGCTAAGAAGACAAAGGGTAAGGGAATGGCTATCGCAGGCGTTGTGCTCAGCATAATCACTATAGCTTTCGGCATAATTGGTCTCATTGCCGGTGCAGCTCTCCTTTCCGAGCTCGGTATCGATTCGCTTGACGACCTTTCTCTCTTTATCAAGTAAGAGATGTCTAAACGCCTGAGAATAGTGATAGCTGCTGCTGTACCTGTTATAGCAATTGCTGTTTTCGCTCTGAAAGACTACATACTCGGGCTGAAAAGATACTTCCCCGAATGCTTCTTCCATAAAGCGACGGGGTATTGGTGTCCGGGCTGCGGAAATACACGAAGCGTTACTCATATGCTTCACGGTCATTTTGTGCTTGCGCTCAGGAACAATATCACAATACCTTTTCTCGGAGTGTTGCTGATACTGCTTTATGCTGAAAATCTGGCGGCGGTCTTCGGAAGGGACGTAAAATTTCTTCCGCGCAAAGGCTTTGTATGGGCAGGCGTAATAGCTGCTTTTATCATGTACTTCGTGATACGCAATTTTATACCTGCTATCGCACCGATATAATAAATCAGGGACTGTTCATACGAACAGTCCCTTTTTTGCATTCAGTTTTTAATATAAGCTTTGCCGCTATCAAAATCAAAGTCAAAATCTATGCCGAAAAGATTGTAATAATCCGCGGTGGTGAGCTCAAGGTAATATCCGTCAGATCTTTTTTCAGCCTTGCCCTCAGGATAATACTTCTTGCCGTTGAGAGTTATATCCACTCCCGTATCGAGATCGTTGGTGTTGCGGACGTTTTTCCGTTCGATGACTACCTTTGTGTCTCCTTTTTTGATCGTAATTTTCCTTTGGAAGTTGTTCTTCACCTTGAAGCCCGCTGCCTCACATATCTCGGCAACTCCCTTAAAGCGCTTATCTTCGCTGTCTTCGCCTATATACTCCGATGTCCTGAAATCGTTGTAAATGGTTCTCATAAACACGCTATTAAGGCTTTTATCGCCGTCGCAGATCGTCAGAACAGAGCGGTCATCGCGGTCGATAGCTTCCTGCGGCAAAAATGCATCTATTTTCTCGTCTTCGACAAGCTCGATGAATGATTCCTCAGCAAGGCGTGAAAATACGTCGATATCCGTAGCGTAGGGATGCATCTTCGTTCGGAACGAAAGCGAGCCTATCGAATGACCGTCCTCGACCCTGAAAATTATCTGCGGCTTGAGCGACTTCGTGTCATTCCGCTCCGTGCCCATATCAGGAAGTATCGCCCTGTCGTCTGTGATGACGCTGTAGGCAAGCTCCACAGCAGGCTTGATATCGTCAAAATCCTCGATATACAGGACAAAATCGTAATTTCTGCCATCGCCGCTCGGCTCTCTGGTAAGGTCATAGTCTGACTTCGTGAGCGGCTCATAGACCTCCGGCTGAGCAAGAAGCCAACGGGAACAGTAATTGTCCGTTATTGAATTGCTCGCACCATGGCACCCATAATGATAATCATTGTAAAGCTCGAACTCCACTCCGCTGCTGTCGGTGAGACGATAGAGCTGATAATCTGTGCGGCCACTGTCGGTGAGGATCTCCCCGCCTTCCTCAAGCGTGTAGGGCGCGCGAGTCGGCAGAGTCGCCTCAGTCTCCTTTATGCAAGTGAACGTGCCGCCGTAGCGGCTGCGGACATACTTTACCGCCTCGTCTGCGGTGAGCTCTCTGGCTCCGCAGCCTATGAGCATTGTCAAGGCGGAACCGATCAGAGCTGCCGCCTGAATGGGTCTCTTTATATTCATATTACTCCTCTTTTCCGTTTTGAGAGTTCCCCTTTTCCTTAATATCTTCCGTATATTCAGCGCCGAGCTCATTAAGAAACTCCTCCACTATGAAGCGCGGTCTCTGCTTGACCTCAGCGTAAATTTTTCCGATATACTCACCGATTATCCCGAGGCACAGAAGCTGCAAGCCGCCGATAAGCCATATAGAGCATATCGTGCTCGCCCAGCCGAGCTCGGAAAAGCCCGCGAATTTCGCCACGAATGCCCAGATGAACGCTGCCGCGCTCAGAAGCGACATGATGAAGCCAAGTGCCGTGATGAATTTCAGCGGCTTTGTGCTGAATGAGGTTATTCCGTTGACTGCGAATGAAAGCATTTTCCTCAGCGGATACTTGCTCTCGCCTGCCCTACGCTCACTTCTCTCATAATAGACATTGCAGCTTTTGAAACCAATGAGCGGCACCATTCCGCGCAGGAAGAGATTTACCTCCTTGAAGCCCGAGAGTTCCTGCAGCACACGGCTGCTCATAAGTCGGAAATCCGCGTGATTGTAGACCACGTCTGCCCCCATGAGGCGCATGAATTTATAAAAGCTCTCGGCGGTGAATTTCTTGAAAAAGGTGTCGGTCTTTCGGGCACTGCGCACGCCGTAAACAACGTGATTGCCCTCGTAGTATTTTCTGACCATTTCGTCAATGGCATTGATGTCGTCCTGCAGGTCGGCGTCCATAGATATCGCTATATCGCAGATATCCTTTACCGTCATAAGTCCTGCAAGCACGGCATTCTGATGACCGCTGTTATGTGAAAGGCTTATGCCGGAGAAATATTCGGGATCGCTTTTGTGCAGCCCGCTTATTATCTCCCAAGTGGAGTCGGACGAGCCGTCATTCACGAAAACTACGCGGCTTTCCGCCGAGATCAGTTCCTCTCCGATGAGCGAGACATATTTATTCTTCATCCGCTCCGCCGTCTCAGGCAGCACATCCTGCTCGTTGTAGCAGGGAATTATCATATAAAGCTTTGCAGGTCGAACCATTTTGCGCACCTCTGTCATTCTACGTTGGTTTAAGTATACCATACAAAAAATGCGCTGTCAAATACAGCGCATTTACAAAATCATACAATTGAATTACAATATCTCAGCCCAGAAATTTCGCCTTTATGATAGTATAGCCATACGGTGCGACCTTGAGAGTGTCATCGGAGAGCTCTCCGTAAAACGGCTTCAAGTCGGCAAATCTCGGGAGGTGACCGCTTATTCCGCCGATACAGACAGTATCACCGCTGCGGTTGACGAAAACGATATAGTCAACCTTGTCGCCCTGACGGGTAAAGCCGATTATCCTGTCATCAATTACATGTGTATCATTGAAGACAAAGTACGTTCTGCCGTCCTTCATGTTGGGAATGGACTTCCTCACACGGCTGAGCTCGGAGACATACGCAATGAGCTCGGTATCCTCATTGCCCCACGGGTAGCAGCGGCGGTTGAACGGGTCCTTATAGCCCTGCAAGCCTGCCTCGTCGCCGTAATAGATGCTCGGCACTCCGGGCAGGAAGAATTGCAGCGCCATTGCGGCTTTAAGCAGATTCTTGCCGTGAACATACTGGTCGTGGGTCAGCCAGCGCTCCGCCATCCAGTCCTTGCTCTTGTCATCGCAGTTTTCTCCGCCAAGGCGATTTATCGCCCTTTCGATATCGTGGGTAGAAACAAAATTCATAAGCACATCAATGGTCGGTTTGGGATAATTCTCCACAATCGTCATTATGGAGCTTATCAGGTCGTGGCAGCTTCCGCCCTTCATAAAGGCGATAATAGCCTCACGGAAGGGATAGTTCATGACGGAATCAAGCTGGTCTCCGAGAAGATAGCGCCGCTTCACGCCGTAGCTCTCCTTGTTGGAGGCGTCCTCCCAGACCTCTCCGATGACTATCTTGTCCTTGTCGAACTTTTTCACGCACTTGCGCAGATTATTCAGGAATTTATCGGGCAGCTCGTCTGCAACGTCAAGGCGGTAACCTGCCGCGCCCTTATCGAGCCAGTAGTTGAGCACGCCGTCCTCGCCACAGATGAACTCGGTGTAGCTCTCGTTGTTCTCCCACACATTCGGGAGAGTATCAATGCCCCACCACGCTTCATAAACGTGAGGATACTCGATGAAGCTGTACCACTCGTAGTATTTGCTTTCCTTGGACTGATACGCACCCGCCTCGGGATAACGCCCGAACTTGTTAAAGTATACGCTGTCCGCGCCCGTATGAGAGAACACTCCATCGAGAATGACCGATATTCCGTACTTTTTCGCCTCTGTGCAAAGCTCCGCAAACTCCTCGTTCGTACCGAGCAAAGGGTCTGCCTTCATGTAGTTTGCGGTGTTGTAGCGGTGATTTTCGTGGGACTCGAATATCGGATTCAGGTAGATACATGTCACTCCGAGATCATGCAGGTAGCCGAGCTTAGACTGTATTCCGGCAAAATCGCCGCCGAAGTAGTCGTTGTTCCAGACATGACCGTTCTGATCGGGCTTGTAATAGGGAGTTCCGCCCCAATCCTCGCGCAGAACGCGCCCCTCCGGGATATTCTCGTGTACCTTGCCGCTCTTGCAGAAACGGTCGGGGAAGATCTGATACATGACACCGCCCTTGAGAAAATCAGGCGTCTCGTAGGTATTCTTATAGACGGTTAGCTGAAAGAGATCACCGTGGTCTACAACGCCCTCATGGACATTGCCCTTTTTGATGTAATGACGTATACCGCCCTGAGTGTATGAAAAATAATAGTAGTGAACATCACTGTATCGGGGAGTATAGTCCGTGGTGTAGGCGATACAGTCCTCTTCCTCAGCAATATCGTTCATATTGAGAAAGCGCTCCTTGAAGCCCGTGCGAAAAAGCACCAAAACAGGCGGAAAATCGGGCTTTACGTCCTTTGGCAAACGTATAGTGAAGCGGCAGGTATCAAACTGCTCTACCGCACCAAAAATAGATTTATAGCTTAAATTCCACGTATCATAGATTGGTCTCATTGGCGATACACTCCGTTGTTGATAAAATTGATAGACTATATATCACAATATAGTCCTAAAAATGGGGACGAAGAAATCAACGTCCCCAAATGGTCGGGTAATAAAAGGCATTTTTGTATATTTGTTTTTACGGGACACTGCCCCACACCCCGTCAAAGAGACAGCCGCCTCTTTTGAACATCTTTCCTTATATGGACATAAGCATGAGGATATTATAGGGCGAATTCCGAATTATCTGAGGTGCCAGATGTTGTCGGCATACTCTGTAACAGCACGGTCTGCGGAGAAGATTCCCGCGCCCGCAATGTTATTGAGCGACATCTTAGCCCACTTGAGCCTGTCGTTGTAGCACTCTGTTACGTACTGCTGAGCATTTCTGTAGCTGTCGAAGTCTGCGAGCACCATATATGGGTCCCTCTTGCGGAGCGAATCCGCAACATCAACGAACGTGCAGCCGTTTATACCGTGGTACATACGCTCGATAGCCTCATTTATCCTGCCGTCGTTCTTGAAGTAATCATCCGGATTGTAGCCGCGCGCCTTGAGCTCGTTCACCTCGGGAGTCGTCATGCCGAAGATAACGATGTTTTCGTCGCCCGCCGCCTCCTTTATCTCAATGTTAGCGCCATCAAGAGTACCGAGTGTAACAGCTCCGTTGAGCATGAGCTTCATGTTGCCCGTACCCGAAGCTTCCGTACCCGCGAGGGATATCTGCTCGGAAACATCTGCGGCAGGCATAAGATGCTCGGAAAGCGTTACGCAGTAATTTTCGAGGAATACGACAGAAAGCTTCTGGTTTATCTTCGGATTCTTTCTTATTTCTTCGGAAATAGCCCATATCATCTTGATTATCTGCTTTGCGAGATAGTAACCCGGAGCTGCCTTTGCCGCGAAGATATAGGTCTTGGGCGTGAAGGGAGCGTCGGGATTGTTGAGCAGATATGCGTAATCCGAAAGGATATTCATAACGTTAAGGTGCTGCCTCTTGTATTCGTGCAGGCGCTTTACCTGAACGTCAAAAATGCTGTCGGTGTTGAGAATTATACCGCTCTCTCTCTTGACATAC
Organism: uncultured Ruminococcus sp.; assembly: GCA_937910385.1. Taxonomy (GTDB): domain Bacteria; phylum Bacillota; class Clostridia; order Oscillospirales; family Ruminococcaceae; genus Ruminococcus. Next base: position 68,575 of record CALEPT010000236.1, on the reverse strand, counting down.
TTTGCAAAGCTGTCCTTGCTCTTTTTCTTTACGTCCATGAGCTTATTAAGGAGCTCCTCATCATTCTCAAACTTCTTGAGCTTTGCAAGCTCTGCGCCGTCCTTGATAAACTTAGTGCCGATAGTGTCGGAAAGGAGCTTTGTGAGGTCGGGGTTGGACTGATAGAGCCATCTTCTGTAAGCAATACCGTTGGTAACGTTCTTGAACTTCTCGGGAGTGAACTCATATTCATCGTGGAATACGGACTCCTTGATTATCTCCGAATGGAGCTTTGAAACGCCGTTTACGCTGTGTGAAGCGGCAACGCAGAGGGTAGCCATGTGTATCTGATTGTCCTTGATTATGGACATCTGAGTGGTCTTTGCGCTGTCGTAGCCTCTGTCCATGAGCGACTGGCAGTAGCGGTTGTTTATCTCAACAATGATAGAGAAGATACGCGGAATAACAGTCTTTACGAGGTTAACGTCCCACTTTTCGAGAGCCTCTGCCATGACCGTGTGGTTGGTGTAAGCAAAGGTCCTCGTAACTATATCCCATGCCTGATCCCAGCCGTATCCGCAGTCGTCGAGGAGTATCCTCATCAGCTCGGGGATAGCGAGGGTCGGGTGAGTGTCGTTGATGTGGATAGCCACCTTGTCGGCAAGGTTCTCGAGAGTACCGTAAACATTCATGTGGGTATTTACGATATCTCCGACGGAAGCCGCGCAGAGGAAGTACTGCTGGCGCAGACGGAGCGATTTGCCCTCGTTGTGGTTATCGTTAGGGTAGAGTATCTTCGAGATAGCGTTTGCAATAGAGTTCTGAGCAAGAGCGCTTGCATAATCGCCCTTGTTGAACATATTCATATCGAAGCTCGGAGCCTTTGCCGACCAAAGACGGAGCACGGAAACGCCCTCGCTGCCGTAGCCCGAAACATACATATCATAAGGCGTGGCAACTACGGTATTATAGTTTACGTGCGAGATATAGTGATACTGATTGTCCCAATACTCCTGAAGGTCGCCCTCGAAATGGATATCTATAGCCAGCTCGGGCTTGGGAACGAGCCATACGCTGCCGCCGGGAAGCCAGTTATCAGGGAGCTCGGTCTGCCAGCCGTCCTCAAGCTTCTGCTGGAAGATGCCGTACTCATAGCAGATAGAGTGACCCATTGCGGGGAAATTGCGTGTTGCAAGTCCGTCGAGGTAGCAGGCGGCAAGACGGCCGAGACCGCCGTTTCCGAGACCTGCATCGGGCTCATACTCATATATCTTATCGAGATTTATATCATACTGCTTGAGCATTGACTTTATGCCGTCGGCGAGCTCAAGGTTGTATATGCTTGTTTTGAGGGAGCGTCCCATAAGGAACTCCATTGAAAGGTAGTATATCTGCTTTCCGCCTACGGAATGAGTGTGATTGATGAAGCTCTGTCTCTTGGCGCCGAGTATTTCCACGATTATAGAAGAAAGAACATGATAAACCTGCTTATCGGAGGCTTCTTCGGGAGAAACACTGTAAAGAAGCTGCAGCTTTCTCGGAAATTCTTCCTTGATACGATCCATAAGGGGATTTGTCTTTTTATTAGCCATACTGATCTCCATTCTGCCGCGTTTCAGGCGGCTGTATATTACTCTTAGTATATTACCTCTGGCAGTTTACAGGCTTGACTTCGTAAAGCTGCAGAAGGTGAATTTACAAGCGGTATATAAATAAATTATACTATGTTTCTGAAAATATTTCAACTGTATATTTCAACAAATATTTATCCACGAAATTTACATATTGCGAAAATTTGCCGCAAAGTGATAGCACTCTGCTAAAAATCAGACTATCTTTTTTGTGAAATGTGACCATCGCACAATAAAAAAGCCTTTTAATTTGTGAAAAACATTCAAACCAAACTATTATTAATCGTTTTCTGATATTTTTAAAAAATAAAATCTCAAAAATGTTTGAAATCTGTCTCAATATGTGATATAATAAAATCAGTGCAATTTTTCAGGCGCATAATATATATAAATGCGCTTATGTGTAAGAACAAAACCGGCAACAATAAAATGTAAAGGAAATGATTTATCATGGAAAAGAAAAAGGGCTTCTCTGTTCTGAAATTCGTCATTATACTCCTGTGTGTCCTGCTTATTGCCGCTTCTCTGATAGCGAATATAGCATTCTCAAACGGAAAGATCCCCAAGATCTTCAATAATTACATTTATATAGTAAGTGAAAGCGATAATATGGGCGATAATGTAAATGTCGGCTCAGCACTTATAGCCCCCGATGCTGCAAACATATCTATCGCAAAGGGAGATATAGTACTCTGCTATCCGGCAGCATCTCCCACCGAGCTCAAGCTGCTGAGCATTTATGACATAATTACATCTGAAGACGGAACTTCAAGGTTCATCACCTCAGACGCCTCCAACATCGGAAGCGAAGAATCTATCACTAAAGACAGCATCGCCGCAGTTTGCACCGGTCATACCGAAAGCCCCGAGCTCGGAGCTTTTATCACATTTGCTCTTACCGTCAAGGGAATACTTGCGCTGCTTGTTATCCCCTGCGTTATCCTTGTTATCTTCCTCATTGCAAAGATAGCTTCTTCAAAGAGTGAAGATTTCGAGGACGAGGATAATTTTGATTTCTACGAATATGACGAGGAAGAAAAGAACAGCGATTCCTCAAAGAGATCTCACGAAAAGAACAGCAGCGCTCCGCTTTTTGAGCCTTCTCAGGAAATACAGCCCAGCAACGAGCTCGAGCGCAAGAAAATGTCTATCGCAGAAAACTTCAGCCAAAAGCGCGTGAACCACGATTCCCCATACCAGAAGGAAAAGGAACGCACCATGCAGTTCAAGGCACAGCGCAGCGCAGAGTCATCATTCGCGGCAAGGAACGTAGGAGCTTCGTCCTCAACAGCTCCCACTGCGGACGCCCTCAGAGAGGAAATGCTCCGCAAGACCGCCGAGGCAGAGCGCACAGGCACCTTCAATATCAAGGCTGTTAGTTCTTCACAGAATGCCGAGCCCATTGCCGATAATACCGGTGTTCTCTCAAAATCTCAGCTGGCAGAGATGTCAAGAAACGACGTCCCCAAAACAACTCCCCTCAGGAGCCAGTCTGCCCAGTCTTCGGTAAAGCCGAAAAAGAGCAGCTCGCCCGATATCAGCGATATTCTCAGCAAGACAGAGAAGGAAGAAAAAAAGAAGTCAGTCTCCAATATGTCGGTAGATGATCTCTTAAAGCTCATCGAAGACGAAAAGAAGAAACTGTAATGCTTTACAACAGACCGCAAATGCGGTCTGTTGTTGTATATTGCAGCATTTTACGGCAAAGCTTTATACTATACACTAATACTCCGTTAATGGCGGCAGGCTGCATTGCAGCCTGCAAAATGCACTTTGCTCATTTTGCGATAAAGGCGAGTATATATTGGAGCTTGTACCTATAATATAAATATTGACATTTTCCGCGATTTTATGTATAATAGCAGTTAGCAAACAATTAATACAGCTCCGTATCCCGGGGAAGCAGCTATCATCAGCCGGAAAGGATAAATAATGAACACAAAAAATCCAGCCATAAGGGCTGTCCTCATATTTACTATTATAATGGGAGTGATGTCTCTCGTTGTTATGCTTACCGCAAACCTCAGCGCCTCATCAAACAGCGGGACCATTGATATAGACCCTGATACTATCGAGCTCGTTCAGCTCGGCGAACCAAAAGAAGGCGACCCTATCGCTATAGTCGATACCTCGCTCGGAGAATTCCGCTTTGTGCTGTATCCTCAATACTGCCCGAATGCGGTAGAAAATTTCGTTACTCTCGCCGAAAGCGGATATTATAACGATACCTATGTTTTCAATATTGAGGAGGGAGTTTATGCCTCCGCAGGAGCTCCAAACCGCGACGGAAGCGTCGGCAGCGGCACAAATGAAAAGGTGAAAAGAGAGCTCCACCAGAACCTATGGCCATTCAAAGGCGCTGTCTGCGCTCTCAACACCTCAGTTGACAAGAGCCTCAAGGAGAAGCTCTTCGGCGGCGGAACCTACTTTAACGGAAGCCGCTTCGCGCTCCTCAACACTATCGAATTCACTGACGATATCATTCAGGAAATGCGCGATTCCTCGGAATATCAGGATATTACTGACGCATTCATAGAAAAAGGCGGCATTCCTAACTTCTCACAGCAGATCACGATAATCGGTCAGACGTATGAAGGACTTGACGTTGTGGAGGCTCTTTCGGAGCTTGATTCTGAGAACAACGGCGTTTACAATATCCCCAAGGAAGATGTCAAAATAGTCTCGGTAACCATATCCGAATATAGATCTGACGCCGAATAATACTATTTACGGAGCTGTATACGCCCGCTCCGTCTAAAGCGAGCCGCAGTTGCTCGGCTTTTCAGATCATAAACCTGTTTTTACGGCATAATGAAGAAAATGTTTGATCATTTTTATATTTCCTTTGCCCTTTTATCACAAAATTTGCGGAAACTATTTACAAACCCGATTTTTTGATGTATAATAAATTAGTTAGCATAAATCTAAAAAAATTACAGATATATATAATTCAGAACAATTGCCTCGGATTGGGACTTACTTGATTTCACACTATATTATACTGAATTTAAGGAGTGAAATTTTATTATGTTCAGGAAAATACTGACATTTCTCATGTGCGGAGTAATATCTGCAGCAGTCCTCTCCTCCTGCGGAAAGGAAATAGAGGTCGAAGAAAGCGAAACATCAGACTCGGCAGCTCAGACAGACGTTGATATTGCAAACTTCACCGCTCCCGAAAAAGGCGAGACGGTCATAATCATGAATATAAAGGATTACGGCGAGGTAAAGATCAAGCTCTTCCCCGAATACGCCGACAAGGGAGTCGAGAACTTCGTTGAGCTCGCAAAATCGGGCTATTACGACGGGCTTACCTTCCACCGCGTTATAAAGGACTTCATGATACAGGGCGGCGATCCGCTCGGCACAGGCACGGGCGGCGAGTCCATATGGGGCGGAAAGTTTGACGGTGGCACAGACCCCCACCTTATCCACGCAGCGGGAGCTGTAGCCTACGCAAACAGCGGCTCTACTGCTACTGACGGCAGCCAGTTCTACATCGTAACAGGTACTGTCTCGGACGAGGCAACAATGGATTACTACGAAGCTAATGGCTATTCCTTCTCGGATCAGGCAAAGGAAATATACGAGACAGTCGGCGGAGCCCCTTGGCTCGACGGAGACTACACGGTCTTCGGTCAGGTCTACGAGGGACTGGATATCATATTCAAAATACAGAATGTTTCTACCGATACTTCAAACAATATGCCCATGGAATCCGTCATTATGGAATCCGTCAAGGTCGGCGAATACGACGGCGAGGAAATAAACTGGTATATAAGCGATTATGACGAATATCAGGAGGAGACTTCTTCAGCACAGACAACAACTTCTCCTGCCGAAGCAAATGTCCCCGTTGAGAATTTTACTGCTCCCGAAGAGGGAGAGACCGTCGTAAACATGAAAATAAAAGGCTATGACGGCAACATTAAGATAAAGCTTTTCCCGGAATACGCAGATAAAGGTGTAGAAAACTTCATTGGTCTTGCCGAGGAAGGCTACTATGACGGACTTACCTTCCACCGTGTCATAGAGGACTTTATGATACAGGGCGGTGATCCTGAAGGAACAGGCATGGGCGGTGAATCCGTCTGGGGCGGAAGCTTTGACGGCGGCACAGATCCCCACCTTATCCATGCAGCAGGTGCGATCGCTTACGCAAACAGCGGCTCTACAGCTACTGACGGCAGTCAGTTCTATATAGTTACCGGAGAAGTATATACAGATGATGAGATATCAGAGCTTGAAAGCTACGGCTATCAGTTCTCCGATGCAGCCAAAGAGGTATACACTACAGCAGGCGGTACTCCGTGGCTCGATGGTTCATATACTGTTTTCGGTCAGGTGTACGAGGGTCTGGATATAATTTTTGACATTCAGAAAGCCGATACCGATGGCAATGACAAGCCGGTCGATGACGTGATAATAGAATCCGTCATCATAGAGCAGTATGCCGGGGAGGACGTTCTCTGGTATATCTCGGATTATCAGTAATTTACAGCGTTTTTGCTGTATATATTTCCCGATATAGGGAACAAAAGAAAGAAGTTCAGGGCAGATAAAGATAAACCTGAAAAATAAGGAGAGAAATTATTTGGATAAGTTTGTTGTAAAAGGCGGAAGACGCCTTGAGGGTGAGGTAACCATAAGCGGTGCAAAAAACGCAGCTGTAGCTATTCTTCCGGCAGTTATCCTTTCTGACGAAGCGTGTATCGTTGAGAACGTTCCGTCGATAAGTGATGTTAACATCAGCCTTCGTATCCTCAAGGAAATGGGTGCAACAGTCGAAAATATAGGAAAGGACGCTTACAGGATCGACCCTACCGGTATTGATAAATGCTGCGTTCCCTATGAAACAGCAAGAAAAATGAGAGCCTCTTATTACTTCCTTGGCGCTCTGTTGGGCAAGTTCAATAAGGCAAGAGTCTCTATGCCCGGCGGATGTCCCCTCGGAGACCGTCCTATAGACCAGCATTTAAAGGCTTTCTCGGCTCTCGGTGCTGAATATACTCTCAGCCAAGGCATGATAGACCTCAAAGCGGAAAAGCTCACAGGCAGCCAGATATTCTTTGACGTTGTTACCGTGGGAGCTACAATGAACGCAATGCTCGCAGCCGTTAAGGCTGAGGGACTTACGGTCATAGAAAATGCCGCAAAGGAACCTCATATCGTCGATCTTGCAAACTTCCTCAACTCTATGGGCGCAAATATCATGGGCGCAGGCACTGACGTTATCAAGATAAGAGGCGTTGAGCGCCTCCACGGTACAAATTACGCAGTTATCCCCGATCAGATAGAGGCTGGCACATTCATGATAGCTGCCGCAGCAACAAAGGGCGACGTCCTCATCAAGAACGTTATCCCCAAGCACCTTGAATCCATAACAAAGAAGCTCGAAAAGATAGGCGTGAACATAGAGCAGTTTGACGACAGTCTGCGCGTATGGGTAGACGGTCCGCTCGTAAAAGCTAATGTAAAGACCACGCCGCACCCCGGCTTCCCGACCGATATGCAGCCTCAGATAGCAACCCTCCTCACTCTTGCAGAGGGCACAAGCATCGTCACAGAGGGCGTATGGGAGCAGCGCTTCCGCTACGTTGACGAGCTGCGCCGAATGGGCGCGGACATAACCGTAAACGGCAAGGTAGCTCTCATCGAGGGCACCGGTAAGCTCATGGGAGCTCCCGTAAAGGCGTGCGACCTCCGCGCAGGAGCTGCGCTTATTATCGCAGGTCTTGCGGCAAGCGGCATAACCGAGATAGAAGACATATTCCATATCGAACGAGGCTACGACTGCATGGAGGGCAAGCTCCGTGCAATAGGCGCAGATATTGAAAAGATAAGTGTTCCCGATAAGGCAAACGCAAAACCAGAAACCAAAAGGGAAGCAAGCTGAATATAAGATCAAGGCTTCTGTACTGTATTGTACAGAAGCCTTTTTATTAATAATATGATTCGCCTATCTTTTCACCGTACTTCACAACGGTCTCATAGCCGTTGGCGGAATTTCGCAATATATCGTCGTCTATGTGTGCTCTGTCTCTTTGCATAAGCAGCACTATCGTCGAGCCGCCAAACTCGAACATACCCTTCTCCCCACCGCGCATGAACTCTCCCGCACCGTGATGATTGACTATCCTCCCGACCATCATCGCTCCGACTTCGACCTGCACGATATCGCCGAAATTATCCGTATGAAGCACGGTGTACTCGCGGCTGTTGCGCTTGTAAATATTATACCTCTCCAGCGCTATGGGATTCACGGTATGAAGCTCGCCGTCTATGAACACATTTTCGGTCTTTGTTCCGTTGTCGATGTAGCAATAGCGGTGATAATCGTCCACCTCGAGACGGAAAATAAGACACAGTCCTCCCTCATACCTCCTCGCAAGAAACTCGTTTTGCAGCAAATCGCTGACTCTGTAGCGCGATCCCTTAATGCGGAAAATGCTGTTTTTACCTATCCTGTATGCCGTCAGCTTCGAGTCGCACGGACTTATCAGATGCAACGGCGTACGATCAACAGGTCTCTTCTGTGGCTTTATCCGCCTCGTGAAAAACTCGTTATAAGAACGAAAGTCCTTCATCATATACTGCGACGTATCTATGCCGCTGCGCTTTATAAACGGCTTTATCAGCGGTATTGACAGAGGAGAATCCATGAAAATCCCCGCCGCACGCGAGAGCAGCGGCGCTGTCAGTGCTTTCAGCAGAATACGCCCGCCGACCGTCCCATATAGCGCTTTTAGCAGCCTGTTCTGTTTCTCGTTCGTAATAACGACCTCACCGCTTCGAGTCTTTATCATCCGCTTCACCTCTTTTATCCTGTGTTAGTGTATATAGCTTATTGAGTAGGACCTTTTTGAAAAAGGAGCTCCCATAAAACTCCCCACCTAAAACTTTCTGTTTTATTTTTCCCCTTATAGGGCGCACTCCTCACAACTACAAGGTTTTTGGGGAATGGTGCGCCCTGTAAGGAGAAAAATCAGCTAAAAGTCTTTGGAAAAGGGTCTGGGTGACTCCCCACGGGGTGGGGAGATGTCGAACGAAGTGAGACAGAGGGGATTGGCTCCGATTAGGAGAAAACCTTTCCTCAGAAAGGTTTTCCCCGGTAGACTGCATATGCACCAACGCAGGCTCAAAGGCGTGCATTGGCAAGCATAAGCTTGATACGGTTTTCCTGATTTACGCGGGTAGCGCCGGGGTCGTAATCGATAGCAACTATATTTGCATTAGGATTATCCTGCTTGATAGCACGCGACATTCCTTTTGCGACAATATGATTTGGCAGGCAGCCAAACGGCTGGGTGCAGATGATATTCTCGACGCCTGACTTTGCAAGAGCCGCCATTTCCGCGGGGATCAGCCATCCCTCGCCCATGACCACGCCCTGATTGATGTACTTGTCCGCAAGACTGCGGATATACTCAAAATCGTGGAACGGCTCGAAGCTGCCCTGCTCCTTCATGACCTTGATGAGCTCCTTCTGCTTGGAATATATCAGCTCATAGCCGATCTTATTGAATATGGAATTCTTGGTGACATGGTCGTAGAGCTTAGCGTCATTAAAGCTTCCTGCCGCGCAGTACATCACAAACTCTAAAAGCGACGGAACAACAGGCTCGCAGCCCTCTGAGATGAGGAAGTCCTCAAGATGATTGTTGGCAAGAGGAGAATATTTTACATATATCTCGCCGACTATGCCGACACGTATCTTTTTCTCATTGCTGAGCTCAATTGCGGCAAAATCGTTTAGGATATCGGTGTAGACCTTTTTAGTTTTAAGGTACATCTTGCTCTTTTTGCGGAAGATATTTCTGAGTCTGCGCTGCCATTTATCGAGCACCTGCTTCGATTCGCCCTTGTTGACTTCATATGCTCTGCACTTGTTGTAGCAGCTCATAAGCAGATCGCCGTAAAGCACGGCATACAGCAGTTTAAGGAACATCGGCGCGGTTATCCTGAATGCGCTGTCTTTTTCAAGTCCGCTGAAATTGAGTGAAACGACCGGCACTTGCGGGTAGTTCTTGTTGACCGCCTTTCTCAGCAGATGGATATAATTTGAGGCTCGGCAGCCTCCGCCCGTCTGAGTTATGAGCAGAGCCGTCTTGTCAACGTCGTATTTTCCGCTTTTGAGCGCGTCCATGAACTGTCCTATGACGAGCAAAGCGGGATAACAGGCGTCGTTGTGGACATTTTTCAGTCCCTCGTCAACGACCGCTCGGCTGTCGTTCTGCAAAAGCTCCATGTGATAGCCCTCTGCCTCAAATATCGAGATCAAAAGCTTGAAGTGAACGGGCAGCATATCGGGAATGAGGATCGTATGAGTTTTTATCATGTCCTCTGTAAACTTAGCATATTCGGGCATACAGCACCTCCTGTATACGGTTCATTATTCTTAAATATTGGGATATTATAATGTGCGGATACCGAACTCCGCCTGTAATCATTATGGTCAGCGGCGTGGAGTTCCTTGCTCCATTGCGGCAACAAGGCTTCGCAGGCGTATCTTCGCCGCGCCGAGGTTGTTTATCTCGTCGATCTTGAGCTGAGTGTAGAGCTTTCCCTTGCCTTCGAGGATAGCGCGCACCTCGTCGCCCGTTACAGCGTCTATGCCGCAGCCGAACGAAACGAGCTGTATCAGCTGCATATCGGGCTGGGTCGTGACATACTGCGCCGCTCGGTAAAGGCGCGAGTGATATGTCCACTGGTTGAGCACACCGAGCTTCGGAGTCTTTGCGAGCTGCGCCACGCTGTCCTCTGTGATGACCGCCATTCCGAGACTCGATACGAGCTTGTGAATGCCGTGGTTTATCTCCTTGTCGATGTGATACGGACGACCCGCGATAACGATTATCTTGCGGTTCTCTCGGCGAGCCTGAGCTATTATCTCCCTCGCTTTTGCTGCGATATCGCTGTGATAGCGTTCCAGTGCCTCATATGCCTTATCCACCGCCTCGGGTATCCTGCCCTTGACGTTGTACTGTGCGAGCGTCCTCGTCATGACCTTTATCACATTTTTCCTGATATTGAGGTCAAGATACGGATGAAAGAAGTTTTCGCCATTGAGCCGCTGATTGTTGGCAAGCAGAAGCTCAGGATAATATGCGACCACGGGACAGTTGAAGTGGTTATCGCTGCTGCCTTCGTCGATATTGTAGCTCATGCAGGGATAGAAAATGAAGTCAACGCCCTTGTCGAGCAGATTTTCAATGTGTCCGTGAGCGAGCTTTGCGGGATAGCAGACCGTATCAGACGGGATAGTGTGCTGACCCAGATAGTACATATCGCGTGAGCTTTCATCGGAAATGATCGTTCGGAAGCCAAGCGAGGTGAAGAAAGTGTGCCAGAACGGAAGCTGCTCATAGAAGCCGAGCGCGAGGGGAAGTCCAACTTTTGCGCGGTATTTCTTGGGCTGGTGTTCCTTGGCGGTATTGAGAATACTGTCGTATTTGTACTCGTAGAGGTTGGGAACTGTGTTTCTGTTGGCAGCTCCGCCGCCTTTTTCGCAGCGGTTACCCGAAATAAAGCGCCTGCCCTTGCCGAAGCTTATGATGTTAAGCTGACAATGCGCCGTACAGCCGCCGCACTGCGCATTCTTCGAGGTGTAGGTGAAGTTCTCGAGCTCCTGCGCGGAAATAATTGACGAAGCTTCCTCGCCCGCGTGCTCCTTAGCGTAAAGGGCGCAGCCAAATGCTCCCATAAGCCCCGAAATAGCGGGGCGGATAACGTTCCTGCCGAGCTCCTTTTCAAACGAACGCAGCACAGCGTCATTCAGGAAGGTGCCTCCCTGAACTACGATATTCTTTCCAAGCTCGTCCGGAGAATTTGCGCGTATTACCTTGTAAATAGCATTTTTGATGATAGATGACGAAAGTCCCGCAGAAATATCCTCAACGGTAGCGCCGTCCTTCTGCGCCTGCTTTACGGAACTGTTCATGAATACCGTGCAGCGCGAGCCGAGGTCAACGGGGTGCTCTGCAAAGAGTCCGAGCTGCGAGAACTCCGCAATATCGTATCCGAGTGCCATTGCAAAGGTCTGTATGAACGAACCGCAGCCAGATGAGCACGCCTCGTTGAGCATAATGCTGTCAATGCTCTGGTTCTTTATCTTGAAGCACTTGATGTCCTGTCCGCCGATGTCGATGATAAAGTCAACGTCTGGGCAGAAATACGCCGCTGCCTTGAAATGTGCAACAGTCTCGACGATTCCCGAATCTATCGAAAGACCTGCCTTTATCAGATCCTCACCGTAGCCCGTGACCGCAGAGCCCTTTATCGTGATATCGGGATTCATTTCGGAGTAAATGCGCCTTAATTGATCGGCTATCTTGTCGAGCGGCTGACCCTGATTCGAGGAATAATGCTGGTAAAGGATACGCCCATCATCTGTTATCAGCACAAGCTTTGTGGTAGTAGATCCTGCGTCGATACCGAGGTATGCGTCGCCCTTGTAAGTATGTATATCCGCATAGCCGAGATCGAACTTCTTGTGACGGTCGATGAACTCGTCATACTCCGCCTGCGAGCGGAAAAGCGGTTCTCCCGTGACGATATTGTCCGAAGCCTTTGCGGTCTCGATTTTTTCGATTATGTCCTCTATTTTAAAAGAGTCCTCCGCAGTAGCCGCATAGAGCGCGCAGCCATAAGCCACGAAAACAGGAGCCTCCTGCGGGAACACGGCGTGCTCCCCGTCAAGCCCGAGAGTCTTTACAAATGCCCTTTTCAGACCCTCGAGAAAGAACAGCGGTCCGCCAAGGAAAAGCACCTTGCCCTCGATATTTCTGCCCTGTGCAAGTCCCGAAACTGTCTGATCGACGACCGCCTGAAAGATACTTGCTGCGATGTCCTCGCGTCGCGCACCCTGATTCAGCAGCGGCTGAATATCGGACTTGGCAAAAACTCCGCAGCGCGAGGCTATCGGGTAGACCTTCTGTGCGTGCAGCGAAAGCTCGTCAAGCTGGTCGGCTGTAATGCCGAGGAGCGTCGCCATCTGGTCGATGAATGCGCCGGTACCGCCCGCGCAAGTGCCGTTCATACGCTGCTCGACTCCTCCCGTGAGGAAGATTATCTTCGCGTCCTCACCGCCGAGCTCGATCACAGCATCCGCATCCGGCTGCTTCTGCTTAACGGCGAGAAATGCCGCGTGTACTTCCTGAACGAAGGGTATCTGCGCGGAATTGGCAAGTCCGAGACCTGCCGAGCCGGTTATACAGACGGTGAACTCCTCATCGGGGTAGTCCGCCTGAATTATTTTCAGCTGATCTTTAACGGTCTCTTTTACCTTGGAAAGATGCCTCTGATACTTAGAGTATATTATATTGTTGCTGCTATCAGTAATAACAGTCTTGACAGTCGTAGAACCGACATCTATACCAAGAGAATATTTATTTGACATAATGCACCTCATAGCTGATCAAGTAATGATAAACGAGTATTCACACATAATATTATACAATATTATTCGTAAAAAATAAAGCGGAAATTTTTATTTTGTTTGTTATTTTGCGGAATTTTATATAAAAAGTCGGAATTAAGGCTTTTTTTGCCGCGAAAAATGTGCGAAAAATTGGGGCTGACACAGCATTTACGTCAACCCCTTTTATTTTATCCGGTATCACTTTGTTCCGTCTATCATATAAATGAACTTCACGCTGCCTTCCATGTCGTCAGATATGCCGGAATAACTGTTATACTCCTGAGATGCCTCTTTGAGTGCCTTGAAGCTCTCGATGATGTCGGGGAGTTTCTCATTTACTGCTCCCGTTATCTTTGAGATACCCTCGTCGTTGAACTTTAGCATGCCGTCATTGAGCTCCTTTGCGCCGTCCTCGAGCTGTGAAACACCGCTGATGAGAGTCTTGCTGCCCGAGCTGAGAGCACCGATACCGTCGTAAAGCTCAGTTGAACCGTTTGAAAGGCTCGCTGCTCCGCTGCTGAGCTTCAATATTGATTGATAGAGCGTATCCGCGCCGCCCGAAAGCTGATTTCCGCCGCTGAGTAGCTGCGCGAGTCCGCTGTCGAGTGAGGAGGCTCCCGTGCCAAGCTGACCTATGCCGCTCGTAAGAGTCGAAGCTCCTGCGGAAAGCTGTACGAGACCGCTGTCAAGCGCTGCCGCTCCGTCATACGCCTTGATAGTGCCATTATTGAGGTCAACTGCACCCTGCGAGAGCTGCGCGAGCCCCTGATTGAGACTGAGGTTGCCCGTTGACAGCTGATCTATGCCGCTCACGAGAGAATCAAGTCCGCCGATGAGTGAAGTGCTGCCCGCAGCGAGAGTACCAATACCGCCGTCGAGCGAGGCTGCTCCGGCAGAAAGCGTCTGTGCACCTTCGGAAAGCTGCGCGGACGAATCAGAAAGAGTTCCTGCACCGCTTGCCAGAGCCTTGCCGCCTTCGTCAAGAGCCGCCGCTCCCTGAGAAAGCTGCTGTGCGCCCGTCTGAGCCGAAGCAAGACCTGTGCTGAGCTGACCAAGTCCTCCGCTGAGCTGCTGTGCGCCTTCGGAAAGCTGCTGTGCACCGGCACCGAGCAAGCCGTCCTTGTCCATTGAATCCGCTATCTGCTTCTGTGCGTCGATCGTCTGCTGCAATGTACCTATCGCAACGGCAAGCTCCTCGGAGGGAGACTGTGCATATACTGCCTGCAATGCCGCAAGAGCCTGTTCATTCGCCGCTATCGTGGTATCGAGCGAGCTGCCGGCGTAAGCTATGCCGTCCGAGAGAGCCGAAGCACCCTCCGTGAGCTGTGAAGCTCCGCCCGCAAGCTGATCCGCGCCCGTTTTAGCGCTTGTTATGCCCTCTGTAAGCGAATCTGCGCCGTCCTTGACCGAGCTTATGCCAGCCGATACCTGCTGTGCGGAGCTGCTGAGTATTGCCGCGCCGTCGCTGAGAGCGGAAGCTCCGCTCGCGAGAGACTCCGTGCCCGCCTTTACCTGCGCGCTGCCGTTTGTGAGAGCACTCACGCCGCTCGAAAGAGCACTCGCGCCTGCACTGAGTTCCGAAGCACCTGCCGTTACCTGCTCGAAGCCTGCTGTAAGAGCGTCTGAGCCTGCCTTGGCGGAGTCGATGCCGCTGCTGAGAGTGCCGCTGCCGTCCTTTAGCTGTGCAAGACCGTCCACAAGCGCGGACGAGCCGTCTGTTACCTGACCGAAGCCGCCCGAAAGCTGCTCCGAACCGTCCTGAAGCTGTGATATACCGTCAACGAGAGCCGAGCTTCCGTCCTTTGCACTGCTAAGACCCGAGGTGAAGGTGCCTGTTGAATCGGAGAGAGTCTTGGCGCCGTCGGCTAAAGCCTTAGAGCCGCTTGACAGCTCATCTGCGCCGCTTTTGAGCGCTTGTGATCCGCTGAGAAGCTTATCTACGCCGTCCGTGAGATCGCCCGTACCGCCTGAAAGCTCCTTTATGCCGTCATATAGAGCCGCCGTACCGTCGCAGAGCTGCTGTGCTCCGTCGGAAAGCTCCTGTATCTTGTTCTTGAGGTCGCTGAGAGTCGTGCTGTCGTCAACATCGAGCTGAGAGAATATCTCGTTGGAAACCACCGTAACAGAGGTGTTCATCTCAAAATCGGTAACATCTGCGGATATCTCGAACGAATCGGGAAGCTCCACATCAAGCCCGTCTATATCATCAAGACCTATGCTCTCGCCGAGCCCGGGGAACGCAAGCCCTACAACGATGAGTCTTTCGCCGTCCGAGATGACCTTGCCGTTTGTGACCTCGACATTGAGGAATCTATCCGTACTGAGAACTGCCGCGCTTGCCGCCATAAACGGCACATAAAGCTCCTTTTTCGCACCGTTTACTTCCTTTGTGATCTTTTCGTTGTTCTTGTAGGTCCAGCGGATGGTGAGGTGACCGCTCTTGCCGACGATACTGTCCGCAGAGACCTCCTTGCCGTCGAGGAAGTACTGTATGTTCACATCAACGGGGAGCTGCTTATCGGAGCTGCCCTTGTAGTAAATATCGCTGCCGTCCGCGCTCCAGCTGAGCTCCTCGCCGTTTACGGTGAAGCTCTCGTCGCCCTTGACGTTCACGATATCGCTGAGTGACGATATATCGGAGATAGACGAAAGTGCGGGAGCATTTTTCAGCCAGTCGCTGACTACGACATTCTTAACGGAAGCGTCATTATTGCAGAGCACGTAGACCGTCTCGTCCTTATATGCACTTTCTCCGTCAGCGCTTCTCTTTGCGGAGGAGCTGTCCTCGCTCTCGCTTTTGGCGGGACTGTCGGAGCTCTCCGACTTATTGCTCTTTGCGTATGCTATCGAGCCCGTTGCCGCTGCCGAAACTGTAACGGCAAGAGCTGCTGCGATAATTCTCTTATAATTTTTCATATTTCTTTCTCCCTTCTCAGGCAATGCTTACTTCGGGTTTATGTGATGTCTTTCCTTTGTCCTTTGGCACGAATCCCGCACTTGTCTTGCATATTATCTTATCGAGCAGCATGAACAGCGACGGAAGCACTGTTATAACGACTGCCATGGATATGAGCGCACCTCTTGCAAGCAGCATACAAAGAGATGAAATGATACCTATCTCGGAATAAACCGCAACACCGACTGTTGCCGCAAAGAAGCCGAGTGCCGAGGTGATTATCGACTTTACCGAGGTGCTCAGAGCAATGCCGACCGACTCCTTTTTGCCCTTGCCGCTGTAGCGCTCGGTGCGGTATCTTGTCGTCATAAGTATAGCGTAATCGACCGTCGCGCCGAGCTGTATCGTTCCTATTACTACCGAGGCGATGAACGGGAGAGAGGTGTTCGTGTAGTATGCTATGCCGAGGTTTATCATTATCGCCAGCTCGATGACCGAAACGAGGATTATCGGCAGAGTTACCGACTTGAATGAGAACAGGATTATCAGGAATACAGCCGCTATAGAAAGTATGCTCACGACCTGAAAATCGTGGTCGGTTATCTCGATAAGGTCCTTTGTAGCGGGAGCTTCGCCGATAAGCATTGCCTTGTCGTCATATTTCCCGACGATATCATTCAGCTGAACTATCTGGTCGTTTACCTCGTCCGTCGCGACCTCGTATTCCGATCCTATAAGTATAAGCTGCCATTCGTCGCTCTCCAGCACCTCCTTGACGGAGTCAGGAACGACCTCCTCGGGGATAGCCGAGCCGACGAGCGAATCGAAGCCGACCGCGTACTGAACACCGTCAACGCTGTCCATTTCATTTAGCATTTTCCGCGCCTTTTTCGGGTCGAGCGAGGCGTCGGCAAGAAGGATATGCGTACTGTTCATGTTGAAGTCTTCTTCAAGCTTTGAATTGGCGATAACGCTGTCGAGGTCGGCGGGAAGAGTGCTGTCGAGCTTATAATAAACGTCGTAGTTCTTATAGCCGTAATATGCGGGTATCAGGAGCACGACGGCTGCCGTTATGAATACCCATGAATGCTTTGAGATGAAAGAACAGGTCTTAGTGAACGACGGCATGAGATCCTTGTGAGTCGTCCTTGCTATCGCCCTGTCGAAAATGAGTATCATTGCGGGAAGCACCGTCACGCAGGAGATAACTCCGCATACAACGCCCTTAGACATTACTATTCCGAGGTCGAGACCGAGCGTAAAGCTCATGAAACACATTGCAAGGAATCCCGCGATAGTGGTGGTCGAACCGCCGACAACGGAGGAGATAGTTGCTGCGATAGCATGAGCCATTGCCTCGTTATGGTCATCGGGATAAAATCCAAGCTGCTCCTTGTAGCTATGGTAGAGGAATATCGAGTAATCCATCGTGACGCCGAGCTGTAGAACCAGTGAGAGCGCCTGTGTCAGGAAGCTCACCTCGCCCTTGAAAAAGTTCGTACCGAGGTTCCATACCACTGCGAAGCCTATGCTGAGCATGAAGAATACGGGGATAAGGAAGCTGTCCATAGTGAGCACGAGCACAAGACTTACGAGAATAACGGCGATTATAGTATAGATTATTGTCTCACTGTTTGTGAGGTTCTTCATATCTGCTGTTGTAGCGGACATTCCACTGATAAAGCACTGCTTTGAAGTTATGTTCCTCATCGTTTCAATAGCATCGAGGGTACCGTCGGCGGAGGTGGTGTCGTCGAAGAGCACCGCCATCATCGTGGTGTCATCTTTATTGAAAAAATCGTAGACCTTTGAAGGGAGCACCTCCTTAGGAATATTGAGGTCTGTTATCGACTCATAGCATATGACCTTTGAAACATGGTCGATCTCCGCTATCTTATCGGCTGTCGCGGAGACTTCCTTATCGCTCATCCCCTCGACCATTACGAATGAGAAGCCGCCCTGTCCGAATTCTTCTTTTAAGATGTCCTGACCCTTCATAGTCTCGATATCCTTCGGCAGATATGAAAGAATATCATAATTGACCCGGGTATTTAAATACCCGAAAGCACATGGGATCATCAGAACAATTCCGAATATCAGTATCAGGACTTTATGCTTTGCGATCCATTCTCCTAATTTTATCATTATATCACCCTTTCTTAAGCGTATATGCCGGATATCCGCACGGAGCACACCGTCGGCAGAAAAGTTCTTTAGGGAGGAACTTGTGACAGATCGCTGTCATGCGGATATCCGATATATACCCTCTCTGTAAGTAGTATATTACAAAAATGACCGATAGTCAATATTGTTCTGCAAATAAAATGACCTTCGGTCATAAATTTTGTTTGAATGCACAAATTTCGCTCTTCTGATTATTGACTGTTGGTCATATTTACATTGTTGACATCCGTTTTCTTATGATATATAATGAAATTGAAATTTATATTCTGCAATTTCCATGAAAAGGAGATGAAAAAATGGGAAAGGTCGAAGTCAACAAAAAAATGAAGGAAAACTCCCTTCTGAAAACGGCTTTTGAATTCTTTACTACAAAAGGATTCAGCAAGACTTCTATCACCGATATCGTTAATCAGGCAGGTGTTGCCAAAGGGACCTTCTACCTCTATTTCAAGGATAAATATGATATCCGCAATAAACTCGTAGCCCACAAATCAAGCCAGATATTCCGCAATGCACTCAACGATCTGAGCGGCAAACTCGATTCTCTGGATTTCGAGGACAGGCTTATTGCAATAGTAGACAATATTATTAATCAGCTCAACGATAACCAGATGCTTCTCAATTTTATATCAAAAAACTTAAGCTGGGGCGTTTTCAAAACGGCTCTTACCTCACCCGCTTACGATGACGACATAAACTTCGCCGAAGTATATGAAGCAATGCTCAATGAAGCTCCTTACAGCTTCAATGACCCCGAGATCATGCTCTTCATGATAATAGAGCTTGTTTCATCGACCTGCTACTCTGCTATACTTTATGAGGACCCTTGCTCGCTTGAGCAGCTCAAACCCCACCTCTATGACACTATTTGCATGATAATATCCCGTCACAGAACGGATCGTTGAACAAGTTTTTGGGTAAATTTATTTTTAAATTCATAAAACATTAATGCTAATAGTTTGCTGATTTTTATGCCAAATTCTGAAATTTAGCAAAAGATACTAAAATAGCTTTCCTTGAATATACTAAATCACCAAATAAATTAAGATGATGTATAAATTTAATGTTTGTTATTGACATTTCAGCTGTTTTATGTTAAAGTTAAAGTAGTAGCTTTAGCGGAATTTTAGGCGCTTTCCGAATTTTTGCACGGCTTACTTTATGAGCCTTTTCCTCTCTGCCCTCTGCGGAGAAAGGCTGAAATACATGTAATCACCGTGCCGTTTGCAGCGCCCTCCGCTGTCAGGCAACAAAATTTATAAAGGAGTTTGATAACTTATGAAGACTTTCAAAAAGGCTCTCTCCGCCATCACGGCTTCTGTCATGATGATGTCAGCGAGCATTTCAACTGTCGGCAGCTTAGGCGCTGCTGACGCAGCAGGCAGCCAGTCGGCTATTGACCTCGTAAACGATATGGGTCTCGGCTGGAACCTCGGCAACACATTCGACGCTTGGAGCACCGACTACAAGGACGGAAGCTGCCCCGAAAGCGCTTGGGAGACATCTTGGGGCAACGCCAAGACAACACCCGAAATGATCTCCGAGATCCACAAATACGGATTCAACAGTGTTCGTATCCCTGTTACCTTCTACAAGTGTACTGATCCTTCTACTTATGTTATAAATGAAGATTATCTCGCTCGTATTAAGGAAGTAGCCGGCTACTGCACAGATCTCGGAATGTATGCTATCATTGATATGCACTGGGACTGGGTAGACCCCAGCAACAATGCAGGTCTCTGGCTCAATAACGGTCTTTCCGCAGAAGCTCAGTTCAAGTCAATGTGGACTCAGATAGCTAACTACTTCAAGAGCTGCGATGAGCACGTCGTTTTCCAGGATATGAATGAGGTTTGGTGGGATAACAACTACACATCTTCTTCCTCCAACTCTTATACAGTTCTTAACACACTCAACCAGGATTTCGTTGACGCTGTAAGAGCTACAGGCGGAAACAACGCAAATCGTCTCCTCGTTCTGGCAGGCGCTAATGCTGACCTCACAAAGACTATCAGCAGTGCTTACGTTGTTCCGGACGACGATATGGTAGCAGTTGATATCCACTACTATACTCCCGCTGAATTCTGTGTACGTAAAGCAAGTGATACATGGGGCACAAACAAGACTACATGGGGTACAGCCGCTGAAAAAGCTGCTGTTGCTACAGATTTCAATAAGCTCAAGTCAAAATTTATTGACAACAATATCCCTGTTATCATCGGTGAATACGGTGTTCTCACAAATGAAGGCAAAGAAGAATCCTCTATCGAGGCATTCATCGAAACAGTTGCAGGTACAGCTTACTCAATGAACGGTATGTCAGGTTTCCTCTGGGACGACAGCGACTCAGGCGGACATAAATACTTCAGCAGAGTTAACAAGCAGTGGTGGAACTCCAATATCGGCGATATCTACTCCACTATCTCTGAAACAGGCTACTCAGCTCCCACTATCGACTGGGTAGAGGCAGAAATCGTTGAAGAAAACGGCAAGCAGCTCTTCCAGATAGGAAATTCCACAAGAGTTAAGCTTGTATTTGAAACTACTTATGAAGAAGTGAACACTAACTGGGACGAGACAAATTGTTGGGGTGCAGGTAACCTCAGCTACTGGGACGATGTATCAGGTTCAAACGTTCAGAATGCTATTCTCTTTAACATAAGCTACAATGAAATGGAAGAAGCTGTTGTTGCTAACGGCTGGGATGCTGATGAAGAAACAATAACAACAGCTGCCTATATTACTATCCCCTCAGATGTAATTCCTTACAACTGCTATATTGATCTGTCATGGCTCGGCGGTAACTATTTTAATGCCGACGGTTCTTACGGCGGCTGGATACAGATCGGCGATGATGAACTGGCTACATACGTAAAGCTCGTTAAAGTTTACATCGACGGTGTTGTTGAGGACGACACAACTACTACGACAACAACAACAACTACTACTACAACCACCACCACAACAACCACAACAACTACCACAACAGGCGGCGGAAGCAGCACTATCGATTACGGTAACGCTAACTGTGATGACACCGTTAACGTTGCAGACGCTGTTCTTATCCTTCAGGCTCTTGCAAGCCCTGATAAATTCGGCGTTAATGGTACAGATGAAAACCATATCACTGAAGACGGCTGGGCAAATGCAGATTGTAATGCAAGCCGCGACGGTGTTACGGCAATGGATGCTCTCTACGTTCAGCAGGCAGTTCTTAAAATAGTCACACTTCCTATTGACTAATGAAATTAAAGCTCTCACCAATACGGTGAGAGCTTTTTTTGCCTATATATCCAAGTTAACAGAAAAGGGAAAAAGGCGGACACTTAAGTGTCCGCCCTTCTTTTTATGGTTAAAGATTACTTTTCCTTGATATCCGCATGATGCGCTTGAAGCGATTTAACGCCTATGTGAGTATTCTCCTTGATCGCGCGGATTCCCTCGGCACTTGCCTTTGCGGCAGCCATTGTAGTCATGTAAGGTATCCTGTGCTTAATGGCAGCCTTTCTTATATAGCTGTCATCGTGAACACTGGTCTTGCCCGCGGGAGTGTTGATAATCATCTGTATTTCGCCGTTTGCTATCTCGTCGGCGATATTGGGTCTGCCCTCATAGATCTTGAATATCTTCTCGCAGGGAATGCCCGCTTCCTTTATCATCTCATAGCTCTTACCTGTTGCGAGTATCTTAAAGCCGAGGTCGTTGAACGCCGTAGCTATCTCGATGAGCTCGGGCTTGTCGCGGTCACATACGCTAAGAAGCACTGTGCCCTCTTCGGGAAGCTTGGTCTGAGTAGCTTCCTGCGCCTTATAATATGCCTCACCGAACGAGGGAGAAATTCCCAGAGCTTCGCCTGTAGAGCGCATTTCGGGTCCGAGAACGGGGTCTACCTCGGGGAACATATTGAACGGGAACACAGCCTCCTTGACACCGTAGTGGTTGATCTCCTTGTCGCGCAGCTGCGGCACGGGAGACTGCTTGCCTGTGAGCGGAGCTGTGATTATCTCAGTCGCTATCTTCACCATGTTGATGCTGCAAACCTTTGATACGAGCGGAACTGTCCTCGACGCACGGGGATTAGCTTCCAGAACATATACTGTGTCGCCCTCGATAGCATACTGCATATTCATGAGACCGCAGACATTCATTTCCACGGCAATTTTCTTGGTGTACTCCTTGATAGTCTCGATCTGCTTCTCGGTGAGATTCTTTGCGGGGAGAATGCAGGCAGAATCACCCGAATGCACGCCTGCAAGCTCGATATGCTCCATAACAGCGGGAACGAAGCAGTTAGTACCGTCGGAAATAGCGTCAGCCTCGCACTCTGTAGCATGGTTGAGGAAACGGTCGATGAGAATGGGTCTGTCGGGAGTAACGCCTACCGCAGCGGACATATAGACCCTCATCATCTCGTCGTCGTGAACTATCTCCATACCGCGTCCGCCGAGTACATATGATGGACGAACCATTACGGGATAGCCTATCTTATTGGCTATTTCAAGCGCTTCATCAACATTTACAGCCATTCCCGCCTCGGGCATGGGAATGCCAAGCTTGTCCATCATTGCGCGGAAGTGGTCTCTGTCCTCGGCAAGGTCGATAGTCTCAGGAGTCGTTCCGAGAATATTCACGCCGTACTTTTTGAGGTCGTTCGCAAGATTGAGCGGAGTCTGTCCGCCGAACTGGGCAATAACGCCGAGGGGCTTTTCCTTTTCGTGGATAGAGAGCACGTCCTCAAGCGTAAGCGGCTCGAAATAGAGCTTATCCGAGGTATCATAGTCTGTCGAAACAGTTTCCGGGTTACAGTTTACGATGATAGACTCGAAGCCGAGCTTTTTGAGCGCCAGAGCTGCATGAACGCAGCAGTAGTCGAACTCAATACCCTGACCGATACGATTAGGACCGCCGCCCAGTATCATTATCTTTGGCTTGTCGCTGGACGGGCTCTTATCTTCGTCAAGATGATAGGTGGAGTAGTAGTACGCAGCGTCCTGAGTACCGCTTACGTGAACGCCCTCCCATGCCTCCTTGATACCAAAGCCGATACGGGCATTGCGTATTTCCTCCTCGGTGATTTCAAGCAGCGAGCTGAGATAGCGGTCGGAGAAGCCGTCGAGCTTCGCCTGCTTCAATACGTCCTTTTCGGGAACGCTGCCCTTTATAGCAAGGAGCTGCTCCTCCTCGGCAACGAGCTCCGACATCTGCTCTAAGAACCAATGCTTTATCTTTGTGAGATCGTGTATTTCGTCTATTGTCGCACCCTTACGAAGTGCTTCGTATATGATGAACTGTCTCTCGCTTGACGGATATCTGAGCTGCGCGAGGAGCTCGTCCTTGGTCTGTTCATGGAAATTCTTTGCAAAGCCGAGACCGTACCTGCCTGTTTCAAGGCTGCGGATAGCCTTCTGGAAGGCTTCCTTATAGGTCTTACCGATACTCATTACCTCACCGACAGCTCTCATTTGTGTACCGAGCTTGTCCTCTGCGCCCTTGAACTTTTCAAATGCCCAGCGCGCGAACTTGATAACGACGTAATCGCCGTCGGGAGTGTATTTGTCAAGAGTTCCGTACTTGCCGCAGGGGATATCCTTTAGAGTGAGTCCACAGGCGAGCATTGCCGAAACGAGTGCGATAGGGAAGCCCGTAGCCTTTGAAGCAAGCGCCGACGAACGTGATGTTCTGGGGTTTATCTCGATAACAACGATACGTCCTGTTTCGGGGTCGCGGGCAAACTGACAGTTGCAGCCGCCGATGACCTCAATGGACTCAACTATCTTATAGGACTGTCTTTCAAGCTCCTTCTGAACGTCTTCCGGAATAGTCAGCATAGGTGCAGAGCAGAAGGAATCCCCTGTATGAACGCCGATAGGGTCGATATTTTCAATGAAACACACTGTGATGATATTGTTTTCGGAGTCGCGGACTACCTCGAGCTCAAGCTCCTCCCAGCCGCTGATACACTCCTCAACGAGCACCTGTCCTACAAGCGAAGCCTGCAAGCCTCTTTCGCAAACTATCTTGAGCTCGTCAACGTTGTATACCATGCCGCCGCCTGCTCCGCCCATTGTATAGGCAGGGCGAAGAACCACTGGATATTTGAGTTTTTCTGCGATCTTTACAGCCTCTTCAACGGAATAAGCCTCTTCACTGCGGGGCATTTCAATACCGAGAGCACTCATTGTGTTCTTGAATTCTATTCTGTCCTCGCCGCGCTCGATAGCGTCTACCTGTACACCAATGACCTTGACGCCGTATTTTTCGAGGACTCCCGCCTTATCAAGCTCGGAGCAGAGATTAAGACCGGACTGTCCCCCGAGATTAGGGAGAAGTGCATCGGGACGTTCCTTGTCTATTATCTGAGTGAGCCTTGTAACGTTGAGCGGCTCTATGTACGTGATATCGGCAACATCTGGGTCTGTCATGATAGTTGCGGGATTAGAGTTCACGAGAACTATCTCATAGCCGAGCTTTTTCAGTGCCTTGCAAGCCTGAGTTCCCGAATAGTCGAACTCGCAAGCCTGACCGATTATGATAGGTCCCGAGCCTATTATCATTATCTTATTGATATCCTGTCTTTTTGGCATATTTTTCTCCCAACCCGTACTTTTGTACGTTAAAATATTCGCCGTTGTGTCATAGCACAACTTCTTATTGTATATTGTAACATATAATCGGATAAAAAGCAAGTATTAGTGCTCAGAAATATATTTGTATTGATCGTCGGACTCGCGGAAAGTGCACATAAAAAGTTCTGATATTTACTCGCGTGTGCGAAGAGCTCCGCGCCTACCACATAAAATCCACATCAGGGGCTTTTATCATGTTTATCGGCTCTTCGTCGGACTTATCCTCCCTGACTATTGCCTTTGAAAGCTCCTCTATCTGCACGAGCTCGTGAAAATAGTCATTCATCGGCTGGACTGCCTTAAACACCTTAATAACATGATCGGCAAGCTTGCGAGAATAAAGCTCTCTGCCACTGACTCTGACATATGCGCTAAGGCTCTTTTTAAGGAAAAACCGCTCTGCTTCGGGAACTGTACAAGGCTTTTTGCGTTTGTACTCGTCGCCGCCGATAGTTATGCCGTGCTTCTCCTCAAGTTCATTGACCATTTCGAGGAATGGCTTGCAGTCCTCGGTAAGCTGTGCGCGGAATCTCTCCATGACTGCCGCCTCCGGCTTTGATATGCGGAATCCGAACTCTGCTCCTTCGGGAGAAAGCTCAAAATAAAGGGTGGGCGTCTTGTTCCACCAATAGGCTTCATAGCGGACATATATCCACATCGTGTCGCGATAGTGCAGATATGGCGGAAAGCTCTCGTCGCGGTATATCCTGCCTACCTTGTACATCATTCCCTCGATATCAGCAAACGGAGCATATATCTCATCACCGAGTTCCTTCAACGGTTCATAGACTTTTTCGATATAAACTGATTTCCGTTCCTCAAACCATTCCTTATTGTTATTGAATTTTATTCCCAGAAGGAAGTCAAGAGCTTGCTTTGAAAAACCGCTGAACATAATTCTACCTCCGAAATTATTTCTGATTTAATAATATCATATAAATTCACAAAAAGCAACCGGCGGAAAAATTTATCTGTTTCTGAGAAGCATGCCGGCAAGTCTGTTCCTCACCTGATATATCGTATATAAATGAGAACAGGAAGGTCTTTGGAAAAATATTATCAGCAATATAATCCTATTTTTTTCCACAAATTAGTGGATAAGTTTTCAACAATATGTTGAATCAGCTGTGAATAATCATTTTACAATGTGGAAAACTATGTGGAAACAGTGGAAAACAACGTAAAATACAGTTTTTGGCAGACTCGAATTTTTGAAAACCTTGTGGATAATCAAGAAAAATACGTAAACAATAAAAATACATTGTGGAAAACGATTCCGCAATGATACTCTGTAAAGGATATGATTTGTATGAAAAAGCTTTTAGCAATATGCTCCATATTTTTTACCGTTTGCACTGCCTTTGCATCATGCGGAAGAAATGATGTTGCCGTTGACGATAATGGCAATGGTATGGTAGTAGAGGATGCAACCGATAACAACGGGAGCACCAGAAACAACACAAATAACAATAACTCCAACGGCAGAAATAGTTCCGTTAGCGACTATGCTAACGACGCTATCGATGGAGTAGGCGACGCAGGCAAAGACATCATAGATGGCGCAGGAAACGCAGGTAAAGAAGCTATCAACGGCGTTGAAAATGCTGCTGATGACCTCATCGACGGTGTTGACGGTCAGCGCGAGAGCACCTCAAACAACCGATAAGTGATGTTTCTTGGGGGTTTTTCCGCCAAATTGCGCACAGGGCTGCCCTCTCCGCGAATTCGATCAAAGGAATCATATTCCTTTTGAAGCCTATTTCACACTCTGCTCTTTTCAAAACGAAAGATCGCTCCGCTTACGGTAAAATATGTGAAGCAAAACAAAAAACCGCAGCCGGGTCGCCCCCTGCTGCGGTTTTCTGAGCGCGGACTTTCGTTCGCACTAAAGAAAGAAAGGATAAATATGAAAAGAATTGTCTCAGTTTACGATAGCCTTTTCTGTTTCCTTGTCGAAAAGGTGGATCCTGTTAGGATCAATAGCAACCTTGATATCATCTCCGGGTCTTGCAGTAGATCTCGGGCTTACTCTTGCTGTAAGCGGAGTTCCCTCGCATACAAGGTAAAGATATGTCTCAGCGCCCATCATTTCGGTAATTTCAACATTAGCGTCGATAACACCTGTTGTAGCATTTGAAAGGTACATCTCTTCATCATGGATAGCCTCAGGACGAACACCAAGGATAACCTCCTTGCCAACATAGTTGCCGAGCTCGTCGATGACCTTTGATTCGGGAACGATTATCTGATACTTAACACCTCTTGAGGACTTTGTATCTTCAGAGCCGAATTCTACGATGAACTGACCGTATTCTTCCTTAAGTACAGCGTCGATGAAGTTCATCTGAGGTGAGCCGAGGAAGCCTGCAACGAACTTGTTTGTAGGATTCTCATAGAGGTTCTGAGGAGTATCAACCTGCTGAATGAAGCCGTCCTTCATACAAACGATTCTGTCGCCCATCGTCATAGCCTCTGTCTGGTCATGAGTTACATAGATGAACGTCGTACCGAGTCTCTTATGGATCTTAGCTATCTCGGTTCTCATCTGAGCACGGAGCTTAGCGTCGAGGTTTGAAAGAGGCTCGTCGAGGAGGAATACCTTAGGACTACGAACGATAGCACGACCGAGAGCAACTCTCTGACGCTGACCGCCCGACATAGCCTTAGGTTTTCTGTCGAGGAGATGTGTAAGGTCGAGGATCTTAGCAGCCTCGTTTACCTTTCTCTCGATCTCATCCTTAGGAACCTTACGGAGCTTGAGTCCGAAAGCCATATTATCGAAAACTGTCATGTGGGGATAAAGAGCATAGTTCTGGAAAACCATCGCGATATCTCTGTCCTTGGGGGCAATGTCGTTTACAAGGCGGTCGCCTATGTAAAGCTCACCCTCAGAGATCTCTTCAAGTCCGGCGATCATACGAAGTGTAGTTGACTTACCGCAGCCGGAAGGTCCAACAAGAACGATGAACTCCTTATCTCTTATCTCTAAATTAACATCCGATACGGCAACAACTCCGCCCGGATACTTCTTATAAATACCTTTAAGTGTTAAGCCTGCCATTTGATCCAGTCCTCCAGTTCAATTTTTCTTGCCGATATTCTTTCTATACAGTATCAGCTATAATAATATAATACCAAACTTTGCGAAATTTTTCAAGATGCTAAATTGCCAAACTTATAATTGGTTGTTTATTAGATTTGCCGAAAAATTTTGAGAAAATTTTGCGCAAAAAAGGTCAAAATCGCTTGGTTTAAACAAGTTTTCAACATCTTTGTGCAATAATTCCATACACTCTCCTTTTCCCAGTTTTTCGGGCAAAACAAGTCCTCCTAAAGAAACTCTCATCAAAATATCGACATGATTACCCACTGCTGAAAACATTCTTTTAACTTGATGATATTTTCCTTCGCATATTTCGATAATCGCCAGTTTTTCGGCGTTTTCTACTGCTTTTACTCTTGCGGGAAGGCATCTTTCTCCACCCGATATTGTGATACCCCTCTCAAATTTGTTAATATAATTGTTTTGAAAAGGTCTGTCAAGTTTCACAATATATATTTTCGGTACATGACTCTTAGGCGAGAGCATCTTGTGCGCAAGTTCTCCGTCATCGGTTATCAGAAGAGCTCCCATAGAATCCTTATCAAGCCTTCCGGCAGGGAACATATTCTTGGTTCTGAGCTCGGGCGGAACGAGCTCAAGGACGCACTCTCCATCGTTGTCATTTGTAGAGCAAACATATCCCTGCGGTTTGTTCATTAATATATATCTGAAACGCTGTGATGCAACGATGTTTCCCAGCACGGCAATTTTGTCCGAATCAGGATCTATTTTCATATCTGTTTTTTTAACAGCAACGCCGCCAACAGTTACACTGCCTTTTGCAGCAAGCTGTTTTATCTGACTGCGTGAGTATTCTGTGCGTTCCGAGATAAATTTATCAAGACGTATCAGGGACATAAATCTCACCTTTCAGAAATATAGTTAATAGTGATCGATCATTAGTTTATAGCTGCAAAATGTCATTTATTAAATACTAATGACTGATAACTAAAAACTAATTCGGAGGTACATCATGAACAAAAAACCGCTAATATTTATTTCCATTGCTGCCGCAGCAATAGCTGCTGCGATAATATTTCTGCCAGAGGACGAGACTTCAACGAACATACCCAAGAGTGCTCCCATTGCAGCTGCAAGCGTCAGCCAAAGAATAGATTACTTTGCTTCGCACGGCTGGGAGGTAGAAGAGATCGCCGAAAAGGACGTTACTATACCCGAGGATTTCTCTGCGGTTTATGAGGAATATGCCTCGCTTCAGGATAAACAGGGAATGCCTTTGAGAAAATACGTTGGCAGAAACGCACAGCTTTATGTTTACGAGGTAAAAAATTACAGCCCCGAAAGCAGAAAAATGCTCGCAGAGCTGCTTGTTTGCGATGACACCGCCATCGCATCGATGGTTTACAGCGAGGACGGCGGAAGCATAAAAATGTCAGTAAGCTGATCAGAATACCTGAAGGAAGCTTCCGATAAACGGTATCCTCAGAGCCTTGCCCTTGTATGTTCCGTAAGCAAGAATGCACTTGATACCAAGAAGTGCAAGAGAAAGAAGCACATCAAGGAGCCAGCCGAGTATCGGGATAACTGCAAATATAGCCATGAGCACAGAAAGCGCTATCTCTGCAATGAAAAGAGTGAGCTGCTGATTTGAATGAAAACGGCAGAACGCTGCCTTGCTGTCGCATACAACAGGCAAAAAGAAAAGCAAGCTTATAAAATATGGTATAATAGCCACTGCCATATTTTTCTGTACATCGGCAGGATTGAACGAATTCTGCGCGTACCTGTCATTAAATTTCTCGATAAATTCATCAAAATTGTTCATAAGTATTACCTCCGTCAAAATTATTTTCTGGAAGCTTCGGCTTCCTTTTTTGTTGTGCTGTCGAATTCGCTTATTACCGAAATGAAGCTTTCGATATCCGTAAAATCCTCATATACCGAAGCGAATCTGATGTATGAGATGGGGTCTATATCCTTAAGCTTGTTGAGAACAAGCTCGCCGATCTCCTTTGACTTTGCAACGCTTTTCAGCTCGTTTGCAAAATAATTTTCAACATGATCTGCGATTTCTTCAACTTGATTCATTGTAACGGGACGTTTTTTTATTGCAGAAAAAATACCCTTTATGAGCTTTTCGCGATCGAACGGCTCATAGCTCCCGCTGCGTTTTTCGACCATAAGAAGCGGCTTTTCAACCAGCTCAAATGTCGTAAATCTGCCCTTACAGCTCATACACTCACGGCGCCGTCTTATTTTATCATCGGAGGGTCGTGAATCAGTAACCTTTGATTCGTCAAATCCGCAGAAAGGACATTTCATATATCATACTCCTTATCGTATGGTCCTATCATATTTTTAAGTATATTATAACTCGAAACGAGATCGCTTATTCCGCCGAATCCGTTCCTGTAAAGCTCAAGGATAACGTTACACTCCGGATTCAGAGCATTGAGCTTAGCGAAAAAATTTCTGAAATCAAATCTTCCTCTGCCGATAAGCAGACAGTCTCCCATTTCGCCGTTATCGCTTATATGCACATGGGCTGTTTTATTACCGGCTGCTTCGAGAAATTTAAATGGAGTCTCTCCAGCTCTTACAGCCTGTTTTGTATCGAGAACAAAGGCAAATTCATCACCGAGCATACCTGCAATATTCTTTATGAATGCAGAAGAAGAGCTTTTGCACCGGGCAACATTTTCAACTGCAACGGTTACACCGAATTCTTTTCCCAGCCTGTAGAGCTTTGAATATCTTTCACAATAAAGCTCATCCGTGCAGACAGATGAAGGCTTTCCGCCGTGAAACACAAATATTTCCGCTCCGACTATATTCATGAACCTGAAATAATATTTATAATATTCGAGAATATCCTCCATTCGCCTCTTATACTGCGAGAAGAACATCATCGGCTCCATTTCGCAGGTGAAGGGGTGAACAGAAACGCACTTGACGTCGAAACGTTTGAGCAGATTCGCAGCTCCGTGAGCAAAACTCTTTTTAAGCTCGGAATGTGTATTAATAAATATTTCAACGCATGAAATTCCGTTTAACGCGAGGTCATAAATGCTTTCCTCAAGAGGCTTGGGATAAAGACAAGCCGTAGATACGCCTGCTGTCATCGACAACCCTCCCAATATAATTAATTGTTAATCCGGTATCAACTGTTACTTTTCAAGCGTTTATATAATTATATCACATAACGACGAAAAAATCAACTGCGCAGAGAAAAAATTACGATCACATTTTTCTTCATCGCGAAAACGGCGGCGCGAGCCTCGCGCTTATATCACATTGTCAGAAAAAAAGCAACAAATCGCGGAAAAAATCTGCGGTTCTTATTTTCTGAATGTAACTATATCACATTGATTAGGAAAAATAAACATGAAGAGAAATAATTTTCATTTTTATCGCCTATAGAGAATCTGTGTTTCAGCTGAATCCGCACAGTTATTGATAAAGATCTCAGGACAAATCACTATATATTTCCGCTGAGCATATTATACAGCGGAGGTGTATGACCTTGCAAAAAGAAATTTTCCTTGCTATTACAGTGAGCGTTGATACTTATCTCGCCGCTGCTGCATACTGCGGCAATAATATCAGGATACCGCTTTTATCCGCAGCTATGATAAGCTTCATATGTGCCGCTGTACTGGGAGTCTGTATAGTTCTTTCCGGTTTGCTCGAAAGCTTTATCCGCCCTGATATCTGCCACATTATCGGTCTTACTGCACTTATACTTATTGGCTGCATAACAATTGCTAAAAGCCTTGTCAGAAGCCTTGTGAAATATATTTCCGACTCTGGAGAACTATCGTTGAAAATGCGTGGAAGTCCTCTTATAATAAAGCTCTATCTCGACGATACCGCTGCCGATATAGATAACTCAAAGATACTTTCGGCGGGAGAAGCAGCTCTCTTTGCATTTGCAGGCTCATTTGATTCGGCAGCAGTAGGCTTCAGCTCCGGATTTGGAGAGATACGTCCTGCCGCAGCGTTTATGTTTACCTTTGCTACGGGACTTTCAGCGATATTTCTCGGTGCGCTGACAGGAAAAAAAATTTCCTCACTGCACCGCGATCTATCGTGGGCAGGAGGGATCCTGTTGATTATTTTCGCTTTTATTATATGACAGAGCGACCGCAGGGGCCGCTCCTACTAATCATATATGACTATTTCCGGAGGATTGAAAAGCCGCAGCTTCCCGAGCCCTGCCGAAACAAGGAGTTTCATATTACCAATAGTATAAATTCCCTTAGCATACCTCGGGAAGAACCGCCTTTCGGGAGACAGTAGTCCCACGCCGAAAAGTCGCACTGCCCCTCCGTGAATATGTCCGCTGAGGGTATGATCCGCGCCCCACTGAGCATAGGCTTCGCCAAAAAACGGATTGTGCGCTATAAGAATAGTCTCTCCATCAGGACACCTGCCAATCAGATCCTCCATATCTTTTTCCGTCACAATATCAAGATCATTATATCCGTCATCTTTTTTATATACCGTGTAACTCGGCTCAATACCGTAAATATTAAAGCTCCTGCCCCTGATCTCTGCGGCAGCATGACTGTTTCTCAGCAAAACAGCGCCGTTTTTGGAGATGATATCAATGAGCTCCTCCTGCTTTTCAGGCGTAAGACTCTGCTCGTGATTACCGAAAATCACATAGACGGGAGCTGTTTTTTTCAGCCTCGCAAGCATTTTATCCACGTCGGAAAAATCAGTCTGAGTCCTCGAAACAATGTCACCGCTGATGATAATTATGTCGGGAGATTCAGCTTCCACCTTACTGCACAGGTGAGAATTTTCCTTTCCGAAGCGCTTTTTGTGCAGGTCGGAGATATGAGCTATCCTGATTCCGATGTCAAGTTTTTCATGCCTCACGACGAGCATGAAAGCATTCTCGCATACGGCATATATCAGGAAAAGAATCATTACTATCAGTATAATATATTTCAATTGCTCTCCCTTTTCGAGTCGATGTATTTCAGTATCGGTATATCAATGACCGCGAATATGAGCATATAAAGCGAAGTGAAAACAAACCTTCCTGCATACGTCGCAATTATCTCGCGAACGCTGCCCTTATACTCCGCTTCGGGATCAAAATTACTGATATCCGGACTGCTGAGCAGCATTATCACAGTCAGCAGTATCCCTATGAGAAGCGGCACAAGTACTGCAAATCTGAAGAAAAACAGCCGTGAGAAATTCCCGTTTATGCCCGCATCCATCTGTACAAAATGATACATAAGGCAAAGTATCAGGGGAGTTACAAGTGTAAATTCCCATGAATACCCCAATTTTTCGTACACAAACCAGTTTCCCCACTGGCAGAACAGGCTTAGCAGCACTATCACTATCGCTGTGAAGGGTCTCTCCTCATATACGAGGAAGCCGCGTTCGGGCTCCTTACTCATCGTTGCCGTCCTCCGGCTCAGCTTCAATGACTACCTCGTTCTGCTCTTCAAGTGAAGCCTCTGCTTCTGCCTGCTTTATTTGCTCCTCTGTGAGCTGTTCTACCTTTTCGGTCTGCACATTGTCGTCATGCTCGGCGCGCGTGAATGCGACCACCTTTGCGCCCTCGTTGACCTTCATCACACGGACTCCCTTTGCGATACGCCCCATAATGCGGATATCACTCGCAAGTATCCTTATAATGATACCGTCGCTCGAAACGAGGATTATGTCGTCCTCCTCGTCAACTATCTTGATGCCGCAGACGTGTCCTCTTACGTCGTCAACCTTGTAATTAGTGAGACCATAGCCGCCGCGGTTCTGTATGCGGTAGCTGTCGAGGTCGGTCTTTTTGCCGTAGCCGTTTTCGGTGACCGTGAGAAGAGAAGCTCCCTCGCGGACTCTTGCCATTCCTACAACATAGTCGCCGTCACGCAGCTTTATAACTCTTACACCATGAGCCGAGCGCGACATCGACCTTCCCTTATTTTCCTCGATGCGGATAGCCATACCGTTTCTTGTGGCAACAAAGAGCTGAGCATTTCCGTCAGTCATGCGTACACCTGCTATCTCGTCGCCCTCGTCGAGACCTATCGCGATAAGACCGTTCTTGCGGACATTCTTGTAAAGCGAAAGGTTAGTTCTCTTTATCTTGCCGTTTTTCGTGACCATAGTGATGAATCTCTCATCGCTGAAATCGGTTGTCTTTATCATTGCTGCTATCTTCTCGCCGTCAGTGAGAGGAAGCAGATTTATCAGATTGAAGCCTCTTGAAGCCTTAGAACCATCGGGCACCTCATAGCATTTGAGCTTGTACATGATACCTTTGTTAGAGATAAAGAGGATATTGTCATGAGTACCGCAGATGAACATCTCTTCAACGAAGTCCTCCTCGCGCTGCTTCATGCCTGTGATACCTCGTCCGCCGCGGTGCTGGGTCTTGTACTCCGTGAGAGGCATACGCTTGATGTAGCCGTTATTGGTGAGAGTTACAACGCAGTCTTCCTCGGGAATAAGATCCTCGATGTCAACCTCGCCGCTGACATTCTCTATGTCTGTCCTTCTCTTGTCACTGAATTTCTTCCTGATAGCGTCAAGATCGTTCATGATTATCTCGTAAACGCGGTTCACATCGGCAAGGATATCCTCATATTCTGATATCTTCGTGAGAAGTCCATATAACTCGTCGGTTATCTTCTGTCTTTCGAGACCTGTGAGCTGACCGAGCCTCATCTGAACGATAGCCTCTGCCTGTTCCTCGGAAAGACCGGTCTGCTGTTCAATGTGAAGACCTGTGAAGTCGTACTGTGAGCGGTCGAGGAGCGCCGACATATCAACATCCTTGAAGCGCTCTATCATGCGCTCCTTAGCTTCCTGAACGGTAGCGCTGGAGCGGATTATCTGTATTACCTCGTCGATGTGGTCGGCTGCAAGCACGAAGCCCTGCAAAATGTGAGCTCTTTCGAGCGCCTTGCGCAGATCAAAGCGCGTTCTGCGCTGAATAACATCTACTTGAAAATCGAGATAGTGGCTGAGCATCTGCTTTAAGGTAAGTATCTTAGGCTCGTTGTTCACCAAAGCAAGCATAATGATACCCACGGTATCCTGCAGCTTAGTCAGCGCAAATAGCTTATTGAGGACTATCTGCGGCGCAGCATCCTTTTTCAGCTCAATGACTATCCTCATACCATCCTTGTCGGACTCGTCTCGGAGGTCATAAACTCCTTCTATACGCTTATCCTTACAAAGCTGATTAATATTTTTGAGGATAACTGTTTTGTTGACCATGTAGGGTATCTCGTCAACTATAATACAGTTCCTGCCCTTTATCTCCTCAAAGTGAGTGCGGCTGCGGAGGGTTATTTTTCCTCTTCCTGTACCATATGCAGCGCGGATACCCGCTTTGCCCATTACAATGCCGCCCGTTGGGAAGTCTGGTCCCTGAATATACTCCATGAGCTGCTCCATAGTGCAGTCAGGATCCTCAATGAGAAGCTTAAGAGCGTCTATAACCTCTCCGAGATTGTGGGGAGGAATATTGGTTGCCATACCAACAGCGATACCTACCGAGCCGTTTACAAGCAGATTAGGAAAGCGCGACGGCAAAACGACAGGTTCTTTAAGACGATCGTCATAGTTTGAAGTATAATCAACAGTTTCCTTATTGATATCCGTCAGCATTTCAAGGGTCATCTTCGCCATTTTAGCCTCGGTATAACGATAAGCGGCAGCCTTGTCGCCGTCTATCGAGCCGAAGTTTCCATGACCGTCAACGAGCGGATATCGCATTGAGAAATCCTGAGCAAGACGAACGAGTGCGTCATAGACGGAAGCGTCTCCGTGAGGATGATATCGTCCGAGAACTGCACCAACGGTATCGGCGCACTTTCTGTAAGGCTTCTCAGGAGTAAGTCCGTTTTCATGCAGAGTGTAGAGGATTCGCCTGTGAACAGGTTTAAGACCGTCTCTTACATCGGGAAGTGCTCGTGAAACAATTACCGACATAGCATAGTTGAGCATGGAATTTTCCATTTCGTCAACGATCTCGGTATTTATGACCTTTGTATTATCGTTGTAAAGCAAAGCTTTTACCTCCTGTGGCAATTTTAAGCCTTTGGCTGTTACCCTTCAGCCCAAGGCGTCCGTATTAACCGTACGAAATTTTAATAAACCGCCTCTTTCGGGCGATACCAATAGTTATGATTAATGACTTTTAGCTGTATTTCTTATTATTTTAAGCTCTTCTTCATCGAAGCTGCTCTTCGGCACTATGTAAAAGAGCTCCTTCCCCGAAAACAAGAGGAAAAATTCGTCATATTCGAGAAGATCGTAATCATTATCGATCTGTATTCTTGTCTTTTCCGGAAGCTCGTACTGCTCTTCATCGTCATAAGAGGAAGCTTCTTCAGACTCTTTGCTTTCAACACTATTGCTGTTAACTGTGGAAATATCGACATATTCCTTTGCAACACCGATTTTGTATACCGGCTCACCTATTGCCTTTACAGTATCGAAAAGCTCACTTCGCAGTTTTCGCGGATTATACCACTGACGCACTGCCATAGCTATGCATATTACTATCAGCATATATGCGATATACTGAGATTTATCCTCTATAACGGCAGCAATGAACACAACTGCTATTATAATAAATATTGCAGTATAAATATATGTTTTAGGATAGATAAATTTTTTTTGAAAAGCTGTATAGCCCTTTTTAAAAGTCTCAAAAGGGATCTTATACTCTTTTTCAAGCTTATAATTCTCTTTCATTATTCCTCCAGATCGTTATTATATATCCAAATTCTGTGCAAATTTAGCATTCTTTTCAATGAAATTCCTTCTCGGCTCTACTTTATCACCCATGAGGATAGAAAAAGTTTCATCAGCTTTGAGTGCATCCTCCATCTGTATCTTTATGATAGTGCGGCGCTCAGGATCCATAGTGGTCTCCCAGAGCTGCATTGGATCCATCTCACCAAGACCCTTATAGCGCTGAACTGCAACGTCCTTATATTTGCCGTCCTCTGAGAGCTCTGCTATATATCTGTCTCTTTCTTCATCTGAAAAGGCATAGCATACCTTCTTTTTGCGCTCTACTCTGAACAGCGGAGGCTGTGCTATATATACGTTACCATTAGTGATAAGGGGTCTCATGTAGCGGAAGAAGAAAGTAAGCAGCAGTGTGCGGATATGCATTCCGTCAACGTCGGCATCAGCCATTATAATAACTTTACCGTACCTGAGCTTTTCTATATCAAAATCCTCGCCTATTCCCGTACCGAGAGCCGTAACGACCGGCTCAAGCTTGTCGTTTCCGTAAATACGATCAATTCTTGCTTTTTCGACATTGAGCATTTTTCCCCATAGAGAGAGGATAGCCTGATATTTACGGTCGCGTCCCTGCTTCGCGGAGCCTCCCGCCGAATCTCCCTCGACGATATATATCTCGGTGTAGCGATTGTCGCGCTCGGCGCAGTCGGCAAGCTTCTCGGGCATGGGAGAATTTCCGAAGGCATTCTTCTTACGCTCTGCCTCACGAGCTCTCTTTGCTGCCTCACGCGCACGGAGTGCCGACATACACTTATCGAATATTATGTTTGAAATATCCGGATTCTCTTCTAAGAAATTCATAAGCTTTTCGGTTACGAGCTTTTCTACAAAAGGCTTTACCTCGGGATTTCCGAGCCTTCCCTTTGTTTGTCCCTCAAATTCGCACTCAGTCAGCTTTACAGAAATTATAGCAGTAAGACCCTCGCGGACATCGTCTCCCTTGAGAGCTTCCTTATCCTTGAGCTTTCCCATTTTTCTGCCGTACTCATTTATGACCTTAGTGAGCGCGTTCTTGAAGCCGTTCTCATGCGATCCGCCGTCCTTTGTATGGATATTATTTGCAAACGATAAGATAACTTCATTGTAGCTGTCGTTATACTGTAGAGCTATCTCGGCAAATGAATCGCCCTGAGTTCCCGAAATATAGATAACATCTCCGCTGAGAGGTTCATATCCTCGTGTAGCATGGATATGCTCTACAAACTGGCGTATACCGCCCTCATAATGAAGTGTTTCGCCCTTAATCTCAGAGCTGTCGCGCTTGTCTGTGAAAATTATCTTTATTCCCGCATTCAGGAATGCCTGTTCACGCAGTCTTTTAAGAAGTATCTCATAATCATAAACAGTGCTCTCGAATATCTCTCCGTCCGCTTTGAACATTACGCTTGTACCGGTCTCTGAGATATCGCCTATTATTTTGAGCTGTTCATCGTAATTTCCTCGGTTAAATTTCTGGAAGTAAACGTGC
Source organism: uncultured Ruminococcus sp. (assembly GCA_937910385.1). GTDB lineage: Bacteria > Bacillota > Clostridia > Oscillospirales > Ruminococcaceae > Ruminococcus. The sequence goes on along the minus strand of CALEPT010000236.1, from coordinate 30,518 downwards.
TCGCCGTCTTTTACGGTGAGCTCAAGCCACTCGGAAAGCGCATTTACAACGGAAGCTCCGACGCCGTGAAGTCCGCCCGAGACCTTATATCCGCCGCCGCCGAATTTTCCGCCCGCGTGGAGTATCGTATAAACAACAGTCGCTGCGGATATCCCCTCTTTAGGGTGGATGCCTACGGGGATGCCTCGGCCGTTATCAGAAACGCGGATAATGTCCCCCGGCAGTATCTCGACGGTTATCTCGGTGCAATAGCCCGCAAGTGCTTCGTCTATAGAATTGTCCACTATCTCGTAAACGAGGTGATGCAAACCGCTCGGACCTGTTGAGCCTATATACATTCCGGGACGCTTTCTGACGGCTTCAAGTCCTTCCAAGACCTGTATGTCGTTTTCGTCGTAATTATTGTTATTCTGCTGACTCATTTTTTACCTCCAAAGGTTTTTGTTTCTGCTATTTCAGAGAAAATTATTTCATATGCAAATGATAATGCAAGAATGATCTCGCCTATAACAGGTATCATAAACATTAATATAAGGATCATCAAACAATCTCCTAAGAGCTCATTCAAGTAATAGTAATGTTTATATAAAAGAAGAAGACTAATGTACTCCGAAACAAGTAAAATTATCGAAATAATAAGACCTGCTGTACCTTTTTTCTTTGATATACTTCTGTTCTTTTTCACTCTCAGCAATGCTGATGCAAAAAGCATAATATTCAGAAATGAAGGTATCAAAATTCCTCCAAAGTCTATTATATCTTCATCCAATGAATGTATAAACCAATATTCACCGTCGTAATATTCCTCAAGATAATCAAAATACGGTATCAGCATTATGATATCCGGCTTTATGCAAAACAGCAGCATAAGGATATTGTATGTAAGGAACACTATTGCCGATGCAAGAGATAATTTTCTTATCCTTTTTTGATGATCCATAGGTGATCACCCCTCGATCAACCGCTTTTTCAGCGTCCCTGCCGCAAGCTGCGAGATATAAACTCTTTCTTTACCGTTTTTCATCGTGACTATAAAGCTTTTTGGCATCTCATAGGTCGTATAAACGCATTTATGCTCCTTTTCAGCGCGTTCTAAAAGCTTCTTAGTACACTTTTCAACAGTTGTGTTCTCAATGTCGAAAATTCCCACAATATCCCGTGTATCTACAGAGTAATTATTACCGATATGAAGGTACATCTATTCCGCCTCCATTATCCTTCCGCCGCTTATACGGAGTATCTTTCCTTTTATTTCCGGAAGAAGTGCGCTTTCGTTAGGAGTTGTCAGAAAAACCTGCATATCCCTTATCATGTCGAGCACAAACCTCTGACGGCTTTCGTCAAGCTCTCCCATAACGTCGTCGAGGAAGACGACAGGCGCATCTTTGGATTTCTGCATGAATATCTCTGCCTGAGCAAGCTTCATCACAAGAGCTGCGCTTTTTATCTGTCCTTGCGAGCCGTAATCTTTCGCGCTGACTCCGTTTATTTTTATTACTATTTCGTCGCGGTTCACACCGGAATGTGTCGAGCCCGTGCGGATATCATAATCTGAGGTCTCGCGCAGCTTGCTGTAGTACTGCTCGAATGCCTCCTCTCCGCATGGCTTTTCAAAATCCTCGGGCTTGTAAACGTTGGACTTGTACTCGAACTCAAGCTCCTCAGTCCCGCCTGAAATTGTCTTATAAAGCCTGCCGCAGATCTCGTTTATCTTGGCTATATACTCATTCCTCATGTAAGAGATCAGTGCACCCTCATGAGCTGCCTGCCTGTCCCATATTTCAAGGACATCTGCGGAAGCATTCCCCTGAGCTATATCTTTCAGCAAAGCGTTGCGCTGATTCATGATTATATTGTTTTTGTTGATATGTACAACAAAGATAGGATTGAGCTGCGAAGCTGCCATATCAATGAAATTACGCCTTTTTTCGGGAGAACCCTTGATTATCTCAGTGTCGTCGGGAATGAACGCAATACACTTGAAAACGTCAAACAGAGCTTTTGTTCCCTTCTGCTTTACTCCGTTCAAATGGATAATTTTCGAGGAATTTGCGCTTTTTGTCATCTCAAAGGATATTTTCTGTTCTCTTACACTGTCTTTTATTTTTATTTTTGAAGACATTCTGCTTCCTTCAAGACTTATATAATCCTTTTCCTTAGAGCCGCGGAAGCTCCTGCAGCCGGAAAGTATCCACATCGCTTCAAGCAGATTGGTCTTTCCCTGCGCGTTAGGTCCAAGTATTATGTTGTATTTTGGATCGGGAGCAAATGAAATTCCCGAGAGATTTTTGAATCCATCAATATCTGCGTAAGTGATTATCACTCTACGGTTACCTCTTTACCGCCCAGTGAAACCGTGTCTCCCGAGCGTATTTTCTTACCCCTCATCGTGCAGACCTCACCGTTGACAAGGACCTGTCCGTCCTGAATAAGAGCCTTTGCCTCTCCGCCCGAGCTGACAAGTGAAGCATACTTCAAAAGAGCGTCAAGCTTTATGAATTCAGTCGTAATATTTATGATCTCAGCAGACATAATATTATCCTTACTTTCTTTTTACTATTTTTCCTTCTTCATTGCGCTCGTACTTAGCCGCAAAATCCTGATTAACAGCAGCTATTGCTTCATATTCCTGCGGATTAGTGCGGCAGTACTGCAATGCAAAGCCGGTCTTTGTTTCAATATTTTTCTTTGTTATCTCCTCAGCCTTATTGGGTATGATCTTTCTGTACACGTAAAGGTAGAGAAATGCTGCGAGTGCAATAAGAAGCACTCCTATAATTGATATTGCGGAAAGATTGGTTATCAAGGCTATTCCAAAACACGCGCACAGCAATATTCCAAATGAAGTCATAGCCGAACAAAAAGTCATTGAAGGTGCATAAGGATAGCTTTTATAGAAAAATACCATTGTTATTTTCTCCTCTTATTTAATATTAATTTTTATGTTACTGATAGTTTTCTTATCGGCAATCGTTGAAATGATCTCTATCTGTCGGACTTCAATATTAAAAAATGCTTTTCAATAATATCAGCCTTTCAGCTGTATGGGCATTACAAGGAAAATGAAGCTCTCTCCCTCAAGCGGAAGTATTTCTATAACCTTCATTGCTCCATTGAAGCGAATTCTTACCTTATCTCCCTCTGCAGCTCTAAGAGCGTCGAGAATAAGTCGGTTATTGAAGCCTATGTTGATAGTTTCCCCGGAAATATCTGCCGATATTGCGTCATTTATCTTTCCTATGCCTGTCTTGCAGCTTATTTTTACTGTTCCGTTGCCTACTTCACAGCGTATTGGAGATTTGTTCTTATCGTCTATTATGAGAGAACAGCGTTCCAGACTTGCTGCAAAATCTCTCTTGTTTATAATTACTTCCGTCTTATAGCTTGTAGGTATGCTCAGTTTGTAGTTGTGGAAATTACCTTCGAGCAAACGGGATATTACAAATACCTTGCCTATTTCAAAAATTATGTGGCGGTCGTTTGTAAATATATTGCAAAGCTTCTCTTCGTCGTCTTTTATAAGAGTAGATATTTCGGTAAGAGCCTTCTTAGGAACTACAAAGTGATAATTATCGCCGCAGTCAATGAGCTCTTCTCTTATAGCAAGGCGGAAACCGTCAATAGCTACCATATTGAAATGTCCGTCTTCTATATCAAAAAGCTCTCCGGTAAGAACAGGCTTGCTCTCGTTGAGAGAAGCTGCATATCCGGTCTGATTTATCATTGATCTGAGTACTGTCTGCTTTACTGAAAAGCTCCTTCCCGAATCTACTTTAGGAAGCTCAGGAAATTCTTCTGCGGATATAGCTGAAAAGCTGCACTCAGTAGATCTGCATGATATATTGATAACGAGATTATCGTCTACTTCAAAGGTTATTTCTTCATCGGGCATACGTCTTGTAAACTCACTGAAAAGCCTTGAACTTACAACTATTTCTCCGCTGCCTTCAGTCTGAGCTCCGATAGTTGTTATTATGCCCATTTCAAGGTTGTATGAAGTAAGCTCGACCTGCTGATCAGATATTTTTACTTTTATACCTTCAAGTGCAGGTATAGTAGATTTCTGTGATACAGCTCTTGAAACGTTTCCAATAGCCTCGCTAAGTTCTGTTTTATTGCAAATGAATTTCATTATATAGACCTCCGTATGGAAAATGAATTTTTTAATTACGGGAATGCTTTTTATGAATGTAAAATAAAGTATGTATTATTTATTGTTGTTGTTATTGAGGACGTGGAAAAGTCAGGACAAGCTTTTTATGGCTTAATTCAGCCTAAAATTTGTCTACATCTGAGTGTAGACAAATTCTTGAAAATGTGGGAAATTTTTATGCTTGTCCTTTTTTCGGTTGAAAAAAGTGGATATAAGTGGAGTTGAAGTTTAATAAAAGCCTTAAAAATGTTGAAACAAAAAATATTTTATAAAATAGTTAATGGACTTGTTTATTGTTGAAAATACTACATGTTTGACTTTTGTTTATTTTAACATAGTGTATAACTTAATATCCGCTATACAAAAGGAATAGAAAAAATGTAATGAATTTAACATTATGTTGAAAGTAATGTTGATAAGAAGTTATTTCAACAAATCTAAACTTTTGATCTCAACTCTTTCCTCAATAATATCATACCTTATTTTTATCACGTATGTTCTTGATTATGTCATTAACGAGGTTATTTAGATTTGAGTCCTTAGCCATAGAGTCTGTGAGACTATTCACTGAATAAACTATAGTAGAATGGTCGCGGTTGCCGAATTCTGTTCCTATAGCTGCAAGAGGCATCTGGGTGATCTCTCTTACAACGTATATAGCGACCTTACGAGCTATTGATACCTGTGAGGAACGCTTTGTTGAACGCATATCATCAGGTGAAACTCCGTAAACTGTGGATACTTCTGATATTATTTTCTCAACGGTTATAGGAAGAGGCTGTTCATCTGTGAGGACGTCTCTTATAACGCTTTGAGCCATTGATATAGTAATAGGACTTCCTGCAAAATGATTGAGAGCCTTTAATCTGAGAACAGCGCCTTCGAGCTGACGGATATTTGATTTAAGGCGGTTTGCCATGAATTCAGCTACTTCATTAGGCATTTTTAGATCTAAAAGCTCGGATTTTCTGTTGATTATTGCAAGCCTTGTTTCATAATCAGGTGCAGATATATCTGCGATAAGTCCGCCTTCAAAACGCGTCCTTAGGCGTTCCTCGAGCGTGAGGAGCTCTTTTGGCGGCTTATCCGATGTTATTACTATCTGCTTGCTTTCCTGGTGAAGCTTATAGAAGGTATGGAAGAATTCCTCCTGCATACGCTCTTTTCCTGCGAAGAACTGGATATCGTCTACCAGAAGTATGTCGGCATTCCTATATTTATCCTGAAAATCGGAAATAGTTCCCTTGTGATTGAGTGCATTTACGAGATCTGTGCCGAATTTTTCACTGGTAACGTAGACAACGTTGAAATCCTCGTGATTTTTCTTCACTTCGTTTGCTATAGCTGTGATGAGATGTGTCTTACCCATGCCGGAAGGACCGTAAATGAAAAGCGGATTATAATCGGGAACAGACTTTGCACCGCAGTTTTTAGCGACTGATTTGCTGCACGCAAGGGCGAATTCATTTGAACGTCCCTCGATAAAGGTATCGAAGGTATAAGCATAATTTGCAAATTTATATGCCTGTTCCAGCTCGGCGTGCTTCTTTTCGAGTTCGTCCTCAGTAGGTATATTTACCTTTTCGGGTTCGTTTGATTTTACATTTATATCAATATTAACATTTAGCCCGAGAACATTATAGAATGCTTCTGTAAGATGAGTTATGAAATTTGTCATAACTATATTTTTCTGAAAATCGGTCTGAACGCTGAAAACAGCATTTGTTCCGTCAAAGCTGACAGGCTTCATTGGATCTATCCATGTTGTTATACCTATTTCGGGAATAGTATTGTTTTCGAGACAATAATTCTTAACTTTATCGAAAACTTCATCGAATGAATTCATGTTATACCTCCGTGGAAATTATATTATCTCTTATTATCTCCTGTCTTGATCTTCTTTTATCTTTTGATACATATTAATATTATATCATAATAAGGAAGAAAAAGCAAGAATTTTTATATATCACGATGTTAGAAAATGAACTCTTTTTCAACACGTAAATTGGCAAATTGTTGAAAACTGAGTTGTAGTGAACAGTGATAATTTATTAGCAGCTTCCTGATATCAGCCTTTTTCAGATTCAGATAAGCTTAATATCACAAATATAATTATTAGATGATAACTGATAACTAATATACAAATTTAATTGTTATTTCAAGTGGGTCAATTGGTGAATAATCTGAAAATATCGTGATTTTAAGAAAAATTTTCTAATTTGCTTGACATCACAATATTTTTATTATATAATGTTTTAGTGTAATGCAGACAGGTGTATCTGCATGATGGTTTTGTCAGTAAAGATCGTTTTGAACGATCTTCTTGTATATATTTCTCAGAGAGGAGGACACTTAGTATGAAAAGAACTTATCAGCCCAAGAAGCTCCACAGAAAGAAAGAGCATGGCTTTATGAAGAGAATGTCTACTAAGAACGGCAGAAAGGTTTTAGCTCGTAGAAGATCTAAGGGCAGAGCAAGATTAACTCACTGACGAGGCTGACCACAAAAATGATTTTTGTGGTCTTTTTTGTTAGAAGCAGTAAAAAGCTCAATTGGTGTTATTATGCTTTATACGGAAATGATGAAGGATAATAAGGATTTCCTTTGCGCTTATAAAAAAGGAAAGTATTCTTCTTCAAAATACTCGGTCATCTATGTAAGACCTAATGGCAGGCCGTTTAACAGGCTCGGTATAACCGCCGGAAAAAAGGTCGGCAATGCAGTTTGCAGAAACAGAGCAAAAAGACTTATCCGCTTCGCTTACAGAGAATCAGAGATCAATATTCCTGTAGGTATAGATATAGTGATAGTTGCAAGAAGTCTGCTCAGTGAGATAAGATCCCAGGAATACTGCGAATATATGTACAGAAAAGGGATATCTGAAATTAACAGGATGTATAAAAGCTTTAGCTCAGGTAAAAAAAGAGTATGAAATATCTTATCTTAGGGATTATAAAGCTTTATAAAAAGCTTATTTCTCCCCTTTTTCCTCCAAAGTGCAAATACTATCCCACGTGCAGCTGCTATGCTATGACTGCTGTAAAAAGATTCGGGGCTGTAAGAGGCTCCGCTCTTGCAGTATGGAGAATTCTGCGGTGTAATCCGTGGTCTATGGGCGGTATAGATCATGTTCCGGAAAAGTTTACTTTTAAAGTAAATAAATATGATAACATCATTTTTAATGCCGATGAAGAAAGCGACGGCAGCAAAATAAATCAAGAGGTATGAAAATTTGAACGCACTTTATGATATTATCGGTATCCCTTTTGGATACCTTATGAGATTAATTTACTATATTTGTAAAAATTATGCTGTTTCTATTATTATTTTTACAGTAGTAACAAAACTCATTCTTTTTCCGGTAAATTATAAAACTCAGAAAAGCTCGGCAAGGATGCAGCTGCTTAATCCAAAGCTTGAAAAGCTCAAAAAAAGCTTCGGAAGCAATCCTCAGAGACTTCAGGAAGAACAGCAGAAGCTATATGCTCAGGAAGGTATAAATCCCATGGCTTCATGCCTGCCTGCTTTCATTCAGATGTTCCTCCTTTTTGGCGTTATCGACGTTGTTTATAAGCCTATAACACATATCCTTGGCATAACAAAGTCTATAAGAATTGAGGCTGCTGAAAGAGCTTCAGCCCTTGCTGAAGAACTCGGAATAAATAATGGCAGGGAATTTGCAAGCAATAATCTTCGTTCCGAACTCTTTACTATGGAAGCGCTGAATAAAAAGCCCGATAGTTTTTCAAATCTTGCTGAGAATTTTTCTCAGAAGGTAAGCGAATTCAGCGATAAATTCACTATTTTCGGCGCAAATCTCGGAAAAACTCCGGAACTTCACCCTGATTCATGGACAAAAGAAGCTATAATACTCTTTTGTATACCTTTCCTTGCAGGTCTGGCACAGCTTCTTGTTTCTATCTACAGTCAGGTGCATCAGAAAAAGATAGGAGCTACGGTGCAGGGCGGAGGCTGTATGTCCGTTATGATGTATGGTATGCCTCTTCTTTCAATATGGTTCGCATTCAATGTGCCTGCCGGTGTAGGCTTCTATTGGATATGGTCGTCTATATTCTCATTTCTTATAACCTTTGGACTTAATCAGTATTTTACTCCCGAAAGAACAGAGGCTATAGCTGAAAAGGAAAAAGAAAAAGCAAGGATATATGCCGAAAAACACCCTGAAAAGAAAACTTTTATGCAGAGAATGATGGAACAGCAGGCTGCTCTTGAACAGCAGCAGAACGGCGGCTCTGCAAGAACTAACAGCAACGGTGAAAAAATGTCAAGATCCGAACAGAATAAGCAGAACAGAGATAAACTCAAGGAAGCAAGAAAGCGTATGGCTGAAAAGTACGGAGATGATTATGATGAAAATGACGACGACGATTGAGTCGTGCGGGAGGTATAAATATGACTGAAATTTTTACAGCAAAAACTATCGAAGAAGCTAAAGAGCTTGCGGCGAAGAAGTTTGGCGTCAAAGAGAGCGAGATAAAGTTCGAGGTCGTCGATGAGGGCAAAAAAGGATTCCTCGGCATAGGAAAGAGCGATGCAAAGGTAAAAGCTTCTTATGAGAAAAATGAACAGACTGCTGCCGCTGCTCCCAAGGAAGATGTCAAGAAAACTGCCGAAACTGCAAAGCCTGCAGCAGCAGATCCCAAAAAGGAAGAGGCAAAATCAGAAACGATTGCTGAAAAACCTGTTGTAGAAAAGGCCGCAGAGACAGTTAAGGAAAAAGCAGCCGAAGAGACTGTTCCCGCTGCTGTGTCGGATAACGATGATGAACTTGAATATTCCCTTGATAATTATGAGTTTATTGAGGACGAAGCTCTCATCAATTCAAAGGTAAAGCTTGCGAGAGATTATATCACAAGCATTCTCAGAGCTATGGGCGTAGAGGTACAATTCACTGTTTATCAGAATGAAAAAGGCGCTATAATCAACCTTGACAGCAATAATAACGGTACTATCATAGGCAGAAGGGGCGAGACTCTCGATGCTATTCAGTATCTCTGCTCTATCATTGCAAATAAGGGAGACAAGGATTACTACCGCATAACTATCGACTGTCTCGGCTATCGCAAAAAAAGGAAGGAAACTCTTGAACAGCTTGCTGTAAAAGTAGCAAGATCCGTACTCAGAACGGGTAGATCACAGCCACTTGAGCCAATGAATCCTTATGAAAGACGTGTTATCCATTCGGCTATATCCGAGATAGAGGGAGTTTCTTCGCGTTCGGTCGGTGAAGAACCATACAGGAAGATAATAATTTCTTCAAACAACCCCAGAAGCAGCAAAAGACGTGATGACCGCCGCGGCGGGAGAAGAAATGACAGAAACGGCGGATCGAGAAATCGCGACAGAGAAGTTAATCTCGAGCGTAAATCTGTCGATCTTTCCACAAGCTTTGAGAAGGACTATAAGAGACCAAAGCCCGAAGACAGCATTGAGGGTGGCCTTTACGGAAAAATTGAGCTTTGATTCAGCGATCAGTTTCTGTTTTTAGCAGTGGTGTGAGGAGTGTCTTCACGATAAACCCACAAATAATAAAATTGCAACGGCTTAACTGCCGTTGTTTTTTTAGGAGGAAAAAATGTCTACGATAGCAGCTATTTCCACTCCGAATACCCCGGGAGGTATCGCGGTGATACGAATTTCAGGTGAGAATGCGCTCGATGTTGCTGAAAAAATATTCATTCCTGCCGGTGGTAAAAATGTCTCAGAAATGAAAGGTTATACCTGTGCTTACGGCTGTGCATATGACGAAAAAGAACGCCTTGATGACTGTATACTTACAATTTTTCGTGCTCCTCACAGCTATACCGGTGAGGATACTGCGGAAATATCATGCCACGGAGGTCTTTATGTAACAAAGCGTATTCTGAGAGCTGCTTTAAAAAACGGAGCTGTAAACGCACAGTCTGGCGAGTTTACGAAACGTGCCTTTTTGAATGGAAAAATAGATCTCACTCAAGCGGAAGCTGTAATGGACATAATCTCTGCGAAGGGTGAAAAAGAACTTAGAATAGCAGAAAATCTTCGCGAGGGAGCGACGTATAAAAAAGTCAAAGGTATATCTGATGATCTGATGAATATGTTGGGAAGCCTTGCAGCGTGGACGGATTATCCTGATGAGGATATACCTGAAGTTGAGCCCGGATATTTGCTCGCAAATCTCGAAGCTGTCCGTGTCCGTCTGGAGTCACTTATTAAGAATTATGACAGCGGCAGACTTCTGCGAAGCGGTATATCTACCGTTATAGTAGGACGTCCTAATGTTGGCAAATCAACTCTTTTTAATTGCTTGAGCGGCTGTGAAAGGAGTATCGTGACGGATATTGCCGGAACTACTCGTGACGCAGTTGAGGAGACTGTGAAGCTCGGGGATATTACTCTGCGACTTATCGATACAGCCGGCATAAGGCAGACTTTTGACAAGATCGAGAAAATTGGTGTTTCTATCGCGGAGCAGGCAATTTCCTCTGCCGAGCTTGTGATCGCGGTATTTGACGGAAATAAAGATATAAGTGAAGATGATATAAATATAATTAACAAAATTAATTTAATTAATTCGATCGCTGTTATTAATAAAAGTGATCTTGAGACAATAATTGATAGAGGAATACTTGAAAAGTATTTTAAACATATAGTATATTTATCTGCCAAAGAAAATAACGGTATAGATAAGCTTAAAGAAGAAATCGAAGATATTTTTATGCTTAATGAGAAATTCTTTCAGGATGCTACTGTTGCAAATGAAAGACAAAAAAAATGTATAGATGTGTGTATTGATAATGTAAATAAGGCAATTCATGCCATTGAAAATGGTGAAATGCTTGATGCTGTTAATGTTCTTATAGATTACGCGGAACAGTCTTTGCTCGAACTTACAGGTGAAAAAATTACTGATGCGATAGTTAATGAAGTGTTTTCAAGATTTTGTGTTGGAAAATAATGTTTCACGTGAAACATTCCGGGAGTGAAATTTATGACTTACAATATGGGAGAATACGATGTGGCAGTTATCGGCGCAGGTCATGCAGGTGTGGAAGCTGCACTCGCCTCAGCAAGACTTGGCTGCCGGACGATCATGTTTACGATATCTCTTGATCAGATTGCCAACATGCCTTGTAATCCGTCTATCGGAGGGACTGCAAAAGGTCATCTCGTGCGTGAGATAGATGCTCTTGGCGGTGAAATGGGAAAAGCTGCTGATAAGTGCTTTATCCAAAGCCGTATGTTGAACAGGGGTAAGGGAGCTGCTGTTCATAGTCTCAGGGTTCAAGCTGATCGTGTGAAATATCATGACTATATGAAAAATATCTGCGAAAAACAGGATAATTTATATGTTAAGCAGGCTGAAATTTCTGAAATAGTAACAGAAAATGGACAAATTGTCGCTGTCATAACCTCTCTTGGTGCTGAATATTCGGTGAAAGCTGCTATAATTGCTACAGGAACATATCTCAAAGGTAAAATACACATTGGAGAAGCTTCATATGAAAGCGGTCCTGATTCGGCACTTCCAAGCATTGGACTTTCTGCATCGCTTGCTGATAATGGAATAGAACTCAGAAGATTTAAGACGGGTACCCCTTGCCGCGTACACAGAAGAAGCATAGACTTCGATAAAATGGAAATACAAAACGGTGATGATGAGATAGTTCCTTTTTCATTTGAAACAAATTCAGATAATCTTAATAACGTTGTTAGCTGCTATGTTACTTATACAAATAGTAAAACACATGAGGTTATACTCGCTAATCTTGACAGATCTCCTCTTTATTCCGGAAGAATTGAAGGAGTTGGTCCAAGATATTGCCCTTCTATAGAAGACAAGATAGTCAGATTTTCCGATAAGCCTCGTCATCAGCTTTTTGTTGAACCAATGGGGCTTACAACAGAAGAATTTTACTTGCAAGGAATGTCGTCTTCTTTACCTGAAGATGTTCAGCTTCAGTTTTTAAGAACAATTGAAGGACTTGAGAATGTAGAAATAATGCGCCCTGCATACGCTATTGAATATGATTGCTGTGATCCAACTCAGTTGTTTCCAACGTTGGAATTTAAAAGAATAAGTGGTCTTTACGGGGCAGGACAATTCAATGGAAGTTCAGGTTATGAAGAAGCTGCCGCTCAAGGTATAGTTGCAGGAATAAATGCAGCTCTGAAAATCATGGGAAAAGAACCTCTTATTTTTGAGCGTTCAAATTCTTACATTGGTACACTTGTTGACGATCTTGTTACAAAAGGCTGCAGTGATCCTTATAGAATGATGACTTCACGAAGCGAATACAGGCTTATTCTAAGACAAGATAATGCGGATCAGAGACTGACTCCTATTGGTCATAAAATTGGTCTTATTTCTGATGAAAGATATGAAGCTCTTATAAGAAAAATAAAGCTCGTAAATTCCGAAATATCGCGTATATCATCACTTAATATTGCCCCGTCCGACCAGCTCAATGATTTTCTTGTTTCAAATGGAACTGCACCGCTTAAAACAGGCTGTAAAATGGCTGATCTTGTTAAAAGACCTCAGCTCAAATATGCTGAGCTTGCACAGTTTGATCCGGAAAGACCAATCCTTTCGCGTGAAATATGTGAGGAGGTTGAGCTTGAAATAAAGTATCAAGGATATATTTCAAAACAGCTTGAGCAAATTGACCAGATGCATCGGCTTGAAAATAAAAAACTTCCTGTAGATGCAGAATATTCTAAAATCAAAGGAATCCGTCTTGAAGCTGCCGAAAAGCTTGATAAAATCAAACCTGTTTCGCTTGGACAAGCCTCAAGAATTTCAGGAGTATCTCCGGCAGATATATCAATGCTTTCAGTATGGCTCAGACAAAGGGAGGAAAAGTAAATGCTGCCCGTTTTTGAATATGCAAGCTCCCTATTTGATCAGTATGAATTGGAACTCTCACATGAAATTTATGAAAAGCTTGAAGTTTATGCAGCTTTTCTCGTAGAATACAATGAAAAAATAAATCTTACCGCGATAACAGAACCAACAGAAATTTTGAAAAAGCACTTTATTGATAGTATATTACTGCAAAAATATGTAGAATTACCTTTAAACTGCTCAATGATTGACGTTGGGACAGGTGCGGGTTTTCCATCAATACCTATTAATATATTGCGCCCGGATATACACCTTACTTTGCTCGATAGCCTTAAGAAAAGAACTGTTTTTTTGCAGGAGCTTTGTGATAAGCTCGGAATTTCGGCTCAGATAATTCATGGACGCGCTGAGGATATATCAAAATTGCCGGAATATCGCGAAAAATTCAATATATCTTGCGCAAGAGCAGTTGCAAATATGTCAGTTTTGAGCGAGCTATGTCTGCCCTTTGTCGCTGTAAGGGGCAAATTTGTTGCAATGAAGGGACCAAACGAGGATATTTATTCTTCTCAAAACGCTATAACACTTCTTGGCGGAGAAATATCATCGCTGATAGAATATGATCTTTTTGATGAAAGAAGGAAAATAGTTTCAGTAAAAAAAATATCGCAGACTGCGACAAAATATCCGCGCAATAGCGCAAGGATAAAGAAATATCCGCTTTGATAATGAGAAAAATTGAATTTTTTACCGCCTATTTGATGAAATAAGGCGGTTTTTTTGTGTGGTAATTATTTCCCGATGATGTTAAAATAGAACTACAGAGCTAAGCTCAAGTTCAAAGGATCGAGGAGATATAAATGGCAGGATTTCTGAATTTTACCAAAGAAAAACTAATAAATAAGGTCGTTGAGATAGAAATAAAAGATATAAGACCTAATCCGCATCAGCCAAGAACAGATTTTTCTGATAATGAGATCATAGCTCTTGCAGAATCAATCTCACAAAATGGTATATTACAGCCGCTTTCTGTACGCAGAGTCGGAGAAAAATTTGAGCTCATTGCCGGAGAGAGAAGGCTTCGTGCAGCTAAAATATGCGGATTTACCGTAGTTCCTTGTATTGTACACGAGATCAGTGAGAGACATTCAGCGATCCTTGCACTCGTAGAAAATATTCAGAGGCAGGATCTTTCCTTCTTTGAGGAGGCTGCTGCAATTGAAAAATTAATTAATTATTATGGAATGACTCAAGAAGATGCTGCCCTAAAACTTGGAAAAGCTCAGAGTACTATAGCAAATAAGCTGAGACTTTTGAGACTGACACAGCAAGAACGGGATCTTATCGTTAAATTTAATCTTACTGAGCGTCACGCGCGTGCTCTTCTCAGGCTTGGTAATTCTGAGGATAGATTAAATATTCTTGAAAAGGTAATCAAAAATAATCTGAATGTGGAAAAGACAGAACGCCTTATTGAGGATTATATAGGCTCGCAGCGTGAAAAAGCAAGCTACAAGAAACGATCAAAAGTATTTCAGAATGTGAAAATGTTTGTAAATACGATAAATAAAGCTGTTGAAACAATGCAGGCAGCGGGTATTTCTGCTGATTCAAAGAAAATACAAAATGAAGATTACATAGAATATCGTGTTAGAATACCAATTCAAAAGCGATAAATTATGATTTGAGGGACAAAATTTATATTTTTGTCCCTGTTTTTTGTTTCACGTGAAACAATTTCAAAAAAATCATGCAATAATGTTTACATTGCGATAAAAAAGTGGTATAATAAAATAAAGTATTTGAAAGGAAGATCATATGGGCAAAATCATCGCAGTTACTAATCAAAAGGGAGGAGTAGGAAAGTCTACAACTGCCATAAATATTTCGGCATATCTCGGTTCACGGGGATTTAAAGTATTGTGCATTGATTCTGATCCACAAGGCAATACAACAACAGGATTCGGAATAAAGAAAAAATCAGTTCAGAATACTGCATACGATGTGTTTACAGGTAAAGTAAGAATACAAGAAGCCATAATTTCTACCGAATTTAAAAATGTTTCTATAGTTCCTGCAACAGAATCTCTTGCAGGCTGTGAAATAGAACTTGCAGGATTTGAAAACAGAGTAAATCGTTTGAAAATGCAGATTCTGACGTGCAAGCTTGATTATGATTACATATTTATCGACTGTCCTCCTGCGCTTGGAACTATAACCATAAATGGTCTTGTGGCTTGTGACACTGTAATTGTACCAATGCTTGCGGAATTCTATGCACTTGAGGGTCTTTCTCAGCTTGTAAATACTATAAAAATAGTTAAAAATAATTATAATCCTACTCTCGAAATAGAGGGAATATTATTTACAATGTTTGACGGCAGACTTAATGTAGCAAATGATGTCGTTGAAGAGGTGGAAAAGTATTTTCCCGATAAGGTGTTTAAGACAAAGATACCAAGAAATGTGCGCATTTCCGAAGCGCCAAGCCACGGAAAACCGGTAATGTATTATGATAAAGCATCAAAGGGTGCAGAAGCATATGAGCTTGTATGTCACGAAATACTCGGTGAGCCGTTGGAGCTTCCTAAGAAAAAACGCAGAGGTATCTTTTCTTTCAAGAAAAATTCAGGAAAGGAGAGTCATTCCGACAGCGAATGAATTTGAAATATGGCAAAAGGTGGATTAGGTTCGGGTCTGGACACATTGTTTATTGATAATACAAATGATATTCAGGTAAAAAAGACCTTAAGAACAGCTGAAATAGAGCCCAATCGCGATCAGCCGCGAAAAACCTTCAGCGATGAAGCTATCGCTGCACTTGCGGATTCTATCAGAGAACATGGCATTTTGCAGCCGATACTCGTCCGTCCCATGGATACGGGAGGATATCAGATAGTTGCCGGTGAAAGGCGATGGCGTGCGGCAAGAATGCTCGGACTTGATGAAGTCCCTGTTAATATTAAAGAGCTTTCCGATATGGAAGCTATGCAGATAGCTATTATCGAAAATCTCCAGAGAGAAAATCTTAATCCCGTTGAAGAGGCTGCGGGTTATAATGAACTCATTGAAAAGTTCGGAATGACTCAAGATAAGGTCGCTAAAATGGTGGGACGATCCCGTTCTGCTGTTGCCAACTCAGTAAGACTGCTCTCATTGCCGGATCGGGTGATAAAAATGCTCGAAAATGGCGACATTTCCGCAGGTCATGCAAGAGCACTTCTCGGATTTGAAGATGAAGAGCTGCTTATTGCAACTGCACTGAAGGCTGCGGACGGAGGTCTTACTGTAAGGCAGGTAGAAAAAATAGCTCAGAATTCGGGCAGTGAAGAACCTGCAAAAAAAGGTTCTGATAAAAAAATTGACAATTATTTTGTTGAAATGGAGCTTTCTCTCAATGAGAGTCTCGGCAGAAAGGTCAAGGTAGATTACGGAAAAAATAAAGGCGCTTTGATACTCGAATTTTATGACAAGGAAGACCTTGCAGAGCTCGCAAGAAAGCTTGCAAAGGAAGAATAAAGGAGTTTATAAAAATGATCGACATTAAGCTTATCAGAACAAATTCCGAAATCGTTAAGGAAAATATAAAAAAGAAGTTTCAGGATCAGAAGCTTGAGCTCGTGGACAAGGTGATAGAGCTCGATAGAAAGTACAGAGAAACTAAAGTAGAGTGCGATAATCTCAGAAATCAGCGCAAGGTCAAGAGCAAGGAGATCGGCGCTCTTATGGGCAAAAAACAGATCGACGAGGCGAACAAGGTCAAGGCAGAAGTCGTTGCGATAGGGGACAAGCTCACCGAAATGGAAGAGCTTGAAGTAAAGCTTGAAGCTGATATCCGCGAGATCATGCTCGTTATCCCGAATATAATCGACGAAAGTGTGCCGATAGGTAAGGACGACAGTGAAAATGTTGAAGTTGAGCGCTTCGGAGAGCCTGCTGTCCCCGAATTTGAAGTGCCTTATCATGTTGATATAATGGAAAAAGTCAACGGTATCGACCTTGACAGTGCAAGAAAGACCAGTGGTAACGGTTTCTATTATCTCTGTGGTGATATCGCACAGCTTCAGTCGTGCATTCTTTCTTATGCCCGTGATTTCATGATAGACAAGGGATTCACATATTATATTCCACCTTTTATGATCCGCAGCGACGTCGTTACGGGCGTTATGAGTTTCGCGGAAATGGAGGGAATGATGTACAAGATAGAGGGTGAGGATCTCTATCTCATCGGAACAAGTGAGCACTCAATGATAGGTAAATTCATTGACACGATAGTCCCCGAGAACGAGCTTCCGAAGACTCTTACGAGCTATTCTCCCTGCTTCCGAAAAGAGGTCGGTGCTCACGGCATAGAGGAAAGGGGGGTCTACCGTATCCACCAGTTTGAGAAGCAGGAGATGATAGTAGTTTGCAAACCTGAGGACAGCATGGACTGGTTCCACAAGCTCTACAGCTATACCGTAGAGTTCTTCCGCACGCTTGATATCCCTGTAAGAACTCTCGAATGCTGTTCGGGTGATCTCGCAGACCTTAAGGTTAAGAGCATTGACGTTGAGGCATGGTCTCCAAGACAACAGAAATACTTTGAAGTGGGAAGCTGTTCGAATCTCAGCGACGCTCAGGCTCGCCGTCTTGGTATCAGAGTCAAGTCCTCCGACGGCAGCAAGTACTTCGCACATACCCTCAATAATACGGTTGTAGCTCCGCCAAGAATGCTCATCGCATTTCTTGAAAATAATCTCAACGAGGACGGCAGCATAAGGATACCCAAAGCACTTCAGCCATATATGCGGAAGGATGTTATCTCAGTGCCCGAAAAATAATTATGTTTTATTCATAGTGTTTCAAAACTTGTCGGGGAAAACCTTTCTGATGTAAGATGTCTTTAACGCAGAATACTAAATCAAACCGAATAGGATAAAGAATCCCGATACATTTGTATCGGGACTCTTGCTTTATTGAAATCTGAAGTCGCGTGTTCAAGTCACGTTTCCAGCTCCAGCGGGGCTCCTCCGCAGGCATATTCGCGTCTCAGTAAAATTGGGGCGCGATTTCTTTTCGCGCATGAAGCCGTATCTTAATCGAACGCATACGCAAAACCGCTTAGGATTGTTCCTATGCGGTTTGAGTTTTTCAATATTGCTGAATAAATCATATTATTGATCAATACTCTCTAATTCTTTCAACCACATATTAACAGAGGCATCGCTTGGCATTCGCCAGTCGCCGCGCGGAGAGAGAGTAACCGTTCCGACTTTCGGTCCGTCAGGGAGGCAAGATCTCTTGAATTGCTGGTTGAAGAATCGTCGATAGAATATTTTCAGCCATTTCATTATCACTTCCTTGGGATAGGTGTCGGCGAATGAAAGGCAGGCGATACGGAATACCTTTGACGGAGAAAATCCATATCTCAGCATATAGTACATGAAGAAATCGTGAAGCTCATACGGTCCGACTATATCTTCAGTCTTCTGTGATATAGCACCGTTTTTATCAGGCGGCAGAAGCTCGGGACTAACAGGAGTATCCAGTATATCGAACAAGACTTTTTTCAGCTCGCCCTCTGATATTTCAGCTTCATAGTTTACCAGCCAGCGCACAAGAGTTTTGGGTATAGATGCATTTACTGCATACATTGACATATGATCTCCATTATAGGTTGCCCAGCCGAGTGCAAGCTCTGAGAGATCTCCTGTTCCGATGACGATACCGCCGAGCTGATTAGCTTTATCCATTAGCACCTGCGTTCGTTCTCTTGCTTGTGAGTTTTCGTATGTCACATCGTGAATGTCAGGTGACTGTCCTATATCAGAAAAATGCTGCATTAAACTGCTGCATATATTTATTTCAATGAGCGTCGAACCATAAGCCTTTGCAAGCAAACAGGCGTTGTTATAGGTCCTGTCGGTAGTACCGAAGCATGGCATTGTTATAGAGTGGATACCTTTTCTGTCAAGTCCCAGCATATCAAATGCGTGGACAGCAACAATAAGTGCAAGCGTTGAGTCGAGGCCTCCCGAAAGTCCGAGGACAGCAGTCTTGCAGCCAATATGCCGCAGTCTTGTCATAAGACCGACCGCCTGCATAGTGAGTATTTCCTCACATCTGCTGTCGAGTAGTTTCTTATCGGACGATACGAAAGGCGTTTTCGGGAAATGCCTTTCAAGTCTCGTTTCTTTGGTTTCAAGGCTGAAATAAGTACTTTTCATATCCGGAGAAGCGGTAAATGTATTCATTCTCCTTCGTTCATAAGCAAGCTTTTTTATGTCCGTATCTGCAACGACAAACCCTTTTGAAAACAGCTTGGATTCTGCAATAACAGAGCCATTTTCCGCAATTATATCATGTCCTGCAAAAACCATATCCTGCGTGGATTCGCCTATACCCGAATCTGCGTATGCATAAGTGCAGGAAAGAGAGCCCGAATGTGCTTTTACAAGGGTCCTTCGGTAATCAGCCTTTCCTATGACCTCATCGCTTGCGGAAAGATTGAAAATTATTACGGCTCCCGATGCAGCAAGACGTTCAGAAGGCGGAGAACTCACCCACATATCCTCACATATCTCGATGCCGAATGTTAGCTCGGGAAGCTCCCTGCACATAAAAATACTGTCTTCAATATGAACGGAATATTCATCATCAAGCTGCATATCTGCACAAAGGCTGTTATTGGCTGCAGTGAAATATCTCATTTCATAAAACTCGCTGTAATTTGGGATATTTTGCTTTGCAACTGCTCCGATAGCTTTGCCTTTGTTTGTGATAACGGCACAGTTGTACAGCTTTCCGCAAACTGTAAGCGGTACTCCGATGATCGAAACGATATCCAGCTTTTCTGTCTCTTTTACTATCCTTACCAGTTCGCTTTTTGCCGAGCTTAAAAGTGCGTCCTGCAAAAACAAGTCTCCGCAGGTGTAGCCAGTTACTGACAGCTCAGGAAAGCATATTATCTTTACTCCCTTGCTGTGGGCTTCGGTGATGAGCTCAATGATCCTGTCTGCGTTGTACTGGCAGTCCGCAACCTTTATATCAGGCGTTGCGCAGGCAATTTTTATAAAACCGTCCTTCATAGTATCCCTCCTGAAACAAGAAAAAGGCACTGCCCGAAATGCAGCGCCTTTGCCTTTCAATAAGATTATTATAGACTCAAAATACTGATATGTCAAGAAAAATTTTCTTGACAAACGCAAAAGTGAGTGATATAATATGTACAAAGCTAAGAAGCAACGGCGCTGAGTAATTCAGCGCCGTTTTTGTTTTATAGGAGGTCGGAGAATATGGCTGCTTTTGATAGGATATTGTCAGGAATACCTGAAATGGACAATGCGCTTGATAACATAAGACTTGGCGACAATGTGGTATGGCGGGTCTCTGACCTGTCTGAGTTCCGTCTGTTTATGAAGCCTTATCTCAGACAGGCGATCGCCGACGGCAGGAACATCATATACTTTCGTTTTGCAAGCCATGAACCGCTTGTAGTAAACTGCCCCGAGGTCAGGACTATTGAAGTGCCGCTGTCGCACAGATTCGAGACATTCACGGTTGAGATACATAATGCGATAGAACGTGAAGGGCGGGACACATTCTATGTTTTTGACTGTCTCTCCGAATTGCAGGCAGTATGGGCGACCGACCTTATGATGGGCAATTTTTTCAGAGTGACTTGTCCGTTTCTCTTCATACTTGATACAGTTGCATTCTTCCCGATAATTCGCGGAAAGCATTCGGTCAGTGCGGTGAATAAGATACTTGATACGACACAGCTTTTCCTTGATGTCTACTCAGATAAGCGCAACGTTTATGTTAGACCCGAAAAGGTGTGGAACAGGAATTCTGATACGATGTTCCTGCCGCATACTTATGAGCCTGAGACCGGCAGATTCCGCCCGATACTTGACGGTGTAAGGTCAAGCAGATTCTATCAGGCACTCGGAAATGCACAACGCTCAGCAGACGAGCAGTACACGGATTCATGGGACAGATTCTTCAACAAGGCGAAGATACTACACGAAAGCGGTGCGGATATGACCGACGATCAGAGCAAAATGTGCAATATCATGATGACCCGTGATGAAAAAATGCGTAAAATGGTAAAAAAGCATTTCACCCCCGAGGACTATTTTACGGTGAGAGATCACATGATCGGCACAGGCATGATAGGCGGAAAAGCCTGCGGAATGCTGCTGGCGAGGGCTATTATCAGGAATAGCGAGCCTGATATCGATGACGTCATTGAACCTCACGATTCCTTCTACGTTGGTTCTGATGTTTATTATACCTATATCGTTGACAATGATTTCTGGGATATGCGAATAAAACAGAGAACAGAGGACGGCTACTTTGCACTTGCGGATAAGTTCGCAGAGCAGCTTATGAACGGTAAATTCTCAGATGAAATCCGTGAACAGCTTAATCGTATCATAGAATACTACGGACAGGATCCCTACATTGTCCGTTCAAGCAGTATATTGGAGGACGGTTTCGGAAATGCTTTTGCAGGAAAATACGAGTCCGTATTCTGCGCAAACAGAGGTACACCGGAGGAACGGCTCGAAGAATTTGAGAGGGCAGTAAAAACTGTATACGCAAGCACCATGAGCCTTTCCGCTCTCGATTACAGAAAGCGTCGCGGACTTGATAAACGCGATGAACAAATGGCATTGCTGATACAGCGAGTTTCCGGCTCGTATTACGGCTCATACTACATGCCCTGTGCTGCGGGAGTTGGCTATTCATACAGTCCGTACAGATTCCTCAGGGATTCGGATCCTAACGCAGGAATGCTGCGACTTGTAATGGGTCTCGGAACATCGGCGGTAGACAGAACAGAAGGCTCGTATCCCCGCCTTGTAAGTCTCGATAAGCCCGAAAGGTCGGCTTATTCGGGGTGTGCTGAGAAGCATAGGTTCTCACAGGGCAAAGTCGAGGTCATAAACACTTCTATTCATGACCTTGAACGTCTGCCCCTTCGTACGATAGAGCCTGACATACCCGACTATCTTGGAAATATACTTCTGGAGCATGACTTCGATGCCGAGAGCAGACTTCGTGAAATGGGCAGACAGGTTCAGGTAAGATTTATTTCATGCAAGGGGCTTGTTAGCAATAAAACCTTGATGTCGCAGATGCAGAGAATGCTCCGATGTATACAGAACGAGTATGAGTATCCTGTCGATACGGAGTTTACCATAAATGTCTCCGAGGACGGCGACTATACCGTTGATCTGCTGCAATGCAGACCGCTGCAGGTCATGAAGGATCAGGCAGCGGTAGAAGTTCCTGAAAACACAGACGCTGAGCATATTCTGCTTGAAAGCTGTGGAGCTTCAATGGGACTTTCACGTTCCTCAAAGCTGGATCTCATAGTTTACGTTGATCCTGTCACATACTACAATATGCCATATACCAGAAAAAATGAAGTTGCAAAAATGATCGGTAAGATAAACTGGCATTTCCGTGATAAAAACAAGCATATGCTTCTCATGGTCCCCGGCAGGGTCGGGACTTCTTCACCGGAACTTGGCGTACCTACGGCTTTTTCGGATATAAGTGCATTTGAGGCGATATGTGAAATGGAGGAGGCAAGAGCGGGTTATAATCCCGAGCTCTCCTACGGAAGTCATATCTTTCAGGATCTTGTTGAAGCGCAGATACTCTACACGGCCGTATTCAACAATGAAAAGACCAGACGTTACGCTCCCGAAAAACTGAAACAGTTCATGAATATCATAACCGACCTTGAGGGCGGAAGTGAGATGTCCGACGTGATCGGTGTGTATGACGTGAGCCGTTGTAACTGTATTCTATATAATGACATAAAAAAGGAGCATTTACTTATTACTATCTGAGGCGAGAAAAATGGTCACTCACAAAAAATTCCCGTTCATTGGAGGACGGATAATAAAATCAGCAATTGCAGTTGCGTTATGTATGGTGATATACTATCTGCGGACACTTCTGCCTATCGGAAACGGCATACCCTTTTACAGCGCACTTGCCGCCCTGTGGTGTATGCAGCCCTATGCCGACTCCACGAAAAACAACGCAGGGCAGCGCTCTATCGGCACTTTCACAGGCGCTGTATACGGACTATTATTCATAGTATTTCTCCATACTGCCGCAATAACCTCGCCTGTTATCGTATACCTGCTTGCATCTGTTATGATAATTCCCGTTATATACACGACTGTTGTTATGAACAAGCGGAATGCATCGTTTTTCTCATGTGTTGTATTCCTGAGCATTGCTCTCACTCATTCATTTGATGAGGACCCTTATTTGTTCGTGCTGAACAGAGTGCTTGATACATTCATAGGCATAGGAGTAGGACTTGCAGTTAACGAGTTTCATATTCCTATAAAGCATAGGAACGATACGCTTTTTGTCAGCGGAATTGACGATGTGCTTATTTCGGACAGTCCCTCGGCAGTGCAATACAGCAAGGTCGAGCTGAACAGGCTTATTGCCGCCGGAGCGCGTTTTACTGTTTCCACAGTGAGAACTCCTGCCGAAGTCCGAACTATCATGAGCGGAGTTGACCTGAAGCTGCCGCTGATAGTCATGGATGGTGCTGCGTTATACGATATGAAGGGGAAACGTTATCTTGAAGCGGAGTTTCTCCCTCGGGACGTAAGTACACAGGCTGAGAAGATCATCAGCGAATGTGATATGCACTGCTTTGTGAATGTGATGTACGATGCTACCCTGCTGATATATTACGGAGAATTTCGCAACATCGCCGAAAAGGAGCTTTACGATTCCCACTGTCATTCGACTTACAGAAACTACATACGCTCGTCTTTAAGGCGATATGATGACAAGGAAAATGTGCTGTACATAACAGTGCTTGCGGAAAAAAGCAAGGTATTTGAGCTGAAAAGACGGCTTGATAAAGCACTTGGAGAACAGGTCAGGATAACCGTTTCGCTTTCGGAATACAAGGGATTTTTATATCTGAAAATATTCTCTCCCCTTGCATCAAAGCATGATATGATGAAGAAACTGAAAGCATATACAGGTGCTGAAAAAATCGTAACAATCGGCAGTATAAAGGGAGAATATGACGTTTATATCAGTGACGGCGGAGGCAATGCTTCCGTCAAAAAGCTGAAAAAGCTGTACCGTGAAGGGCGGTAAACTTGTTCAAATTTTTTCTGAAAAGCTCTTGACTTTTCAAGATCATCGTGGTAAAATAAAGCTGTAAATAAAAATTGAGCAACGGTGCTTCTCCGATTCGGAGCAAGCACCGTTTTTTATTTATAATTATGAAAGATTGGAGTGATAAAAATGACACAGCTTATGCAGGAGCAGTGCACAAAGGCAGTAGGCAACGCAGACGAGATCAATGAGCTTTTAAGACGTTACGGCGTTAAGTTCGGCATATATAAAAACGGTGTTTTCAATGAACAGTTTTTCCCATTCGACCCTATACCCCGAGTCATTTCGGCAGAGGATTTCAAAAGTATTGAAAAGGGACTTGTTCAGCGTGTAAACGCCCTGAATGAGTTCCTTTTTGATATTTATCACGAAAAAAAGATAGTCAGGGATGGCATTATCCCCGAGGACTTCATCTACATCTCAAAGGGCTATCTTGCTCAGTGTGAGGGGATAACTCCGAAAAACAAGGTATACAGCCATATTTCAGGCATCGACCTTGTGCAGGCAAAGGACGGAGAATGGTACATACTGGAGGACAATCTGCGTATACCGTCAGGCGCTTCCTATCCGCTTATCGCAAGGGAGCTTACCCGTATCGCTGCACCGCAGGCATTCCGGGAAAATGACATAGTTGATAACCGCAATTACGCAAAGCTGCTTAAAGAGACTATGGAGAATGCGAACTGCGGCGGCATAAGGGCGATACTTACTCCCGGGCGGTATAATGCGGCATACTTTGAGCACTCCTATCTGGCGGAGCATACTGGCTCGGTACTTGTGCAGAACGATGAGCTTTTCGTCGAGGACAATATTCTTTATCACCGTACCTATTCGGGCGGCAAGACAAGGATAGGCGTTCTTTACCGCAGAATTGCCGATGAATATCTTGACCCGCTGAACTTCCTGCCTGAATCGCTTATCGGAATACCCAATCTCATGGAGGTCTACCGCAGCGGAAATGTGGGAATTATAAACGCTCCGGGAAACGGCGTGGCTGACGACAAGGGAATCTATTATTTTGTGCCTAAGATGATAAAATACTATCTTGACGAGGAGCCGATACTTCATAATGCTCCGACGTATCTGCCGTTCTATGAGGACGACATGAAGTACGTTCTGGACAATCTCGAAAAGCTGGTCATCAAGGACGTTGCGGAGGCCGGCGGATACGGAGTAGTCTTCGGCAACGATCTTACAAAAGAAAAATTAGAGGAATTCCGCAGAACTATAATCGCCGAGCCAAGAAGATTTATCGCACAGGAGGTCATCGATTTCCTCGATTTGCCGATTCTCGACAACGGCGAAACGGTGATGCGTAAAGCCGACCTGAGAGCATTTGTGCTGACAGGCGAAATAACAAAGGTGTGGGCGTCGGGACTTACACGGTTCTCGCGAAATCCCGATTCATTCGTAGTAAACTCATCGCAAGGAGGAGGCTTTAAGGATACATGGGTACTATCTCGTTAGAACACAGCGACCGCCTTTACTGGCTGGGACGCTATACCGAAAGGGTTTTCACAACTCTGAAAACATTGCAGAAGCTCTATGACAGAACCATAGACAATAGGTCTGGATATGCTGAATATCTGGGATATTTCGGGCTTTCTGACAGCTACGGCAGCAACAGGGATTTCTTCCGCAGCTTTCTTTACGACAGTAAAAATCCCAACTCCGTCGCATACAGTCTTGAAAGAGCATATGACAACGGCATAGTTCTCCGTGAGGAAATTTCAACGGAAACGCTTTCATTTTTGCAGCTTGCAAAGGACACTCTTGCAAAGTCTGAAATGTCGGAAAATACACGGCTTTCACTTCTTCCGCTTGTGGATCAGTTGTATGCGTTCTGGGGCTGCATTGCGGACAACGTGTACGATGAAGAAAAGAAAAACATCATCTATTGCGGAAAAACAGTGGAGCGGCTCGACCTGTATATGCGCACAGGCTATCCCTACAAATCTGTTAAAAAGGAGTTCGGGCGGCTGTGCAAGAGACTGAAAAATGTCCCCGAAAATACACCGTTCTGCTGCAATTCACAGTATTTCGGAGAGATCGAGGATATAGTAGGCTCTGCGGAGAAATATTCATCGGAAAGCAGCACCGCACTCGTTGATCTTGAACATCTTTTTGAACCAATGGGGGCGGCGGTATGAAACGAATGAACTTCTATTTTTCCACCAAGCTGACATTCGATGATTACGTTCACGACCACAGCTTTGCACTTCGTATAATGCCTCCGGAGAGCACTTCTCAGCATATTCTTTCGTGCAGCCTGAATATTTCTCCATATGTTCCGACTCAGCAGACTGTTGACGCATTCGGCAACAATGTGACGGCAGGCTATCTGAGGGACGACCACCGCTACCTTGACTTTGAAATAAAGGGAACTGCTGAGGTGGACTCCGTAAAGCACCGCACCGACTATATGCCCTGCTATCTTTATCAGTCCGAGTACACTGCTCCAGATGATGAGCTGAGAAAGTTCTATGCGGAGCTGAAGGACAGATATATTGGCAGTGTTTCTGACAGAGTCGCATTTTTCAGCGATATATTGTCAGATATCATTGATTACAAAAAAGGTGTGACTGATATTTCAACGACTGCAGCGCAGGCATTTGAACTGAAAGCAGGAGTCTGTCAGGACTTCTCACACATTCTTATTTCACTTCTGCGAATGGACGGCATTGCTGCAAGATATATCGCAGGGCTTGCATTCTGTGACGGCGAGACACACTCATGGGTTGAGTACTGGACGGGCGATCACTGGGAGGGCATCGACCCTGCGAATAACTGTGCCGTGAACGACGATTATCTTGTGATATCACAGGGACGTGATTTCCGTGACTGCGCTATTGACAGAGGTGTGATGTTCGGCAAGTACACTAAGCAGTTACAGCTTGTACGGTCGGTATTGAGCTAACTGCAGGGGCGGATATTATCCGCCAGAGAAAATAGAAAGGCTGTGTATAGAATGATAGAAACTGTTGCAAGTGCCGCACTTGCAGTCAATGAAAACCTGAATATCCGAAAACGGCGGATACAAAACGGCAAAAGCAAGAACCGTCTGAGCCTTGTCACAGGCACTCACGGCGACGAGCTGGAGGGGCAGTATCTTGCCTATATGGTTGGAAAATATGTGGATGAACACATAGATCAGTTTGACGGTATACTCGATATATATCCTGCGCTGAATCCAATGGGAATAGACAGTATAACAAGGGGAATACCCATGTTCGACCTCGATATGAACCGTGTATTCCCGGGGACAAAGGACGGGACAATGATAGAGGTGATATGCTCCTCGATAATTGACGATCTCAGCGGCTCGGACGTTTGCATCGACGTTCATTCAAGCAATATTTTTCTCCGTGAGATACCTCAGATACGCATGAGCGTTCCCACTGCGCCGACACTTCTTCCCTACGCAAAGATGATGAACGTGGATTTTGTGTGGATCCACGATGCTGCAACGGTGCTTGAATCGACACTTGCCCACACTCTCAACAGCAGGGGGACAAAGACACTTGTCGTGGAAATGGGAGTTGGTATGCGTATCACCAAAGAATACTGTCAGCAGCTTTTTGACGGCGTTCTCAATCTGATGAAAGAGATCGGAATGTGGCAGGGCGAGACTGCTCCCGTCCATGAGCCTGTTGTGTCGGAGGGATATGAGGTGGGCTTTGTGAACTCCGATGCGGCAGGGATATTTGTGCCTGTTGCGGACTTTGGCGATACCGTTAAAAAAGGCGATCACATCGGCGATGTAGTCGATCCGCTAACATCAAAGATAGTCGAAAAGGTGCTTGCTGTCTGCGACGGAATGATATTTACAATGCGTGAATATCCCGTAGTTTACGGAGGCTCGCTCCTTGCAAGGATTCTGATGACATCGGGAGGCGAAGGGCAATGAAGAAGAAGGTACTATTTTCGATGAAGTCACCCTACCGTGAACAGCTCGACATCATCGGCTACTGCTTCGGACACGGCAGGAAAGCTCTTGCAATAGTGGGGGCAATGCGCGGAAACGAAGTGCAGCAGATGTATGTTTGCAGCCGAATGGTCCAAGAGCTGAAAAAGCTGGAGGCAAAGGGACGTATCGCTGAGGGCTGCGAGATACTGGTCATCCCCTGCGTGAATTATTATTCAATGAACATCGGTAAGCGTTTCTGGGCAATGGACAACACCGACATCAACCGTATGTTTCCGGGCTACGATCAGGGAGAGACTACCCAGCGTATCGCAGACGGTATATTCACCAAGATAAAGGACTACGAATACGGCATACAGCTTGCCAGCTTTTATCAGCAAGGCAACTTTCTGCCCCATGTAAAGGTCATGGACACAGGCTTTACGGACAGTAAGCTGATGAAAGATTTCGGACTTGAATTCGGCATTGTACGCAAGCCGCGTCCCTATGATACCACAACGCTCAATTACAACTGGCAGATATGGGAGACTAAAGCGTTTTCAGTCTACGCAAATGCAACTGATGAGATAGACGAAAAATCAGCTGACGAGGCTGTGAACGCTATCCTTAGATTTATGGACAAACGAGGTATCATCAGTGCCAAAACACCTCCCGGATATATCACAGTTATAATGAACGAAAGCGATACAAGGCAGGTGCAGTCTGAGGCGGCTGGGATATTCGTCAGCCTTACAGACATCGGGAAAACTGTTGAGCGCGGCGATATTCTCGGACGCATCACCGACCCCTTTGACGGCGAGCTTGTATCAGAGATAAGGTCGCCTGTTTCGGGAACGGTCTATTTTGAGTACCACAGTCCGCTTATCAATGCGAAAACAGTCTGCTTCAAGATAATCAAGTGAGGTGTTTGAAATGGAAAGCAAAAAATTCAAGGGGACAAAAACTATTGTATCCGAAGACGGAAAGACTGTCACTACTGTCACTGTCAGCGGGAGCAGTTCTTCCGATAAATCGACCAATACCTCCACCGTTACAACATCAGTCACCACGACTGTTACGACGGGAGGAAGTACGGTCACAACAGTGATAAAATCAGAATAAAGGCCTGCTGAAAAAACTGAGCCGAAAGGAATGCTTTATTATGAATGGCTTTAAGAATACAATGTATTCGGCTTTTACGGAAAACAACCTTATTCCGCCTGAATACTTTGATAAATACAGCGTAAAACGCGGCTTGCGTAATCCTGACGGAACAGGTGTTATGGCAGGAGTTACAAATATATGCAATGTTCACGGCTATGTAGTTGATGACGGCGAGAAGAAGCCTGCCGAGGGCAGACTTATCTTCAGGGGATATGATATTAACGATCTTATCGAAAATTCAATAGCCGAAAATCGTTTTGGCTATGAGGAGATAGTATATCTTCTGCTTACCGGCAGACTTCCCGATAAAACCGAGCTTGAGGACTTTACCATGCTTCTCTCGGATAACCGTCCTCTGCCGGGAACATTTTTTGAGGACATGATACTTAAAGCTCCGTCGAGAGACATAATGAATAAAATGGCAAGGTCTGTTCTGGCACTGTACTCCTATGACACAGAACCGGATTCGATAACTCCGGAGCATGAGATAGATACAGCGATCTCACTTATCGCAAAAATGCCCGTTATCATGGTGTCTGCATACGAGACAAAACGCAGGTGCTTTGATGACAGGTCAATGATAATGCACCCACTTATCAGTGGGCAGTCTACAGCCGAGAATATTCTGTCAACTCTGCGGCCTGACAGATATTTTACCCGTGAGGAGGCAAAGCTCCTTGACCTTATGCTCATGCTGCACGCCAAGCATGGCGGCGGTAATAACTCGACCTTTACCTGCCGCGTGCTTACATCATCGGGCACGGATCCGTATTCAACTTATGCCGCAGCTATCGGCTCACTTAAAGGTCAGAGACATGGCGGTGCCAATCATAAAGCTATCACAATGCAGAATGACATAAAGGCAAATGTCTCAGACTGGGAAAATGATGATGAGCTTGCAGAATATCTGCGTAAGATACTCAGAAAGGAAGCAGGTGACGGCAGCGGACTTATCTATGGAATGGGTCATGCTGTGTATACTCTTTCCGACCCCCGTGCAACGATACTAAAAGAGTACGCCGGTAAAATTGCCGAGGGTACGGAGTTTGAAAGGGAGTTTCATCTGCTTGGATCAATAGAGCGTCTCACTCCTGTTGTGTTTGATGAGGTCAAGCACAGTGGAAAAGCAATGTGTGCTAATATTGATATGTACAGCGGATTTGTATATAAAATGCTCGGTATTCCGGAGGAGCTGTTCACACCATTATTCGCTGTTTCAAGAATGGCAGGCTGGTGTGTTTATGGTAAAATAGAAATGCAGAAAAAGGGCTCCAAAAGTGCATAGGTGAAA